>NZ_CP078143.1:341666-683333 GCF_019891395.1 Nitratireductor kimnyeongensis | reverse complement strand
ACGCTTCCAGGAAACGCGGCCATCCCCTCTGTGGATGCACGGCGGCGCGTGCTGGCGTTCATGAGCGGCAGGCGCATTGTCGAGATGGTTCACCAGGGACTGAGCATGTCGCAAATCCTGACGCGCGAGGCGTTCGAAAATGCAATCTGCGCAAACGCTGCAATCGGTGGATCGACCAATGCGGTTATCCATTTGCAGGCATTGGCGGGGCGGGTCGAGGTGCCATTCTCGCTCGATGACTGGAACCGCATTGGCCGCAACATTCCGACCATTGTTGATCTGATGCCTTCGGGCCGCTTTCTGATGGAAGACTTCTTCAATGCCGGGGGCATGCAGGCAGTGCTCAGAAGGCTTCTCGATGCGGAGCGTCTTCACGCGGATTGCCTCACGGTGAATGGCCGTACGATTGCCGAGAACAACAGCGCGATCCGGGTGCTCAATGAAGAGGTCATTCGTCCCTTTTCCGAACCGCTTACCGCGGATGGGGGGATCGTGGTGCTGCGAGGCAATCTGGCTCCCAATGGAGCGATTATGAAGCCTTCGGCCGCGACAGCGTCGTTGATGACGCACCGCGGCGCGGCGGTGGTGTTCGAGGACATCGATGACTACCACGCAAGGATCGATGATCCTGCACTCGACGTCGACGAAACCAGCGTTCTCGTGCTGAAGAATTGCGGTCCGCGCGGGTATCCGGGCATGCCGGAGGTGGGGAACATGGGGCTGCCCCGCAAGCTGCTTCAGAAAGGCGTGACTGACATGGTGCGCATATCCGATGCGCGAATGAGCGGCACGGCCTATGGCACGGTCATCCTCCATGTATCACCGGAGGCGGCTATCGGCGGCCCCCTCGCGCTGGTGGAAAACGGTGACATGATTTCCATTGATGCATCGACAAACTCCATCGTGCTTGAAGTGCCCGACGAGGAGCTTGCCCGTCGCAAGGCAGATTGGGTGCCGGCTGCGCCGCCCGCCAGCGGGTTCGAGCGGATGTTTTCCGATCACATCTTGCAGGCGGATGAAGGGTGCGATTTTGAACTTCTCAAGGGTCGGCGCGGGGCCGCGGTGGCGCGGGATTACGTATGATGAAGGAGGGAACCTTGTTGAATTGTGGAGTGGGCCGCGCGGACATGACGCCGCCGGTGGGCATCCCTCATATCCTGTGGGGGGCGCGTACCGTTGATCTGGCCGAGAGCATTCACCTGCCGCTGCATGCGACAGCACTTTGCCTTGAAAACGACGGAACGAAAATTCTGGTCTGCGATCTCGATCTGACGGGATTGCCCACACGTGTCTGTGATGAACTGCGTTCGGAAATCGAGCGTGAAACCGGCGTTCCGGCTGCTCTCGTTTCGATAGGGGCAACGCACACACACAGCGCCCCCGTCTGGGATGCGGAGACGACCAATGGTCTGTCGCCGGACATGCCCGGCATGAACCTGATGCCGTCATGGCGCGAAAAGTGCCGGAACGCCGTTCTTTCGGCCTGCCGCATCGCGGTGGAGAGCTTGCAGCCTGCACGGGTGGCCTTCGGGTATGGCGCAAGCGAAGTTACGCGGAACCGGCGTTTCTCCACGCCGGAAGGACGCATGGTGGTCAGCCCACATCAAGGCGGATTGCGCGACACCACGATAGCGCTCCTGCGTTTCGACGATCTCGACGGCAATACGATCGCAAGCGTGGTGGGTTACGGCACGCATCCAATCGTGCTCGCTCACCAGAATACGGCGATCAGCGCCGAATTCCCCGGGGCGCTCAAAGAAGGCGTGGAAAAGCTCGTCGGGGGTGTCTGTCTGTTTCTGCAGGGCAGTGCTGGGGATCAGATTCCGTTCGAGGCGCTGAGCGGCGATGTCCGGCTTGCCGAGCAGATCGGCAACCGGATCGCGGCAGATGCAGCCACCACGCTCACCGCGATGTCTCCGATGAACTACCGCATGGAATACAGCCATGTGGTGGAATCGGGTGCTCCGCTAGGCATTCAAAAGAAGACGGTGCTTGCCGACAACCCCGCGACAATCCGCGTTGCCGAAGCCGTGGCCGAGCTGCCCGTCAAGCCGTTCGAGTCCATCGACGTTCTTGAAGAACGCGCGGCCGCGACCAAGTCGGAGCTCCACGCGTTGAAGAATGAAGGCGTGGACCATGACACGCTTGCCGATATTCATTTCCGGGCACGGCGCGACGATATCATGCTCGTCATGGCCCGGCGTGTGCAGGGCGTTTCGACGGTGCCCATTCCGATACGCGCCCTGCGCATTGGCGATGTGGTTCTGGTGTCGGCTCCGATGGAGATCTTTTCTGCCACGGGACTAGCCATCCGGGAAGCGTCGCCCTTCGCGATGACTTTCGTAGGAGGGTATACAAACGGGACCGAGGGGTATTTGCCGCCTGCCGATTGCTATGCCGAAGGCGGCTATGAGGTGGAGCTTGCTTGCTATGTTTCGAAGGATGCAGAAGCCGTTTTCCGGCAATCTGCGATCGAACTGGTGAAAACACTTTACACGGAGTGAAGGCGCTGATGTGCCGAGAGCGGCATCCGGGCGAGCGAATAAACGCATTTACCGATGCAGAAGCTTTCAGTTGTCCACAGTCTCCCGACCCGCCAGGCTGTAATTCGGCGTATATCAATCACAGCTGCTTGTAGGGCCGCTGTGACGGGGCAATTGGGTCGAACGCGATATGGCCAAGAAGTCCGCCGTGGGGCGGTCGTCAAAACCGAGCCTTAAGGACGTGGCAAAACTCGCCAATGTCTCCGTGATGACGGTGTCCAATGTCATCAACGGGCGCATGGCGCGTGTCGGCGACGAGGTGGCGGCTCGGGTACGCGAAGCTGTCCGTGAGCTTAATTATCGCCCTCAGCGCAGTGGTCGCAGCTTGCGGCTGCAAAAGGAATTCGCGCTCGGCCTGACGGTGTTGCATCCCGATCGGCGTTTTCTCGACGATCCCTACATCACCCAGGTTGCTGCGGGGATGAGCAATTTTCTCGCCACCATCGGCTACAGCCTCATGGTGAACGGGTTGCGCAACCTCAAAGCCCTCGACACGTTGATGGAGCGCAGCTTCGGCTATGACGGATTTGCGGTGATGGTCTCAGGTGAGCGTGAGCAGAGGGTGCAGGTTTATAAAAAACTCGCACAGCTCAAGCTGCCGATGGTCGTCATCCAGGACGCCCCACCACCTGATCTGCCTGAAGTCTCTTCGGTCTGTCAGGACGATGGTGTAGGGGCGGGGATGCTTGTCGAACGTCTGATCGACAAGCGCGCCAAGCGAATTTTGTTTGCCGCTTCCCGCCAGGTCTGGCCGGCTATGGAGAGACGGGCAGCCGCGGCAGTTGCCGCTGCGGGAAAGCGGGCACGTATCGATCACCTGTCATGCAGCGAAGATGATTTCGAATTGTCCATTCGCCAGATCGAAACCTGGTTGCGAAGTCATCCCAACACCGATGCCGTTATGGGTGGCAATGACCAGCTCGGCCTTGCGGCGATGCAGGCTGCGGAGCGATGCGGTCTTTCCGTGCCGTCGGAATTGATGGTCACCGGCTACAACGCCTTCCTGTTCCAGAAATTCTCGAAGCCAACCCTGTGTAGCGTTTCCTCGCCTGCTTACGAAATCGGCCAGGAGGTCAGCAAGATGCTGATTGATCTCATCAATGGGGATGGGGGCGAGGCTCGTCATCTTCTGATGCCCGTCAGTGTCGTCGATGGTGGCTCAATCGGTTGAGCCCGACTACGCCTGACGATACTCCTTGGTGCTCGTAGACCCTATATGGAGCCGCCTGCCGGGGAGGGAAGACGTAACGGAACCCATCTGAACCACGAGAAAACAGCGTCCTGCATGGTAGAAGAAACACGAAGCCCAGGTCATGGGTCTCTGGACGCATGTCTTTTCGAAACATCGCTTGCTGGACAGGGTGTTAGCGGGAGTAAGCTGCAGCCAACCCCGCACCTAACGAAAATACGCTGCAGGCTCTGATTGCTTTCGCGGCTTCTAGTGGCCTCGGCACTGCCAATATCGTGACCTGTGAAGCAACATATCCGCTCGCGCCGTCGTTCGGTGGCGAGCGGATCATTGCCGTTCCGCCACACGGCGCTGGATGCAGAATGACGTTACTTCCGCGACAAGAATCTTAAGCGCGCGCCACGGCCACGCGTATTTACATTGTAGGGCAGGGGGCATCTCTCGCGGCAGGCCACAATTACTCGCGCTCTGCAAAGATCGGCTTTGAAGGCGCTAAGACGCATCTCCTCTTGATGCTACGGCGGAAGACGCGTTGTTGTTGAAAAAAAAGCGGCATTCATGACGCAGGAATTGGTCGGTCCTCGCTGAGGAAGCTGACCCAGCGTGATGCCCGCCAGCCTGTTGCCGAGGATTATTGTGGCGCCATCTCGGCCAGCCTTTGATTCTCCACTTCCCCGGCCGCGATGATCAGTTTGAGCGACTGATTGAGCTGCGCCCGTTGATCGGGCGTAAGGCGCTGGAGCAGCGCTTCCTGATGGTCTGCAAGCAGGGCGGTCGTTTGGACGAGCGCGCGCTTACCCTGCTTGGTCAGATGCAACGCGAAAGCCCGCCTGTCCCCGGGTTGACGGTATCTTTGCACGAGGCCCATCTCGCGCAGTTTGGCGACAAGCGCCCACAGCGTTGACCCCTCGACATTCAGCAATCGCGCCAGTTCGATCTGGGTAAGCCCGGGATTTTCCTCGATGAGAATGAGCATGCCCGCCTGAACAGGGGTTAGTCCGGCGATGCTGGTCGCGCGGGTGCTTAACATCCAGTGGGTCGTATAGGTCATACTGGCCCGGCGGAGCAGGTAGCCGGTCTGGCGTCCAAGTTCTCCGATCTCGGCCTCGCCCTGGGGCAAGGCGTCGTCGTGTTCGGCCGGGACGGGTGTATCCGTCAATATGCTGCCTCCAGAATCGTCAAAAACTCCGCGGCGGTCAGCGGCCGCGGGTTTGTCTTGTTAAGATGCTCGCGCTCGGCCTTTTCGGCAAAGTCAGAGAATCCATCTCGTGTCATTCCTAATGCAGAAAGGCGCTGCGGCAAGCCCAAAGCGGCGATAAAATCGTTTGTCCATACCGACAGGCTTTTGCCAGAAACGTTGTCGAGCGCCGACTTAAGCTCCGTGGCGCGCGCAGGAGCGAGCTTTTCGTTGATCGCCAGAACGTGCGGCAGCACGATGGCGTTGAGGGTGCCGTGGGGATAGCCGAGAGCGCCGAGGGGATGAGTGAGGGCATGAATGGCGCCCAGACCTTTCTGAAACACCATTCCACCCATAACCGCAGCGAGGAGCATCTCGCTCCTTGCATCGCGGTTGTTTCCATTGCGTACAGCTTCGGGCAGACTTCGCGCCGAACGGGAAACGACATCGAGAGCGATCGCATCGGCCGGCGGATTGAAGGTCGAAGAGAAATAGGCTTCGATCCCGTGGCACAGCACATCGATACCGGTCGATGCTGTCAACATCGGCGGAAGACTCAGGGTCAAATCCGGGTCGCAGATTGCGCATCTGGGAATAAGGTGGGCATTCACACAGGCGGCCTTGGTCCCGTTTCGCAGGGTCAGCGAAGCTGCACGTCCGACCTCGGCTCCCGTCCCCGCCGTCGTTGGAACCGCAATGATGGGGCTCGTCGGACCAATGGCATCTGCGCTTCCGCCCCCTATGACATAGTCGGCGAGCACGCCTGAATGCGTTGCCAGCAAGGCGACAGCCTTGGCCAGATCGATCGATGAGCCGCCGCCGAGCGCGACGACACCGTCGCACTCCGCCTCGCGGAACGCCGCAAGCGCTTTGATCGCTGCGGCCTCGGTCGGATTGCTTGGCGTCTGATCGAAGATCGCTGCGGGCTTCACCACCGCGGTCACGCGTTCGACCAGCCCCGCCTCTACGATGCCCGGATCGGTAACCAAAAGAAACCGGCCGACGCCCAAATGTCCCAGCTCGTCGGCGAGCACCGATAGAGCCCCGAAACCGAAGCGAACTGGGGTGACATAGTTGAAGCGAGCGATGGTCATCGGCCCATAGTCTCCGGAAGGAACAGAGCAATGTCTGGCCAGAGAACGAGCAGGACGATCAGAACGATCATTGCCAGCAAGAAAGGCAGCGTTCCGGTGTAAATGTGGCTGAGCGAGATGTCGGGCACGATGGATTTGAGCACGAAGACATTCATGCCTACGGGTGGCGAAATCAGTGCCATTTCAAGCACGACAACCATGAAAACGCCGAACCATATAGGATCAAGCCCGAGCGAGACGATCACCGGAAATACAATTGGCAGTGTGAGTGCGAGCAGCGCGAAGCCGTCGAGAAACGTGCCGAGAATGAGATAGGCGACCATCAGAAGCATCATGCTGCCAAAGACGCCAAGCTCGAGATCGAGCATCGCGGCTGAAAGTGCGGATGGGATTCCGGTGCGGGCCAGAAATGGCGTGAATATGCTGGCGCCGATCAGGATGATGTAAATCATCGCGGTCGTCGTTGTGGTTTCCACCAGCACCAGTCGAATGCGGCTCCAGCTCAGCGAGCGCCGCCACAGCGCGACAAAGAAGGTGGCGATGGCGCCGACCCCGGCGGATTCCATAGGCGTGAATACGCCCAGATATATGCCGCCAATGGTGGTGAGAACGACGAGGATGAAAGGCAGGGACCGGAAAACCGCCTGCATCCGCTCTCGGCGTGGCATGACGGCGGCGGCGGGTCCAAGATGAGGCCAGATGGCGGTGACGATCATGATGACGAGAATGAAGAGCGTCATCAGCAGAATTCCTGGCAGGACTCCCGCAAGAAACAACTTCCCGATCGATTGCTCGGTGAGGATGCCGTAAACCGCGAACCCGGCAGAGGGCGGTATCAGGATTCCCAGCGTCCCACCTGCCGCGACCACACCGGTGGCGAGCCGGTCGTCATAGCCAAAGCGGTTCATCTGCGGAATGGCAACCTTGCCCATCGTCACCGCTGCGGCGACCGACGAACCCGAGAGGGCAGCAAACCCGCCGCATCCGATGACGGTCGCCGAGGCGAGGCCCCCACGCATCCGTCCGAGAAGGGCGTTGGCGACATCAAAAAGATCCCTTGATAGCCCGCATACGCCAGCAAGGTTTCCCATGAGCAGAAAAAAGGGGATCACCATGATTTCAAGCTTCATCGCGAGTTCAATGGTTTCTCCGGTCATCGTTGCGAATGCCGCGGTGGGGTTCGTGAACACTAGCGTGCCGAAAAACCCGACGATGATCATCGCTATTCCCACCGGTACCCGCACCAACAAGAGAACGGCCAGCGCAGCCAGCGCGATCAGACCGATGGTCATGGATTGTCCTCCGGAGCTCGCTCTGGACTGGTGGTCTGGGCCCAGAATAACTTACCCGCAAAGATCAGGGCCGTTGCGCCCGAGCCCAAAGCGATGACGCTCCAGGGCAATGCGAGCGGGATGCGCAGAAAATTCGTGGTGTCGCCATATTCGTGGGCGTCCAGCGCCCGCAACGCTGACAACCAGCCCATCATGGCAAAAATGACCGCGCAGCCGATGTCCACGATTGGATTGATGATCCGCCAGAATATGGCTGGCAGAATGTGGGTGAGCATCTCGACAGCGATATGGGCGCCCACCGCCGTGCAATGCGGCAGACCGAGGAAGATCACCAGAACCATGCCGATCTGCATGATCTCGAGGATCCCGTGGATGCCGCTGTCGAAGCCGTAGCGAAGCACGACATTGACAGTCATCAGCACGATAAGGATAGCCAGGAGGACGCCGGCGATTATCGCCAGCGTCTCTCCTGTTCGCGCTAAAGCGTCGGGAAGGTGTGTGTTGGGCTCAGAGCGTGAACCGGCCATAGCCTCTACTCTTCAAGAGCCGAAAGAATGGCCTCGGCATCGATGCCGCTTTTTTTCAGTTGGCTCTTGTAAGCGGCAATCTGAGGCTCAATGGCCTCGATGATGCGCCCGGCTTCTCCCTCATCGAGCGTGATGACTTCGAGCCCGTCCACTGTGTCGAATAATTTATAGGCCTCATCGGCCGCCCAGCGATAGGCGGCCTGGCCGTCGGCGCTGATGGTGCGACCGAACAACGCCTCGAGTTCGGCGCGTTGTTCCTCGGGCAGCGCGGCCCACTGGTCCTTGTTGGCGATCACATAAAAGGTGGAGACACCGCCGGGGAAGTCCCGGGTGATATAGTCAAGCACCTCATAAAGCCGGAAGGAACGAATGCCATCCGGTCCGGTCATCACACCGTCGATCACGCCGGTTTCCAGTGAGGTGTAGAGATCGGAGGCGGGTATGTTGACGGGATTGGCGCCCCATTCGGCCAGAAACTCCGCTCCCAACACGGACGGGGCGCGGATGGTCATCCCTTCAAGATCCTTCAGCGAGCGAACGGGCTTGCCGCGGGTGGCGATGAGTGTCGGTGTTGCCGTCCACAGGCCGAGCAGTTCCACCCGTTCGAAGTCCGGAGCGAATTGGTCGATATTGTCCCAGATCATGTCGACGGCTTCTTGTGCGTCGGGCAGAGCGCCGGGCAATTCCAGCAGCAGGGTCCGCGGAAACGTGCTGGAAGTGTATCCCGGCAGGCCGAAAACCATGTCGGCAACACCGCGCAGGGCACGGTCATATTGCTGGTTCGGCCCTGCGCCCAACTCTCCGGCGGGATAGATCCGCAGCGCAATCTTGCCGTCGGTCGCCTTGGCGATCTTGTCCTGCAGCGGGACGAAGACTTCCGTATGCAGTGTATGGGCAGGCGGCATGAAATGCGCCAGTCCGAGTTCGTCCTGGGCCTCGGCCGGCATTGCCGTGAACGCCAGCAAGGCGGCGCACAGCGCGCTTGTGCTCAATGTAAGCTTGGTCATGTTCTCTCTCCCTTTTTTGTCCCCTCCGCCTTCTCTTATCAGGCGTTTCGGACGTTCTAAACGGACTGTGCAGACCGGCGATACTCCTCCTTGAGCGTCAGTCCATGTCCAGGCTCCCCTCCGGCGCTCATGCGGCCGTCAGCGTCCCATTGTGGCCACCCCTCGAACATAGGTTCGAGAAGCGGAAAATCCTCAAGCCAGGTGACATTGGCAGCCGCAGAAGCGACATGCGCGAACAGGCCCGGCAGAAAATGCGGTGCGATACCGATGTCGAATGCAGCGGCGATCTGCGAAATCTCGAGGATCGGCGTCAGCCCGCCCATCATCGCGAGATCCGGTTGGAACACCGTCGCCAGCCTTTCGCTTAAATAGGGCAATGCTGCACCGCGGCCCTGAAGATGTTCGCCAGTTGCTATTGCGCAATCCGACCGAGCGGCGAGGGCGCGATAGCCTTCCAGCGCCGTGGATGGCAGCGGTTCCTCGACGAACAGCAGGCCGTTGTCTCTGGCGGCGGACATCAACCACATCGCGCCGGCCAGATCACATTTCTCATTGGCGTCTGTCATCAGATGAATGTCGTCCGGCAGAGCCTTGCGAACGGCAGCCAGAAGGAGTGCGTCGATACGGGCGCCCCGGGCGCGTGGCTTGAAGGCACGAAGTCCGAGATCCAGCTGTCTCAGCGCGGTCTCGCAGGCCTGGTCGGGTGTCTGTGCGGCGTTGAAACCACCGCTTCCATAGACCGGAACCGGCCTTGCGGCACCTCCCATGGCCACCCCAAGCGGCACGCCGCGGCTCCGGCTTTCGAGATCCCATGCGGCCATGTCCAGTGCCGCCAGCGCAACCAGATTGGGCCCGAGCCCGGTGCGGTTGAAGGTTGCGGCGACATTGCGCCACAGAGCCTGGGGCGGCGGAATGGCTCCCGAGGCGAAACGCTCGACCTGTTGCCGAGCGGCCAGCGCAGTGACCGCGCCGCCGCCACCGAGCACGTAGGAAAACCCAAGTCCTGTGGCACCATCCATATCGGTTAATTCGACGATGATGACGTCCACGCCGCCTACGCCTGATCCCCCTACCGGGGTCTTGAGCTTGAAAGGTATGAGGCTGACGCTGGCATTGGCGATATGGGTCATGCGCTGCCTCCTGCCTGCACTGCAGCCGCGTGGTGTCTTTTCCCGACCCGAACGCTCATTTCTCCTACGCTTTCAATGCGGCATTCCATGACGTCGCCATCGCCGACCGGAGCCACCCCCTCGGGTGTGCCTGTCATGATGACGTCGCCGGGATGGAGGCGGTAGGCAAAGGACGCGCGCTCGATCAGCTTGCGGACGTCGAAGATCAGGGCTTTTGTCGAGGAACGCTGGCGGACCTCGCCATTCACACGCAATGTGAAATCGAGATTGTCGGGATCGGGAACCTCATCGGGAGTGACGAGGCTCGGTCCCAGTACGCTGAAGGTATCGAAGGATTTGCGCCAACTGCGGTCCTCGGGACCGCGTATGGTCATGTCTAGGGCGATCGCGTAGCCCGCAACATGGTCGAGCGCAGCTTCGCGGGTGATCTCGAAACCGGGTTTGCCGATGATGACCGCCAGTTCGATCTCGTGATCCATACGCCGGTCTAGCGGCGGCAGCAATACAGTCTGGTCGCAGCCGATCAACGAGCTTGGCGCCTTCAGAAACAGCCCCAGATCATCGATGGTCTTGATCTCGGTGCCGAAGTTGATTCCGGTGTCCTTGCGGGCCTCGTCCAGATGCTTGTGATAGTTGACGGGCGCGGCGATGATTTTTCCCGGATTGGCGACTGGGCTGTCGAGCCTTACGCTGTTGCGCGCAAGGCGTGGCGCGTCCGGCAGGAGTTGCCCGATACGGGCACATACGATGTCGAGGTTGGCCACGAGCAGATCGCCATGCGGCAAGGGCCATTTGAGCTCAGGCAGGACGTCCACGGCTGCGCTGACATCGGCGATATCGCCGACGTCTGTCATCACGCCAAGTCTCGTCTCGTTGAAGCGGCACAGACGCATGGAGCCTAACCCCGCTCTTCCAGGAAAAAGCCGAGCTTTTGCTGCGCGGATCGATCCGAGAAGCAGAAAAGGAATGTGTCCTTGATGGCCTTGATGCGCCGCCAGCTTCCGTTCTTCATAACGGTGACGTCCCGCGGCCCGGCGTCGAAAGTCTCCTCGCCGGACATGATCTGGACTTCTCCTTCGATCACGCTGGCGACGATGGCATCGGTGGAGCGCATGGGGGCTGTTTCAAATCCCGCGGGGAGATACATCATCCAGGTGCCGATGGTTGGCATCGCCCAGTCTCCCGTCAAGGGATTGGAAAAGCGCATGGAAATGGCGGTATGTGCATCAGGCGCGCGCCCTGCGGCGCTGCCGAGCAGCGCTTCGCGGGTTCTCTCGAACGGATATCGGATTACCGGAGACGTCAGACCATGAGGGTTTTCGCCCTCGAGGGGAAGCAGGCCAGATCCGAAACGCGACAGCGAATCGCCCTCTGGCCGCGCCGACGCCTGCCGGTCTACCTCGTGCTCCTCGCCCCTGATGATCTCGAAGGTGCGGGCCATCGGCAGATCGAGACCGTCAAGCCACATGACCGGGTCCGCGCCATCATTGCCATGATCGTGATAGGCCCATACCGGGGTAATGATAAAGTCTCCCACATGCATCCTGGCACGCTCGCCGCCGATCATCGTATACCCGCCGTCGCCTTCGAGAATGAGGCGAAAGGCCGATGGCGTATGGCGATGCGCTGGTGCAACTTCTCCGGGCAGCACGAGCTGGATTCCAGCATAGATGGTGGGCGTGACGCGCGGCTGACCGGGATAGGCCGGATTCTGGAGGACGAGCACGCGACGCTCGGCTTCTTCAGCCGTAACGAGATCGCCCGATTCAAGAAGAAATGGCCTGACATCCTCCCAGCGCCAGGCGTGGGCCTTCGTCGTCGTGATCGGCTCTTCAGGCAACAGGCTCTTGAGGATTTCCCAGAGCGGGGACAGGCTCTGTCCCGCAATCTTGTCGTAATAGACCTGCCGGGTGTTATCCGACGTCTTGAAAACGGAAGCCTGTGCCATCGGTGTTCTCCTCCTCTCGCAATGTGAAATCCTGCTATTTTGCCGCGGGCTTGGTCATACTCAGGGGCACGTCCATGGGCGCAGCGCCGGACTTGACCGCAGCGGCCTCGCGTACCGAATTGATCATTGAACTGTTCAGAAGATAGGCGCGTGCGGTTTCCGGATTCGCCGCGATCTCCCTCAGCCTTCGCTGTTCGGCAGCGCGCACGTCCGGATCCCGCTCCTCGAGCAGCTTTTTGTTGCGAATGCTCATGGACTGGACGGCCCTGATGTTAACCGGGCGACGCTGCCGGTCATAAAGGTCGAAAAGGTCCTCATGAGGGGCACCGTCGAGGTAGATCTCGACGAGCTTGCCGCCGAGATTGACGGCATCGTGCACGCTGCCATTCAACCCGAACCCTCCCAGCGGATTGTTCAGATGCGCCGCATCTCCCGCCAACAGGATCCGGCCCTCGGTAAATCGCGTGGCGACCCGCTGATGTACGCGATACGTCGAGGCATATTTCAGCGGGAACGGTTCTGCGTCATGGCCGGCATGTTCCATGATGGTTCCAAGCCGCTCCTGTATGGAGGCCGGTGCCATGACCTGTTCATCCGGTATCGCGGGATCGGTGCCGTAGGCAATGCGCCAAAGTCCGGGAGGGCCATCATCGGGAACGATGAACACGGCCGCCCAGTTGTCAGGATCAGCGATATAGCCCGCCCCGGCAAAGCCCCACTCGCCGAGATCGAACGTCGTGCTGGCGACAAGGAAGCGCTCGGGCCAGGTAAAACCTGCGAAATCGACTTTCATGGCCGCGCGCACGACACTGCGCGCACCATCGCACCCGACAAGAAAAGCACCGCGCAGCGTTTCGCCATTCGCGGTCTTTACGGTTACGCCGCCGTCGTCCTGAGCGACCTCGGTTACGACTTCATCGAAGCGGATTTCGACGCTGGACAAATCCTTGCGGATCCTGTCCAGCAGGATCGGCGTAAGCCTGTGCTGTTCGAGATGCAGGCGATAGGGATAGGGCGTGTCGTTCGACAGAAGAGACAGGTCGAATTCAGCCACCACGCCCGCGATGCGGTCCCGCACCTGCCACACCGGTACCTTGATCGCTTCGCGATGCATGGTTTCGCCAATCCCAAGCTCCGTCAGCATTTCGATCGTTGGGGGGTGAAAGGAGCCTGCCCGCAGATCCACCGTCAAATCGGGTTCAGCCTCCAGCAAAATGCAAGGCACATCGTCCATACCCAAGCGGGCTGCAAGAGCCAGTCCCGTGGGGCCCGCACCTACGATAATTACCGGCTTACTTTCCACCCCAGACATTCCTTTTTCTTTATTAGTTTGTCTTACTAATTAAATAAGCGATCCTCATGTTTGTCAACGCAGGAATTGCCTGCTTTACGGCTGGATCGGTTGCGGATAGAAGGGAATTTCGTGATCAAGGGAGGTGGGTATGGATTCCATTCGTATAGCTAATCATTATATTGGGGGCGTCTGGATCGAGGACGCCGCCGAAGGAATTCTTGCGACAACCAACCCTGCGGATGGTACCGAAGCGAGCCGTTACCGTTCCGGTTCGCCAGCGCTCGTGAACCAAGCGGTGGCGGCCGCTCGTACGGCTTTCGAGAAGGGCGGATGGGCGGCGAGGCCGCGTCTGCGCTCGGATGTGCTTCTGGCCATGGCCGATGCGGTCGAAGCGCGCAGGGGCTTGATCAAATCCATCGCAATTGCCGAGTCCGGCAAACTCGGGCGTGAGATCGATCATGAACTCAATGCCGCCGTTTCGGAGTTGCGCTACTACGCGGGGCTGTCACGCCTCATCTTCGGGCGCGTTCAGGAAATCGATGAGGGCCAGCAGTCAATCTATGCCCGTGAGCCGGGCGGAGTCGCCGGAGTGATCGTGCCGTGGAACGCGCCGATTACGCTGCTGATACGCAGTCTTGCGCCGGCCCTGGCCGCTGGGTGCACCACCGTGGTCAAGCCCGCACCGCAGACATCGCTTACCAATGCTGTGCTCATGGAAACTCTGGCGGTCGAGGGGGTGCCAGCGGGCGTGTTGAACTCGGTCAACGAGTCCGGCGATGCCGTTGGCCGCGCCATGGCCGAGCATGGCGACATCGACATCATATCGTTTACCGGATCGGTGAGCACGGGCAAGGCGATCATGCGAGCGGCCGCCGATACGCTCAAGCGTCTTGCGCTCGAGCTGGGCGGCAAGACACCTGCCGTGGTGTTCGCCGACGCCAACATCGAGAATTCGGTTGCGACCATCGTTCGCTGTGCCACGGTCATGGCCGGTCAGATGTGCACCGCAGTGAGCCGTGTGCTTGTTGAGGCGCCGGTCTACGATCAGGTGGCCAGCGCCATCGCCCAGCGCCTTTCGAAGATGCGGCTCGGCCCGGGAACAGACCCGGCCAGCGATATGGGGCCGATGATTGATATCCGCTCCCGTGATCGGATTGCTGCGTTGCTCGACGAAGCCGCCGCCGAAGGAGATGTCATCGTCAGGGGGGAAGTCCGCGAAGGAAAGGGCGCGTTCATCGCGCCGTCGCTCGTCGCCATAAACGATCTATCGAGCAAGTTTGTACAGGAGGAACTGTTTGGTCCGCTGCTTGTCATCGAGCGGTTCGAGGGTGAAGCTGAAGCAATCGCCAAAGCAAACGCCACGCGCCTGGGCCTTGCTGCGAGCCTGTGGACGGCGGACCTTGCAAGGGCGCAACGGGTTGCCCGCGCGTTGAAATTCGGAACCGTCTGGATCAATTCGCACAATCGGCTGTTTGCCGAAGCGGAGACGGGAGGCTTCAAACAGAGCGGGCTTGGTCGCATGCATGGCGTTGAGGCTCTCAATGACTTCCTCGAAACCAAACATATTTTTTCGGAAGCAAACTGAATTTGCCTGGCAGGGGGCCGGTTTCTTGGAAATGGAGATGAGCGTCCGCAAAAAAGATGCGCTGTCGCAAGTTTTGAATTGCAGCCGCCTGCCTTCGACCCTGAGAAGGTCGGAAATGTCATAAAGCAAGAAGCACGCTTCCCAGCTCAACTCCAAGGTAACGTTTCAAACCTTGATGGAGGGAGAGATTTTCCCGCAGCTGGCGAGCAGTTCCGGTGTACACCCGATTATGATCTGTCAACGGGAGGGCGCTCTGCTCATGATGCTCCATACTACTCAGGAGTTGGAGCCTCCGGCGAACCCGGAGCGGCTGAGCCAGTGCCCGGCGGTTCAGCTTCTTCTGAAGCGCTTAAGAATTCTGCCGCGCCCGCAGCTCCTCCGGAGTGATTAGCCGAAGCTGCTGAAGGTAGGCCTTCAGCTGCCGGACTTTTTTTGGGAAGAGCGAGGCATTGCTGGGCCTTAACGAGACTCTATCGAACTGCCCGGCGAGCAGATGTACGGCCCAGTCGAACCTGAAGGTAATAACGGTCTTCATGGCGGGTGATATAGGAAGCAGAGGCCATGACATCTCCGCGTACAATTGTTCGAGATGTATTACATCGGCTGGAATTCCCGCTCTTTGTAACGGCCCGATGTTGGTAAAATGCTTCCAGTGGTAGCGGAGGAGGGATTCGAACCCCCGACACAAGGATTATGATTCCTCTGCTCTAACCGACTGAGCTACTCCGCCGCCTGGAGGCTTGGGAACCCGTTTCGAAACCGGTTCGGTGCCTCATGAAGACGCGCGGATATAAGGGGGCGGTGTCTGTCGTGTCAAGCGGGCTTCACCGTTTCTTGGGGGAATTTGTCCAGGCTAACGATTTCCCTGAAGAAATGGGCCGGATTTCACGGGCAGGGTTGAGTCGCGAGGGCCGCGTCTGTATGTGTTTTCTGCGCCAAAATCTTGGGCGAAGGATTTTATGAAACCGCGTATTGCCGTACTCGGATGTGGCTATTGGGGCTCGAACCACATTCGCACGCTTAAGTCTCTGGGAGTGCTGGCTGCCGTGTCTGACGCCAATGAGGCGCGGGCTGAAGGCTTTGCCAGCGAACATGAATGCGTGGCGATCTCACCCGACGCGCTCTTCGAGCATGCCGATATCGACGCGATCGTGCTTGCCTTGCCGCCACAGTTTCATGCCGAATATGCCATTCGGGCCATGCGTTCGGGCAAGGATGTCCTGGTTGAGAAACCCATAGCGCTGACTGTCGAGGATGCCGAGCGCTCGGTTTCCGTGGCGCGTGAAACGGGGCGCATCATCATGGTCGGCCATGTGCTGCGCTTCCATCCGGCTTTCGAAAAACTGAAATCGCTGATCGACCAGGGCGATCTCGGCGAGATCCGCTATATTCATTCCCATCGTCTGGGGCTTGGCAAATTTCATACCGAGAATGACGCTCTGTGGGATCTTGCACCGCACGATCTCTCGATGATCCTGGCGCTGACGGGAGCGGCACCCGAAGAGGTGCGGGGCGAGGGGGCGGCGCTGCTCGATCATCTGAGCGATTTCGCGCATCTCCACATGCGATTCCCCGGTGGCCTGCGCAGCCACCTCTTCACCTCGCGGCTTAACCCCTATCGTGAACGCCGTCTGACGGTTGTCGGCGACAAGGCGATGGCGGTGTTCGATGATGTGGAGCCTTGGGGGCGGAAGCTCGCCGTCTATCGCCATGCGGTCTGGCAGGATAGCGGCCACTGGGCGTTCACCACCAACGAGCCAACCTATGTGGATGTGGAAGAAGGGATGCCGCTGACGCGTGAGCTGCAGCATTTTCTCGACTGCATCGAAACAAGGAGCGAGCCGCGCACGACGGGCGAAGAGGCCATCGAGGTTCTGCGTATCCTGACGGCCGGTTCTGTAACGCATGGCTGACGCGTCTCGTCAGCCAGTGTAATTTTTCCAGCCACTGCCCATTGTAGCAAGATTGCCCGCTCCTTGCAGGCCACCAACCGCGAACGCAGGCGAAGAGAACCTTATGCGCTGTGGGCGGCTGCTGCCAGGCGTGTGAGCTGTGCTTCGGCTTCCCGCCCTCTTTCCGAACGCTCGATGAAGCCACCGCCAAAGACGCGGGCCTCATTGCCTTCATCGGAGTAAAGCACGCAAGCCTGCCCGGGAGCGACGCCTGCCTCGCCCTCGGTCAGTTCAACCCAGGTTTTGCCGTCTGCGTGATGCAGCACGGCAGGGCGCGGTGGGCGGGTCGAACGCACCTTGGCAAAGACCTCCATCCCATCTGCGGGCAACTCGTCAAGCGGCCCATCGCCCAGCCAGTTCACCTGGCGCAAGAACACCTTGTGCGTTTCCAGCGCCTCTCGCGGGCCGACAATGACGCGCGCATTATCAGCATCCAGATGCACCACGTAGAGCGGTTCACCCGTGGCGACGCCGATACCGCGCCTCTGGCCGATCGTGTAATGCATCACGCCGTCGTGGCGGCCGAGTTTGCGTCCGTCCAGGTGCACGATTTCACCCGGCGTCGCGGCCTCGGGCTTCAGCTTGCTGATGATGTCCGAATATTTGCCCCGCGGGACGAAGCAGATGTCCTGGCTGTCCTGCTTGGTGGCGACGCTCAACCCCATGTCTTCGGCAATGGCGCGCACCTCTGGTTTGGAGAGCCCGCCCAACGGAAAACGCAGATAGTCGATTTGCTCTTGCGTGGTCGCGAAAAGGAAATAGCTCTGGTCGCGATCTGCATCCACCGGCCGCGTCAGTGCACGGTGGGCGCCATTGGCGCGGCTGCGGATATAGTGGCCGGTGGCGAGCGCATCGGCGCCGAGGTCGCGTGCCGTCTCCAGAAGATCGGCGAATTTCACGGTCTGATTGCACGAAACGCAGGGGATCGGCGTTTCGCCGGCGACATAGCTTTGAGCGAAGGGGTCGATCACGGCCTCGCGAAAGCGCTGCTCGTAATTCAACACATAGTGGGGGATGCCCAGCGTCTCTGCGACACGGCGTGCATCATCGATGTCCTGACCGGCGCAACAGGAGCCCGGACGATGGGCGGACTCGCCATGATCATAGAGCTGTAGCGTGACGCCGACGACGTCATAGCCCTGTTTGGCGAGGATGCCGGCAACGACGGAGGAGTCCACGCCGCCTGACATGGCCACCACGATTCGGCAGTCCTGCGGGCGTCCGGGCAGGTCGAGGCTGTTCATTTGTTTGATCTTCTTTGTCTTTGATCGTGGCCGATTACATGCCAATGCGGCGAATATAGGTCAAGGATCCGTGTGCTGCCAGCCCGAAGGTTAACCAGAGCCATGCGGTGCCAAGCCCCGGTTTCCCGGAGGTTTTCCGCGCGGGCCGGCGCAATTTGAAACAAATAGGCGACAAATTCCTAACGCGGGATTCATGTCCGTTACCGTATGCTTACCATGTGTTTAGGCAAATTTTAAAGCCGGCGCAGTAGCTTGTGTATCGGGTCTTGAGTTCAGGTAGAGAGTACTATGACCGAAATGGTTCGACCGCGCGTAAAATATGTCATCGGCCCGGATGGCAGCCCGCTGACAATTGCGGATCTGCCGCCGAGCAATACGCGCAGGTGGGTAATCCGTCGCAAGGCGGAAGTGGTGGCCGCAGTGCGCGGTGGGCTTTTGAGTCTTGAGGAAGCCTGTCAGCGTTATCGTCTGACGGTGGAGGAATTCCTCTCATGGCAGGCGTCTATCGATGATCATGGCCTGGCGGGGCTGCGGACAACACGCATCCAGCAATATCGACATTGATCAGCTTTCGGCGCATTTCCACGATAAATGGAAACCGCGTCGGTCGCTGTTCAAACCCGAAAGGGCCGGCGTTTTGCGCCGGCCCTTTTTTGCGGGCGCGGTGCGCTGATCGATCCTGAGAGGTCTCCGGACCGTCTGGGTTGTTTCAGAAACGCCTGTGAATCCGGCTCTTTTTCATGAACAACGCAAAAACGGCAGGGATATCCCTACCGTTAGAACCGGTTCAGCGACAAGATGTGTTCGTGGGAGCGGGATCAGCCAGTCATCGCGCGGGAGGCTGCAGTCTCCTGACGGCCGCGCCCGTCGCGGTTTTCAAGCGCTTCGGCCTTGGCGAGCTCGGCTTCAGCTTCGGAAAGTTCCGCCTCGGCGGATTTGCGCTGTTCGACGAGTTCCGCCTGCGAGGTGCGCAGGTTGTCGCGGCGCAGACGCGCTGCCTTGGCGAATGTCGGGTAGGCGAAGTGATTGAGATCGGTGATACCGGCCTTCGTTTCCTCTGAAATGATCTGCGCATCCAGTTCCGCAGCCATGCGGTCGAACTCGGCAATCATCGAATCCAGCTGTGCCATGCGGCGGCGCTTCTCATTAACCTGAAACTGCTTCAGTCGAACGAGGTTTTCACGCGGCTTCATACTCGATACTCCCACAATACGCACACACCAGCGCCCCTCGGCGGCTGTCAGTCCCGTTTACGCCGGGTCAGTCCTCGCAGGGTAAGCGCACTTAGGAAACAAATTCCTAAGATTTAGCCCCTTCGGTAACCATTCGTTTACGGGCATTGTTAATCATAAGGACGATGGCTTAAGGCGCGGTAAAGATTGTGCGTGAGAAAGCCGTAATTTGATTGCGGAGAGAGTCGGTTAGCGTGAACTGCTAATGTGATTCGATCTATTCATAGGCGGATATTTCACCATTGGAATCAATGCAGTGTCTTCAAAAGCTGAAAAGGGAATCTGGCGCTTGCCAGACCGAATTAGATTTTGTTAACCATTAACTGGCAGGCTCCGATTCAGGCAATCATTGCTTCGGTGCCGGGTGCCTGCCAGGCCGGGTCGGCGGCGAGAAGGGGATAAAGATGCGCGTTTTGCTGATTGAAGACGACAGTGCCACGGCACAAAGCATCGAACTGATGCTTAAGTCCGAGAGCTTCAATGTTTATACGACGGACCTCGGAGAAGAGGGTGTCGATCTGGGGAAGCTCTACGATTACGATATCATTCTGCTTGATCTCAACCTGCCGGATATGTCGGGTTACGAGGTCCTGCGGACACTGCGCCTTTCGAAAGTGAAGACGCCGATCCTCATCCTCTCCGGCATGGCTGGCATCGAGGACAAGGTGCGGGGCCTCGGGTTCGGCGCTGACGACTATATGACGAAGCCGTTCCACAAGGACGAGCTCGTGGCGCGTATTCACGCGATCGTGCGCCGCTCCAAGGGGCATGCACAGTCGGTTATCACCACCGGTGATCTGATCGTGAACCTGGACGCCAAGACGGTCGAGGTCGCTGGGCAGCGCGTCCACCTGACTGGCAAGGAATACCAGATGCTGGAGCTGCTCTCGCTCCGCAAGGGAACGACGCTCACCAAGG
Source organism: Nitratireductor kimnyeongensis (assembly GCF_019891395.1). Lineage (NCBI taxonomy): Bacteria > Pseudomonadati > Pseudomonadota > Alphaproteobacteria > Hyphomicrobiales > Phyllobacteriaceae > Nitratireductor > Nitratireductor kimnyeongensis. Next base: position 663,201 of record NZ_CP078143.1, on the reverse strand, counting down.
AAATGTTCCTGAACCATCTCTATGGTGGGATGGATGAACCGGAGTTGAAGATCATCGACGTCTTCATCTGTAAGCTTCGCAAGAAGCTTGATGCGGCGTCCGGCGGTCAGAATTTCATCGAGACGGTGTGGGGTCGCGGTTACGTGCTGCGCGAGCCCGAGGAAATTCGCGAAAGCGCCTGACCTCTTTTCAAATCCCCTTCAAAACGCGCAAACCCGGCCGCGAGGCCGGGTTTTTGCTTTGCCTGAGTTTGTTATTGCTGCGGCAAGGCGCTAAGCGGCCGTTTGAAATTCTCGGAATTGTTCGAGCAATTGCGCGCGGGTAAAGGGCTTCAACATATAGCCCTGGGCACCAGCCCGCTTCGCGCGCATGATCGCGCCGAGGTCGAGTTCAGCCAGACACAAGAGAATATAAGGCTTGAACTCCGCGGGCAAAGCCATCAACCGGCGAACAACATCGCTTGAATCCATATCCGGCAGCGAGCTATCGATAATGATGATGTCGGCCATGTCATGGGCGGACAGATCGAGGGCCTCTTGCCCACTGGCGGCCTCGGTGACCATCATTTCCGCGCTGGCAAGTATCCGTTTGGCGACCTTCCGGATGACGCTGGAATCGTCGACGATCAGGCAGCGAGCCATTTTCCACATCCTTTCGTGCAATGCAGTTGCCGCTGTCAGGCAAGCAGGAAGGATTATGGAGCAGGGCTGGTAAAGCTGCCGCAAAGACTTATGGTTAACGGACTATTTCCCGGCAGCCAGGATAATCTCGTCGGCCGTGGCGCGAATATTGACGGTCATGCCTGTATCGCGGGCCAGCAGCAGCGTGTAGTAAAACTGGACGCTGTGGGCATCGATCGGCTCTTCCGGTTTGCTTCCAGAGTGAAGCTCAAGAAATTTCGGTGGAACGCGCAGCATTGGCCCCTCAGCCTTGATCTTGAAGGAGGGGGCGCTTTCCAGATTTTCTAGATAAACGCGCAGCTTGCCACCACGCGGAATAGCGGAATTGGCGACGAGCAGCAGGTTCAGCAAAAGCTTTACCTGGTTCTTGGGCAGAAGCGCACGCGCGCCGTGCCATTCGAGGTCGGGCTTTTCGTTCGCTATGAAGGCCGTGGCGACTGCCTGTGCATCGCCTGTATCGATCTGCATGCCTGCCGAGCCGGCGGCGCCAAAGGCAATGCGGGCAAACTGGAGGCGTGCCGAGGCGTTCACCGCGCTGGCGCGGATCAGGGCCATGGCATCTTCGTCAGCGCCGCCCTCGTCTAACAGTTCGAGGCCGTTGTTGATTGCACCCACCGGCGAAATGATGTCGTGGCATACGCGACTGCACAGAAGAGCGGCGAGATCGGTTGCGCTCAGTGAGAAAAGTTCGGACATGGGCATCTGTCCTCCAGACGTTGTTGCCGATCGAGCCATCGCCGCCTGTGGATGGCGCGTGCCGGACGGTCTTTGCTCTTGTGGTTCCGACTTCGAACAGGTTCCAGTCACCAACCGAATCAGTTCATGGAACACGCTGCTTCTGGTTACACAGGCGCGCGAAAACCGGCAACAGTTTGGCCGGAAATGGCGCTGGCGGCGGACGCTTATCCGTGGCGTTGGGCCATGCGCCGGCCATGTTTCAGGTTGAGGTTAACAGTTGGAAAAGATTCACGGCCTATTTTGAAGCAATCGTGGCTCTCGGCGGGGTAACGGTGGGCGGTCTGGGTCTATGACAGCCACTCATGGATGGAGAATGAACAATGCCTGCACGGCTTTTTGATTGGACGCGGTTTATCCAGGTCTTTCTGGTGGTTTTCGCTGTCGGCCTGGGCGCCATCTCCGTGACCACCAATTCGGCACGGGCCAACAATGGCTACACGGCTCAGGAGATCGTTGACGCCGGACACGGGTTTTTCGGCGCCACCACGGGCGGTCTGGCAGCCGTGGTGGAGAAGATCTTCTCCAATTACGGCTTGCCGAACGGCTATGTTCTTGGCGAGGAAGGCTCCGGCGCGTTTATCGGCGGTCTGACCTATGGCGAGGGCCTGCTTTATACCAAGAACGCTGGCGACCATAAGGTTTTCTGGCAGGGACCATCTATCGGCTGGGACTATGGCGGTCAGGGGTCCCGCGTGATGATCCTCGTCTATAACCTCAATTCGGTGAATGATCTGTACCGGCGTTTCGGCGGCGTTGCGGGCTCTGCCTATCTGGTGGCTGGTCTAGGTTTCAACGCGTTGACCAACGACAACATGATTCTGGTTCCGATCCGGACTGGTGTCGGCGCTCGCCTTGGCGTCAATCTGGGGTATCTGAAGATGACACCCAAACCGACCTGGAATCCGTTCTGACGTAGACCGGACAGGGGGGACAGGCTTATTGCGGCTTTCCTCCGATGGTCTCAACCTTCTTCCTGCACGTATCAGCTTGACGCGCGTGCCGTTTTGCGTGACCCAATGAGGTGACAACTGCACATGCAGGGTTTCCTTGACGAAATGGGTTTCATGCGGTGATCACGACGATACTGCTTATTCTTCTGGGCTTCTTTGCCGCCGGATTCCTCGCTCTTGCGATGGCGCCGCTTGTGTGGCGCAGGGCGGTGCGGCTCACGACAAAGCGTATAGAAGCCAGCCTGCCGCTTTCTGCCAATGAACTCGAGGCGGAGAAGGATCAGTTGCGCGCCAGCCACGCCATGGCGGCCCGCCGGCTCGAAATGAACATCGAGTCCCTGAACGCGAAGACGTCTTCGCAACTGGTCCAAATCGCCCGGTTGAGCGATGAGGCCAGGCAGCTTGCCGAGGATCGCGACGCACAGGACAAGGTGATTGCCGAATTGCGCGGCGAAACCGAAAAGCAGCGCACGGCTCTGGCGGAGAACGCTGAAGTCATTTCCACGCTGGAAACCAGGCTGGAAGAAGCGCTCTCGGAGCTTGAAGTACGTGGTAACGCGCTGACGGAACTCAATGACCGCTATGAGGAAGAGCGCTTGCTGGCAAGCAGCCGGCAGATCGAAATGGTCGCTCGCGAGACGGAGTTGCGCAAGGTGGAGGATGACCTGGCCGAACTTCGTCGTGATCGTAAGGATGCAATTCGTGCAGCACGCGAAGCCGAAACCGCACGCAAAGAGGCTGAAGCCGGCTTGAAAATGGCCGAGAAGCGTAACGCAGACCTTCAGAAAAAGCTGGAGGTGCAGATGAGAGCGCTCTACGAGCACGAAGAAAAGCTGGAACGCAGGGAAACTGAAATTGCGCGTCTCCGCAAGGAGAAGAATGGGGCGAGCGAGGCCAGCTTGTCTGAAGAGGGGGCTCGCCGGTTGAAGGAAGCGGAGGCGGAATGCAAGCGCCTGTCACGCGAACTTGCAGACAGATCCCTGCAACTTCGCACGCTTTTGGCCGATGGAGGTTCAAAGACGACGGCCATGCAACAATCTTCTGAAGGTGATCAGGAAAAACTCAAGACACGTATTTCCAGGCTGCTTCAGGAAAACAAGAAATTGCGTGCCGAGCTTTCGGAAAACAAGAAAAACGGAAAGGCTCCGCGTGCCAAGGCAGGCGATGATGCACACGCGGATGGAGCGTTGCGCGAGCAGATCCATAGCCTGGCAGCCGAAGTGATTGGCCTGACCGCCTCGCTGGAAGGGGAGGGTTCGCCGATCGCACAAGCCATTCAGGCTGAGGAGACCGGAGCCGATGACCGCCCCCTAAGCCTTGCCGAAAGAGTGCGCACCCTGCGCGATCGGGCATCCCAGCTTTAGACCGGGCACCAGAGGCGGTGCAGTGCAATGGCAGAAGCCGCAGCCACGTTGAGACTGTCGAAATCCGGGGCCATGGCAATCCGGGCGGTGGGAAGCCGCTTCATATCCTCTTCCGAAAGTCCGTGCCCTTCGCTGCCAAGAAGCAATGCATGGCGCGGATCGCGCTTAATCTCTGCAATGTCGATCTTTCCTTGCGGGCTCAGTGCGAGAATTGAATACCCCCGGTCGTGCAGCGCGGTCGCAAGAGTGGCTGTATCGCTGAACCGCGCAAAGGGAAGTTTCAGCGCTGCGCCTACCGAAACACGAATAGCCTTGCGATAGAGAGGATCACAGCAATCATCGGTGAGCAAGACGGCGGCAGCGCCGAAAGAGGCGGCGTTGCGGAAGATCGAACCCATATTGTCGTGATTGGATATGCCCGAGAGTGCGACCACCAGCGCTGCCTCAGGCAGCGTATCGAGCAGCGCTTCGCCGCTTGTTTCCCGCTTGCGACCGATCGCCAGAATGCCCCGATGGATCTCGAAACCGGCAACCTCGTCCATGATTGAAGCGCTGGCCGTGTAAATCGGAACAGTCTCGGGAATGCGTTCGATCAGATCGAACAGCCCCGCAACGCGATTTTCACGCAAGAAGACGCTTTCTGCCGTGAACCGGCTGGTAGAAAAGAGAACGTTGAGCACGACGCGCCCTTCGGCGACGAACCGTCCCTGACGACCCACCAGATCACGCTCCCGGATGTTGCGATAGGCTGCGATGCGTGGATCTTCAGCGCTGTCGATGGGGATAAGGTTCCGTGTCACGCGGCTAGTCCTGCACGAGCTTGTCCAGCCATCGCTACGAGGACATGCCGCATCTGTGCTGCCTCGTCCAAGGGAGTGTCAAAGAAGATGCGGCGGGTTTCATCGCCAAGCGCCAGGTCGATGCCTTCAGGATCGATCCCGGTCATTTGCCATTTTCCCGATCGTTCTTTCGAGAAAAAGCGGGCGTAATTTTCGATCGCGTCTGCGTGGTCGCTGTTCATATGAGCGATGGCGCCAGCTTCCGCTTCGGCAAGGCCGGCAAGTGCCGGGCTATCGAACAGAAGCTCTTTGCGTGAAAGTCTGTAGGCGCGGGCGAAACCGCCATTGAGAAGTGCCGTCTTTGGCTCCAGCCGGTAGAGAGAGAAATCCGGGAAATCGATATACAGCTTGGCCTTGGGATGGCGTGCGAGATAGCGACGCTTGGCGCGCGCATGGTCTTCGCTGTCGTGCTCCAGTCGCAATGCGGCAGCCTTGACGGAAAGGCGTGGATGCGCCAGCGGGTCGCCTTTGCCGGGTTCGCCCAACAGGAGGGAGCAGCGTGGATCGGATTCCAGCCCCTTCGTATGAGCGGACAGTCCAGACACCAAGATGAGCGACGCGCCGTCCAGATCAGTTGCCGTGGCAACACGGGTGGCGAAGGGTGCGCCATCCTCTGGATCAATTGTCGCCAGCGCACCAAAGCGCGCAACGCGCACAAGCGTCTTCGCAAGACGAATGGCATCCGCATCCGTTTCGAGAATGATGTCCTTTTGTTTGCCTTCGCTCATCGATGCCTCAATTCGTTGAAGCATCTCCTTCGCCGATCAGGCTTGTGGCTGCAAGCGGGGACGGTGGATTTTCCAGCATCGGGCTATTTCGGAGCCATGCGGATCGCGCCATCAAGACGGATCGTCTCGCCGTTCAGCATCTGGTTCTCCACGATATGGCAGGCTAGCGCTGCATATTCGGAAGGCTCACCGAGGCGCGGCGGGAAGGGCACCTGCTGGCCAAGCGAAGCCTGTGCGTCCTCCGGCAGGCCGGCCATCATCGGCGTCTTGAAGATGCCCGGCGCAATGGTGCACACGCGGATGCCGGAGCGTGAAAGATCGCGGGCAATGGGCAGTGTCATGCCCACCACGCCGCCCTTGGAGGCGGAATAGGCGACCTGGCCGATCTGCCCGTCGAAGGCGGCAACCGAGGCCGTGTTGACGATGACCCCGCGCTCGCCACCCTCAAGCGGTTCGAGTTCCTGTGCCTGGGCAGCAAACAGACGGATCATGTTGAACGTGCCAAGGAGGTTGATCTCGATCACCTTGCGATAAAGATCGAGCGGGTGGGGCCCATCCCGGCCGACGGTCTTAGTGGCCGTGACAATGCCGGCGCAATTCACCAGTATGCGCGGCGCGCCGAGCTTATCCGTTGCTTCCCCCAGAGCCGCCAGACCATCGGCTTCGCTGGTGACATCGCATTTGACCGCAATGCCGCCGATATCGGCGGCCACCGCTTCGGCTCTCTCCATGCCGACATCGGCGATGGCGATCTTTGCGCCTTTGTCGGCGAGTTCGCGCGCGGTCGCTTCACCAAGTCCTGAGCCGCCACCCGTGACGAGCGCAACGATGCCGGTTGGGTTCATGTGACAGCCTCCCTCAATGTGTCATCAAGACAGTAGCGGGGGAGGCTCATTGCGAAAAGCGGCATCTGCGCAATGCCGCTGTGTGTGAAGATGCTCAGCGCCGGATGATGGCGCCAAGCACGTCGCGTATGCCAATCGCCCCGACAAACCGTGAGGCCTCGTCAAAGAGCGCCACCGGCGCCGTCTGGGATTGCTGCATGGCCCGCATCACCGTGCGCAGCGGTGTGCCGGCGGTTGCCCAAAAGACCTTGGGCCTGTCCTCGGGCAACTCCTCGATATTGTCGCAGGAGACCCAGATGGCGGGCTTGCCATTTCGCTCGGCGTCGATGACCAGCATGTTTTCATCGAACTTGAATCGCGTGGTCTTGCGCCGGTCGAGCCACAGCCAGCCTTCGCCCGCCGCCTCCAGGTCGCGAACATCGCGCATCACGTTCCAGGCGGTCAGCACAGAGAGCGGGTTCACATTGGAAATGAAGTCCCGCACATAATCGTTTTCCGGTGCCAGGACGATGTCTTCCGGCGTGCCCGTCTGCACGATCCGCCCGCCTTCCATGATGGAGATGCGGTTGCCGATCTTGAGCGCTTCCTCCAGATCGTGGCTGACGAAGAGGATCGTCTTCTTCAGACGGTCCTGAAGTTCCAGCAGCTCGTCCTGCAGTTTCGTTCGGATGAGCGGATCGAGTGCGGAGAAGGGTTCGTCCATGAGCAGGATCGGCGCTTCCGTGGCAAAGGCGCGGGCAAGGCCCACGCGCTGCTGCATCCCGCCCGAAAGCTCATGCGCATATTTGTCGGCCCAGTCGATCAGATGCACCAGCTCGAGCTGCGCCATCACGCGTTCCTTGCGCTCCTTTGCGGGCACACCGGCAAGCTCCAGCCCGAAGCCAACATTCTCCGCCACCGTGCGCCAGGGCAGGAGGGCGAATTGCTGGAAGACCATCGCCACGCACTCGCGGCGGATCTTGCGCAATTCGGCTTGCGAGCAGTTTACCACATCGGCCTGCCAGTCGCCGTCATGAACGACGACATTGCCGCGGGCCACGGTGTTCAGCCGGTTCACCGCACGCAGCAAGGTGGACTTTCCCGAGCCCGACAGTCCCATCAATACGGATATCTCGCCGCGTTCCACAGTCAGGTCGCAGTTGGCACAGCCGAGCACCGCGCCGGTTTCAGCGAGAATTTCCTCGCGGTTCCTGCCCGCATCCACCAGCGGAAGCGCCTCTGCCTTCTGCCGCTCCGTACCAAAGAGAATGTCGACCTTGTTGAAATCGATCGCCACGTTCATTTGTCGCTCCCCCGCTCAATGCGTGCGATACGGTCGAGAATGATCGCCAGAACGACGATGGCGAGCCCCGCTTCGAGGCCGAGTGGGATGTTGACCGAGTTAAGTGCGCGCACCACCGGTTTGCCAAGCCCGTCTGCACCGATCAGTGCTGCGATGACGACCATGGAGAGCGACAGCATGATGCATTGGGTGAGACCCGCCATGATGGAGGGCAGCGCGGCGGGCAATTCCACCTTCCACAGGAGTTGCCGTTTTGTGGCGCCGAAGGCATGTCCGGCCTCGATCATGGGCTGTGGAACCGACGTGATGCCGAGATAGGTGAGCCGGATCGGAGCAGGTGAAGCGAAGATCACGGTCACGATCAGACCGGGCGCGGCGCCCAGACCGAACAGGATGAGAACGGGGATGAGATAGACAAAGGTCGGCAGCGTCTGCATCAGATCGAGCACCGGTCGCAGAAACTGATAGACGCGTGGATTGTGCGCTGCCCAGATGCCAACAGGGACGCCTATTGCCATGGAGACGGCGGCCGCAGCCACGACAAGCACCAGTGTCTCGACCGTTTCCTCCCATAAACCCTGATTGATAATGAAGAGAAGGCCGAGTGTTACTGCGACAGAAAGCTTCCAGGAGCGTTGCAGCAGATAGGCGAGTGCTGCAATGGCAAGCACCAGAAGGATGGCGGGAACGGCCAGCAGAACGTCCACCATTCCGTCCAGCACATCGGCCAGAACGTCTGCGAGCGTGTCGAACAACCAGGCAAAATTTGTGGTGAGAAAGTCGAAGAAGTCTCGGCCCCAACGACCGATGGGAATTTTCCAGTCAGCGATCCATTCTGAAAGAGGGTCCATGAGCCCAGGGATCTCCTTTTCTCGGATTTCTTCTTATGCGTCGCGTGTGCCGCCGGTGCGGCGGTCTTTCGGATTGCAAGCCGAAAGTGAGACGTTGCGGAGTGCCTGCCGGGCACCCCGCATCGTCAAGGCGTTTACATGCCCAAATGCGCCTTCACGGCGTCGAGGCCAGGCTCGCCTCCAAACGTGGTCACGCCTTCTAGCCATGGGCCAAGCGCGTCCGGATTGGCCTTGAGCCATTCTGCAGCCGCCTTTTGCGGCTCGGCACCGTCGTCAAGGATCTTGCCCATGATCTCGTTCTCCATCTGGAGCGAGAAGACCATGTTTTTCAGAAGCGCACCAAGATTGGGACATTCTTCGGAAAGACCTGCACGCGTGTTGGTATGAACCGTCGCGCCGCCATAGTTCGGGCCGAAAACATCGTCACCGCCTTCAAGATAGGCCATTTCGATATTGGCGTTCATCGGGTGCGGTTCCCAGCCAAGAAACACCACGTGCTCTTTCGATCCCACGGCACGGCGCACCTGTGAGAGCATGCCGGCTTCCGAGCTCTCCACCACTTCGAAATCCTTGAGGCCGAACGTATCGTTCTCGATCATGTCGATGATCAGGCGGTTGCCGTCATTTCCAGGCTCGATACCGTAGATCTTGCCGTCCAGCTCGTCGGCAAACTTGGCGATGTCGGCGAAGCTCTTGAGACCCGCATCGTAGGTGTATTGCGGAACGGCCAGCGTGTATTTCGCGCCTTCCAGATTGGTCACCACGGTTTCCACCGTTCCGTCTTCGCGGTAAGGCGCGATGTCGGCTTCCATGGTCGGCATCCAGTTGCCGAGGAAGACGTCCACATCGTTGTTCTTGAGCGATGCATAGGTCACCGGCACCGAAAGCACCTGGGTTTCGGGCTCGTAGCCAAGCCCCTCAAGCACCACTGAAGCAGTCGCGGTGGTTGCAGTGATGTCGGTCCAGCCGACATCCGAGAAAGTTACGGACTGGCAGGACTCCGGTTCGGCGGCGAATGCGGTGCCCGATGCGAGACTTGCGGCGAGCGCAAGGACCAGGGACGATTTTCGGCCGGTTAACATGGCAGCTCTCCTCTGTGGTTGTTGTTGGCAGAGCGCGGGTCTTAACCGGCTTTGCGCATTATTTCAAAGGCAAGCACCAATTCATAGGCACTGCAAGCACAAAGAGATGTTTGCCCGCATCATGCAACGCGCCGTATACGACGGTATTTTGGTGGAAGAAAACCGATCCGGCGTTTTCTAATGTCCGTTGGTGGTGTTTAAGAGCGCGAACGACAAAGGCAGCGCGATGGCAAAGCTCTACTTCCACTACGCGACGATGAATGCAGGCAAGTCGACCATGCTCCTGCAGGCCTCCTACAATTACCGCGAGCGCGGCATGAACACGATGCTGTTTGTCGCAGGACACTACCGCAAGGAAGACGGCGGCTACATCTCATCGCGCATCGGCCTCGACAGCGATGCGGAAATGTTCCGTGAAGGCGATGATCTTTTCGCACGCATCGCCGAGCATCACCATCACTCGACAGTGCATTGCGTCTTTGTCGACGAGGCGCAGTTTCTCGAAGAAGAGCAGGTCTGGCAGCTGGCTCGCGTGGCGGACAGGCTTGGCATTCCCGTCATGTGCTACGGGTTGCGAACCGATTTTCAAGGCAATCTCTTCACCGGATCGCAGGCGCTTCTGGCGCTGGCGGACGAGCTGCGCGAGGTGCGCACGATCTGCCGTTGTGGGCGTAAGGCGACCATGGTGGTTCGGCTCGCGGCTGATGGTAAAGTGGCAAAGAAGGGCGCACAGGTGGCCATCGGCAAGGATGTCTATGTTTCGCTTTGCCGCAAGCACTGGGAAGAGGAAATGGGTCGCTGGAAGGCTGAAGACCTTGTGGGCTTTGCCGGAAGTGCTGCGGAATAGCGCTCTCGTTCAGGCGATACCGAGAAAGTGGATCAGCGCGTAGCTCACTACACCTAGAGTGGTCAGCGACAGAAGGGCTGCGACGATCACGCGCCCGCCGCTTTTCATCACGCTTTTGATGTCGACCGTTAGGCCGAGTGCGGCCATGGCGATGATCGTGAGAAGACCGGAGATCTCATGCATGACGGGCAGGGCCGGAGCGGGAATGAGGTCGACCGAACGCAGCCCCATCATGGCCAGAAAGCCGATGATGAACCAGGGCACCATCTCGAAGAAGCCAAGCTTGACGCCGGTCTTTCTGCCATGGCTGAGCCCCAGGACAAAGATCACGGGCCCGAGCATGAGCACGCGCACCAGCTTGACCAGTGTGCCCACCTGAATCCCGATTGGACCGGCAGGGGCGGCGGCAGCCAGCACCTGCGGCACCGCATAGACCGTGAGGCCTGCCAGAACGCCCGACTGCACAGCACTCATGCCGATGGCCGCATAGATCACCGGTAGAAGAAGCACGACGAGAATGCTGAGGAATGCGGTGAAGGAGAGGGATGCGGCCACTTCCGAGGCTTCGGCACGGATCACGGGTGCTGCGGCTGCAATCGCCGAATTGCCGCAGATGGAATTGCCGCAGGCGACCAGCGTTGCCAGTCCACGCGAAAGGCCGAGCGCCCGGCTGATCGCATAGCCTGCAAGCAGTGACAGTACGACCACGCCGACAATGCCGCCGACCAGTCCGAACCCTGCATCGCCGAGCGCGCCAAGGCTGATAGAAGCACCGAGCAAAACGATTGCCACTTCCAGCACGGCCTTGGCGCAGAAATCGATGCCGGGGCGGAAGGCAGGGCTTAGTCGGGCAGCGGAGCTTATCGCGGTGCCGAACAAAATGGCGAGAACCAGTCCTTCGAGCCACGCCTCGCCGAAATACACTTGTTCCGTCCATGCGGCCAAGAGTGCCGCCCCAGCGACAACGAGAGACAGAAAGATACCGGGAAGAAGCTGAAGCGGGTGGCGAAGTGCGGACATGAATGCGACCTGATGCGATGAATGAGTCTTTGGTCGCATGGGTGTTTATCGACTTCTATCGAATAGTGTGTCATGTTTCATTCGGTAGAATCGAATGGTTTCATGACTTTTGAACAATTGCTGATATTTGTGGCCGTTGCGGAGCGGGAGCACCTGACCCAGGCAGCCAGTGCCGTGGGGCGTACGCCCTCTGCCGTCAGCGCCTCGATCAAGGCGCTGGAGAGCTATTACGGGGTGGAGCTGTTCCACCGCGTGGGCCGCCGCATCGAGCTTACCCGTGTCGGCAGGGTGTTTTTGGGCGAGGCGCAGGCGACGCTCGCCCGTGTCCGTTCGGCTGAAACCATGCTTACGGAACTCGGCGGGCTGCGGCGCGGCACGCTCAATGTCCATGCCAGCCAGACGGTGGCCAGCTACTGGCTGCCGCCGGTGCTCATGCGGTTTCACAGGCTCTACCCCGGGATCTCGCTAAAGCTCACTGTGGGCAACACCCGCATGGTGGCAGACGCGATGCTTGAAGGCGTGGCAGAGGTTGGGCTCGTCGAGGGCAGGGTGGATGAACCGGCACTCACCGTGCGCCGGGTGGATCGCGACGTGATGGCCGTGGTCGTCGCACCCACGCACCCTTGGGCTGCGGGCAAGCCTCTCGGCGCGCAGGATTTTCTCGCGGGCGCATCTTGGATCATGCGCGAGGAGGGGTCTGGCACACGTGCCGCCTTCGAAAACGCACTGGCCGAGATGGGCGTCGATCCAAGCACGCTCGATCTGGTCATGGAGTTTCCATCCAATGAGGCGGTGCTTTCCGCAGTGCGTGAGAGCGGCTGTGCTGCAGCCATCTCAATGTCCGCTGCCGGCCCGCTGGTGGAGCGTGGTCTGTTGAAAGTGGCGAACATTGATCTTGGCGCACGCGATTTCAGCCTGCTGCGCCACAGGGAGCGCCGGCAGAGCGGCGCTGCCACCGCACTTGAGGAATTGTGCGCCGAGGCCGGTAACGTCTTTCAATCGTCAATGGACCCACATATATTTCCGCAACCCTGACCTTTGCGGAGCGTATCATCATGGCCACCTTGCAGAATTTCGACACGGAGATCGCGAAGACCCGTGAGGTGGTCGACAAGATGCGCTCGAAGATCGAGCAGTCTGGCACCGTGCTCGACAAGCTTGCCCGCACCGACGAAAAGATCGGCCAGGCCGACTTCGACATCGAGAATGCGCGCATTCAGGACGTGCTCACACAACAGAAGGTGATGGAGACGAACATCGCCGACCTGATCATCGGTCTTGAGGACGCCACCAATGTCTTCGGTTCCGAGTTCGAGAGCATGAAGAGTTACACGGGCTGGGAAAACTTCATCGGCATCTTCTCTAAGCAGCGAAAGCAGCGCATGCGCACCGAGCGCGTCCGCAACATGTCTCTGGCAGGCAATCTTCAGGAATTGCTTTCAAAGTCGGATACGATCACCGGTATTCTGAAGGATCAGAAGCAGGTTCTCGAAGAACGCTACCAGACCTCCGAGGCAAGTCTGGCCAAGGTTATCGAGCGACGCAAATCCACAATGGAGACGCTGGAGACCACCCAGAGGCGCATCGAGGAACTGAACCCGATGCTGCTCGATATCGAAAACCGCATCGCTGCCTCCACGAGCCAGAAGGACCGAGCGCAGCTCGAGGGGGAACGCTCGAAGCTCGCCACGGAATACAATGAGGCGCAGGCCAAGGAGCAGGAGCTGCTTGCGGAAAGTCAGACGCTTGAACGCTACACCTCCATGTTCCAGACATTCGTGGATTCACTCAACAACCAGATCGCTGCCCAGTCGACGCTGATCAACAAACTCACCATCGACACCGAGCAGCGCATCGTTCTCTACAAGGCGCTCGAGGATTCGCTGAAGACCGCAGCCCAGCAAGACGTTGCCCACCGCATCAATACGCTTGGCTCGAAGGTCGACAACACCGCCGAGGAGACCATGGCCGGCATTGGGGCCGCCGCGCAGCGGCACATTGGCGACCTGCTTGAACTGCATGAGAAAAACATGGTCACGACCGCCGACATCCAGCGCCGCAAGAAGCTTGCCGACGATGCCTTCGCCCGCCGGTTCGAAGACGTGATGAAGAAACACGACGCAGCCAATTACGTTCGCGGCTGATGACATTCGGTGCGCGGACATTCAATGCCGAGCCTTGCCCCTCACCCTTACCCTCTCCCCGCTCGCGGGGAGAGGGGGACGTTTACGTTGCGGCCATCCTCCTTCTCCCCGCATGCGGGGAGAAGGTGCCGGCAGGCGGATGAGGGGCGGGCGCGAATGTCCCAGAACAGGTCTTTTGCATGAACGCCGCTCCTGACGCCGCAGCACGTTACTTCGATGCCATCGCATCCGCGCTGGAGGGTCTTGGCGTCTATTTCGGCGATCGGTCGGCCTCGCCGTTCCAATCGCACGGTCTCGTGGCCGAGGTCGTCTCACCCTATATCGGCCGGTTGGAGCGCTCTTTCGAGTGCTGGCAGAACCGTCTCGGTTTCATGGAAAAATTCCGCATCCAGCGCGCCGAGAGCGGCTATCCGGTCTTCCAGAGCGTGCTTGAACTGGAAAACGACCGGCGTCAGGCCGAGAAGCGTCTTGCCGGCATCTCCGGGCCGGACGAGCTGCGCGCCGAGATGGTCGATTTCATCCTGCGCCATCGCGAATTTCCGGCTGACCTGCAGCGTTCCATGGCCGAGCGGCTCTATCTGGAAGAGTTGAAGGCGGGCAATGTGTTCTCGCCCTTCATTTTGCCGGAAACGGTGCGCGTTTCGGTCAATCCGAAAACGAAACGGCCCTATTATCTGGTGCATTGGGGCGCTTTCGACGGAAATTCCAGCCTTCCCATGGTCTATATGGCGGCGGTCGAGGATTCTACGCCCGCCATGGTCAAGGCGCTGGTTTCCGACGATGGCAAACTCAACGAGGATGTCGAGATTGGCCTGCCGGTCGGAGGTCTGCTCAACCCGGAACTCGCCCACCGCTTCGATGATTTCGCCGAGAAAAACTCTGCCTATTCCCTCTCGCCGGCCACGATCGCCGGCAATCTCGACAAGGATTTCGAACATCTCCACCCCAAGCAGTTGCGCCGGGTGGTCCTGGGGCCGTTTTATACAGCCGGCATCACCGAGAACAACTCGACGGTCTCGGAAGTGCTGGGCAAGGTGCGCCGGCAGGAAAATGCGTGGCTTCTCACCTGGACGGTGCAAGAGGTCTATTCCAAGACCGAGCGCCCGGCGCGCAAGGGGTTGTGGTCCAGCCAACCGGCGCGGGAGGAGTTCTTCATCGACACGGATGATCTCGACGCTGCCCGCATGGGCGTGAGCGCCTATGAGCAGCACGCGCTCGTGCCGCACGAAGCCTATCAGGCGCTCTATGCCGCGGGCGAGGCACAGAAGATTTTCGATGGCTACGACGTGCACGTCATTTCGGGCGGGCGGGTGATCACGGATGTGTAGCAACTTCGCCCCGGCAGAAGGCTATGCGCCAGCGTTTGCGCCCCCTTCTCCCCGCCTGCGGGGAGAAGGTGAGGATGAGGGGCGGGCATCAGGGATGAAAGTTTGGCGAGGCATGGGCGCTTTTCCGCCCGAGACGCCGCATGCCCCTCATCCGCCTGCCGGCACCTTCTCCCCGCAGGCGGGGAGAAGGGCGATGGCCGCTGGCGTTATGCATCAGGGGCGGCCCCACTGCCCGAAAGATCAGGAGTTTCCATGGACACCGGCCTGACGACCATCGACGAGAAGGACATCGAGAAGCACCGGGCGACGGCGCAGAGCCTTGTGACGCGCTTTGTGGTGCTTCAGTCTGATGACGGCCGCTCCGGCACCGAGCTTGCCGGCACCGGGCGGCGTTTCGTGTCGACCGTCTCCACCGGCGCGCTGCGTCGCACGCGCGAAGTGGAACTGGCGAAAACCATCGCCGCCATCCGGCAGGGCGATCCGATGCTGTCCATTCCGCAGCACACGCTTCTCTTTCGCACGCGTCGCGGGGTGGCCGTGGCGCTGGCCGTTGCCGATGTCTTTGCGCGGTCAACCGAACTTGAAACTCTTCAGGAGCGCAACGCCCGCAGCCCACTCGAGGGTGAGGCCGCGCAGAGCTATCACGCGCTTCTGCAAGCTTCGGCCTATGTCGCCGCCTTCACGCTCTCATCCTATCTCCTGCAGATGCTCGACGCCGACAGCGAGCCGGTGAACGACACGGATGAACCGGATTTCCAGTTCGATACGCCGCAGGATGCGCTGAAAAGCGTTCTTGCCGCGCTCGATGGCGCGATCTCGGGTGCCGCCGACGACACTGCGATGACAGCGCGCGCCCGCGCGCTTGCCCGCGTCGCAATCGAGGGGCTTTTGCAGCGGCGCAGCCGTTTCACCGGTCTCGGCGCGTTCGAAGACACGCATATGCGGCTTGAGGTCGACGATTTTACGCTGGACGGGTTCGACGTCGCGCCGGGCAGCCGGCGCAAGCCGCTCGTCATGACATTCAAGAAGCCCAACGAAATCATCGGCAACCACATCGCCAAATATCAGGCTATGAAGCTCGCCAAGATGCTGATGGCCTATGATTTCGAGCGCCAGCTCAACCCTTTCGTTGAACTCGGCGGATTTCTGTTCACCTTCATCGGCGATGGCGCTCCGGGCACCGGCAAGACCATCCTGATCCAGATGACAGCTGGCCTTTTGAACGATTACTGTCAGATCGCGGGCGTGCCCTTCCACTATGAGAATTTCGGCGTCGACCAGATTTCCTCCTATCAGGGCAAGTCGGGGCAGAACTGCAAGCAGTTCGTCGAAAATGTTCTGAGCCCGCGCGCCATCGGTTTCGGCACCATTGACGACATCGATCAGGTGGCGGCCAAGCGCTCCGACGACCGGGCGTCCGCCGGTCAGCAGGAGGTGACGGGCGTTCTGATGGAGAGCTTTGCGGGCGCAGGCACCGTTGTGCGCGGCAATTGCTCCTTCGGCATGTTCTCCAACTATCCGGAAAATGTGGACGATGCGCTGCGGCAGCGCGCCGGCGCGCGCTGGCTTGTCGACGGGCCGCAGACTTTCGAGGATTATGTCGACATCTTCGTGCTTCTGGCCGGAAAGAACCATTCGATCCCGCTTGGCGAGCACGAGCCGTTTGCAACACAGGAAATCAAGCGCGCGGTCGAGACTGCCTTTGAGGCGCATTCGAAGCCGCAGGAAGAAGGGCTTTTGAAGGTCCATGAGCGCTTCCTGAACGATCGCGGCGAGCCGAAGACGCTGACGGATATCGGCGCCTATCTGCACGAGATCAAGCTGGCAGAGCCACGCTTCACCGGCCGCGCCATCAAGAACATCACCGACGCCATCAAGATGCGCGCCATGGACATCGATCTTCCGGACGAATGGTTCGAAACGCCCGATGCCTTTTTGCGCAAGGGCTACGATGAAAAGAAGGCGATGATCGCCGAGCTGCGCAGGCCATTCACGATGGACATGGTCATGCAGGAGGTCAACCGCTATGCGGATTCGGAGTTCCGCTATTCGGACCGGTCCGACGATGCGGCCGTCTCCACGATCGTCCGCGACCAGCGCCTGCGCGAACGCGCCCTGCGCGAGATCGAGGACATGAAGGCGAGGGGAACCTGGTGAACCTCCTCCGCGAAAACGATCTCATCTTCGGCCGCCTCCTGAAAATCGAGGAGCCGCATCTGATCGCGCGCTACAACAAGGCGCTGGAGGCCTTCGGCGTGCCGCAGACGAAGCTCGCCTCCTTCGAGGTCGACCGCACCGGCTTCTCGCCGCAGATTGCCGAGGAGCTGGACGACGAGCAGTATCTCGATCCCAACGGTGTCAACCGCCGCTTCATCATCCTCACCCCGGCGCAGATCGAGCTGCCTGTGGTGCACACGGCCTTCTCCAACACCTCGCAGCTCGTTTACGAATTCATGATGGCGAATGCGCGCGCCATCAATGCGATCACCATCAAGGATGTGGTCTATGGCGAGATCGAGGAACAGGTAAACCACGTGCGCGACATCGAGGATCTGCTCTCCATCGCGCAGGTGGAGTTCAAGGTTCTCTCTGCCGAGGACCTGCTCGGAAAGGCCGCGGAGCTTGGCCGGCTTGCTGACCGGGTGAAGCATGAGCCCGACGCCTGGCGCGATGATGAACTGCTCAACCGCATGGTCGCGCTGGCGCGTGAAACCGGCGACATCCGCGAAAACAGCCTCGTGCCCGAACAGGTCGTGTTCCGGCATGATGCCTATTGGACGAGCCATTTCGGCGGCATCTATATTTTTACCGATCCAGCCATGACGACGGTGATCGCCGATCCGGCGACGCCGGGCTTCCGCCGCTCGCGGCCCTGGCAGGTGAGCTATCTCTCGAAGGACGATCCGGCCCGCATCTTCCGCTTTCTGGCCGAGACGGGCCGCATCCAGCTGCCGCGTGCCTCGTGGATCGAACGCTCCAACTATCTTGCCCATCGCGGCGAAATGGTGCTGCTCGATCTGATCCGGTGCGAGGAGCCGGATACGGACTTCGCCCGCGTCGATCCGGTATGGCTGCAGACCTGGACGCACCGCAACGCGAAACTGGTCGCCGGCGAGGGGAGTGTTCCGTTGCTCAATGCGGCCGTGCGCGAGATCAACCAGACGGGAACGCTCAAGATCGAGGAAATCCCGGCGCGTGAACGCTTTTTCGTCACCCGCGCCGACCCCGCGCACAAGGATGCCTGGCTCACCAACCGGCTGATTTCCGATTTCGTGCCGTCCGATTTCATTGCCCGCTATGTTTTCAACAAGCAGGGTTTTTACCGCGATTATGAAACCTGGCCGGAACCCTGGCGCGAATATGTTGTGGCCCGGCTCAAAACCGCATATCTCATGGACAAACCGGCGCTGCGAAAGCGTCTTTATGGTCTTGAAGCCTGATCCTGGACCAAAAAACGCCTGAGGGAGGCGCTTCGTGCTCGATCCAATCGTTGATTTTTTCACCCGCGTGTTCCACTGGATCGGTCGGGGCATCGGGCTTTTGATTGCCTGGCTCCTCTGGCCGTTCATGGCTGCCGGGCGATGGTACACGCGGCGCGGCTGGATCCTCCGTGGCTCCATTGGCCTCGTCCTGTTGGCCATTGTCGGTTTCTATGGCTACTTCTTCTGGCAGACACAGGTCTGGACCGGTTTTGATCCCGATTATGTCGAGGAATACAAGCTTGATGCGCGGGCCGTTTCTGCCGGAGAGCAGACAGCAGCCACGCAGGGCGGCGAGACACGGACCTGCGGACGTTCAGCCATTGTCGACGTGACCGCGGACCTCACCGACTTCAATGTGAATGAGAACGCGTGGATCTCCTCCATGCTTCTCTACAAACTCGGCTTCTTTTTCGTGCTCGACTGGGACGACACGCCATTTTTCGACAACAAGGCGTCCTTCCAGCGCGGCATCAATCAGGCGACCCGCCGCAGTGCGATAGAGCTTGTCGATGCGCTGGGGCGCGTGCGCGGCACCTCGCAGATCGATCGCGACCTGCAGAATGCGCGCGGTGCACTCACCTTTGATGAGGAGACCTGGTATTTCGGCCTCAGCCCCTTTGGTCCCAAGACGCCGACGCCGAGCTTCTACCGTTCCGCCATTCGGGATCTGCGCAGTTTCAACGATCGTCTGGAAACCTGCGAGGCTGTGTTCGATGCGCGCGCCGACAATCTCATCCAGTATCTCGACCGCATCGCCAGCGATCTGGGCTCTACTTCCGATCTCCTGCGCCAGCGTTCGGAAAACTATAATTCGGGCTGGTTCGATACGCGGGCGGATGACCGGTTCTGGTTTGCCTATGGTCAGCTCTACGCCTATTACGGCCTGCTGAAGGCGGCTGGAGCTGATTTCGAGGATGTCATCAAGCAGCGCTCGCTCGGTTCGCTTTGGGATACGACGGAAGAGCAGTTCAGCGCCGCGCTCCAAGTGCAGCCCGCCATCATCTCCAATGGTCGGGAAGATGGATGGATCATGCCCACGCACCTTGCCACCATGGGCTTCTACATTCTGCGTGTGCGCTCCAACCTCGTGGAACTGCGCCTGGTGCTTGATCGATAGTCATCGCTACGACAGCGGCGGGCATGGATCCGGATTTCCCCTTGCTGGCTGTTGTTAGGGGCAAGTCCGCCTGTCGCAATCCACGCATTCTGCGCCTCTTTTGCGATGGTGGATGTTTTCAAATCGCGGCTTTATGCCTATCGGCACGCATTGCGTGCCACCGGGAGAGGGAATCATCGTCATGGCCGAAGTGAAATCCGATATCGAAATTGCCCGCGCGGCCAAAAAGAAGCCCATCCAGGAAATCGGAGCGCGGCTTGGCATTCCATCGGAGCATCTCTTACCCTACGGTCATGACAAGGCGAAGGTTTCTGCCGCCTTCATCGCCGAGGCCAGAAAGAACGACAATGGCAAGCTGATCCTCGTCACGGCGATCAACCCGACGCCGGCGGGGGAGGGCAAGACGACCACGACGGTCGGTCTTGGCGATGGTCTGAACCGTATCGGCAAGAAGGCGGCGATCTGCATCCGAGAAGCGTCCCTCGGCCCGTGTTTCGGCGTCAAAGGCGGCGCGGCCGGTGGCGGCCATGCCCAGGTTGTGCCGATGGAGGACATGAACCTCCATTTCACCGGCGACTTCCATGCCATCACCTCGGCTCACAATCTGCTCTCGGCGCTGATCGACAACCATATCTACTGGGGCAATGCCCTGGAGATCGACATTCGCCGCGTGGCGTGGCGGCGTGTCATGGACATGAATGATCGGGCGCTGCGCGAGATCGTCTGCTCGCTGGGTGGTGTGGCCAACGGCTTCCCGCGTGAGGCGGGCTTCGACATCACCGTCGCCTCCGAGGTCATGGCCATCCTGTGTCTTGCGACGGACCTCAAAGATCTTGAAAAGCGTCTCGGCGACATCATCATCGGCTATCGCCGTGACAAAAGTCCGGTCTTTGCCCGCGATATCAAAGCCGATGGCGCAATGACCGTTCTCCTGAAAGACGCACTTCAGCCCAATTTGGTGCAGACGCTGGAAAACAATCCGGCTTTTGTGCATGGCGGCCCCTTCGCCAACATCGCGCATGGCTGCAACTCGGTGATGGCGACGAGCACGGCGCTGAAGATCGCCGATTATGTGGTGACCGAAGCGGGCTTTGGCGCCGATCTCGGAGCGGAAAAATTCTTCGACATCAAATGCCGCAAGGCAGGTCTCAAGCCGGCTGCCGCCGTGATCGTAGCGACCGTTCGCGCGCTCAAGATGAATGGCGGCGTCAAGAAAGAGGATCTGGGCGACGAGAATGTAGCGGCGGTCAGGGCAGGCTGTGTCAATCTCGGTCGCCATATCGAAAACGTGAAGCAGTTCGGCGTTCCGGCCATCGTCGCCATCAACCATTTCCACACCGACACCGATGCAGAGATCGAGGCGGTGAAAGCCTATGTGGCGGAACAGGGCGAGGAGGCGGTGCTGTGCCGCCACTGGGCGGAAGGCTCAGCAGGTATCGAGGAACTGGCCCACAAGGTGGTGACGCTGGCCGAGAGTGGCGTTTCGCAGTTCGCACCGATCTATCCCGACAACATGCCGCTTTTTGACAAGATCGACACGGTGGTCAAACGAATCTATCGCGGTTCGGAGGCGATCGCAGACAATTCCGTGCTCAACCAGTTGAAGCAGTGGGAAGAGCAGGGTTATGGACATCTGCCGGTCTGCATGGCGAAGACCCAGTATTCCTTCTCCACTGATCCCAACCTGCGCGGCGCACCCACCGGCCATGTCGTGCCGATCCGCGAAGTGCGGCTGTCGGCAGGGGCCGGTTTCGTGGTCGCGATCTGCGGTGAGATCATGACCATGCCGGGCCTGCCCCGCGTTCCATCGTCCGAGCGGATATTCCTCAATGATAACGGCTTGATAGAGGGGCTTTCCTGAAAAGTGGAGTCTGTGGTGCTGGCGGGTTGCAAACCTGCCTGGCGCGTGCTCGCATAAGCACTCATTTAGTGAAGTTTAAGTAAACTTAAATGCCAGGCTTTTGCATGGGGTCCTCGATGTTCCCCAGTGGAGACACCGATGCTCACCATCAATCAGGTTTCGAAACGCAGCGGCGTGGCCGCATCCGCACTGCGGTATTATGAAGAGCGGGGACTGATCACCTCGGAACGTGCAGGTTCAGGCCACCGCCGCTATCAACGCGCGGTGTTGCGGCGTGTGGCGTTCATCGTCTTCGCGCAACGCGTGGGGCTTTCCCTGGACGAGATCAAGGCAGAACTCGACAAGTTGCCGACCGACCACGTACCCAAAGGTGACGACTGGGCTCGCCTCTCCGAAAGCTGGGCAAAGCGCATAGACGATAGGATCGCCGAGATGGAACGGTTGAAGCGCGGCCTTACCGAATGCATCTCCTGTGGCTGCCTCTCGCTGGAGACATGCGCTCTGACGAACCCGGCCGACCGGGCGGGACGGTCGGGGCCGGGGCCGCGTTATTGGGTGGGTGCCAAGGCGTGAGCGACGTTTTTCAGCTTTCCTTCACACGCCTTGTCCAGCTGCGCATGGCAATCGGTAGCCATTTGGAAAAGCCGGGCGAAAGCGTTTCGTATCGCTGCTTGAAGTCGTCGTGGCTTTCATAAATGTCGGCAAGCCCGGCGTAAGCGTCGTGTGAGCAGTCTCTACCCCACATCTGTGCCACCCAGGCATGGTGTCGTTGGATCAATGGATCAAGCGCCCGTGCTTCCGGCACCGTGCCGTCCTCCATTGTCTTCACGAGGACCGCCTCGATCCCCGCGAGCGCACTCATGCGCTCTTTCATATCCTGATCGCTGATTGCCTTTGCTGCCGAATCGCTTGCGGTGACTTTCTCGTGTGTTGAATCACCAAGGCGATCTTTCAGCCATGCTTCGTATTCGGCCTGTTTTTCGGGCGTCACGAAGCCCTTGTACAAATTCTCATATTGCATCGCACGTTCTCCTTTCAGATGGGCGATCGTGCGGTCGATCGTCCTGATGAGCTGGCGATAGCGCTTGGCTTCGGCCGCGAGATGGCTGCGTTGTTCATTCAGCGCTGCCAGACTGTCGAAGCGCGGATCGTCGAGAATGGAACCGATCGTCTCGAGCGGCATCCCAAGCTCGCGATAAAGGAGGATCTGCTGCAGGCGCAGCAATTCCGCCTCTCCGTAGTAACGGTAGCGGTTCTCGCCGACACGCACAGGTGAAAGAAGGCCTATGGCATCATAGTGGTGAAGGGTCCGGACCGAGACGCCGGCAAGCTTCGCCAAATCGTTGACCATCCATTCTTTCATCGCGCACGCCTCCGCAGGACCAAGGGATTAATCCCTCCCCTGTCGTGAGGGTCAAGCGGCACTGGGCCCCGGGTCATCGCCGTCGGAGTATTCGGGGGAATGTCGCGCAATCGCATCCGCATCATGAACAAGGCGCAGCGCCGGGCGCGCCACCGCGCGCATCTTTCGACGTGCTGCTTCCGGCTGATAAAGCACGTCTTCGAGCATGAGGTGCTCCGGGTGAGAGTTGCCGTGTCTTGGAAGAACGATGCTCTCGCCTGCAGCCAGCCCGATAAGCGCCAGCCCGCGCAATGTTGTCAGTGGCAATGTCAGCCCGACGAAGCCTTGTAGCTCGTCATGGCTGATGATGCGTGTCTGCGGTGTCTCGTCGCCCGTGCGGAAGCGCACGCGGCTGTTGAGCGTGACCACGTGTGCGGGCATATCCTCCCGGAAGATGACTGTAGCCGTTTCAAGTTTTGCGCGCAGAAGCGCGGCATAGGTTTCACTGAACCTGTGTCCGCGTTCCTGCAGAAATTCGAGGATAGTGAAGTCCTTGGTTGTCAAAATGCATCCCTGTCCGGTCCACACGGCAATCTCCTGCACGATCTCAAGCGCGGTTTCGGCGTCTTGGTATGGGAAACCGCGAACAGACAAATCCGCGCGGCCCTGAACGGCAGCGCAGCTCGAATGTCGGTCGTCTGGCCCCTGCGCCCGGGAATGACGCAGGGGTCAGGCTCCCGTCAGGAGATGTCCCGTGAAAAAGCGGAGATGCGGACTGAACATGATCGCAGGAAGTACGGCAGGGTCAGGCAGCGTTTTCTTCCTGGGTAACGCGCACCACGGTCAGCTTGTGGGTCTGGCCCGTGCGCGCGGCCCAGTCGATCGACTGGCCTTCCTTCAGCCCGATCAGGGCCGTGCCTACCGGAGTGGTGATGGAGATCCGGCCCTTTTCGATGTCCGCATCGCCCGGATAGACGAGTGTAACGGTCTTTTCCGGCCCGCCGTCTGCGGTGTAGACGACGGTCGAACCCATACGCACAATTGTAGCGGCAAGCGAGCCGTCGCGAACAACGCGGGCCCGGTCGAGTTCGGCCATCATGGTTTCCGAAACGTCTGGATTGCGGTCTTCCAGAGCCTCGGCCAACCCGGTCAGGCGTTCATAATCGGTTTCGGAAATCGTGATGCTCGGCTTGCGCCCTGTCTTCTGCTGCATTGGCTTGTCCATGCGTGTCATGCGGCATGCATCCATTGCACGCCACGAGGCTTCGATTGTCGTACGAATTTCTGTTGATGCGCCTCAGACCGTTTCCGCCGCTCACATGATCATTCGGATCAGATGGCGGAAGAGCGCCCCTCGGTTCGGAGGCGCACAGCACCGAACCGGGGGTCAGTATCCCGCAATGGGACATACCCGGAAAAAATCGGACATGTATTTTCGGTTCGTGCTCATACTTTAAACGTGGTGCCTGTGTGAGGCGATGTCAAGGCAATTGCGGTAAATGCGGGGGCGTTGTGCAGCACGGAATGATCCCGCAATCTGGAGGCCCACATCAGGACCGGTCATGCTTTCGGCCCTGCTCGAAAATCATCTTATTTGCGCAACAATCATGATGTTCGCATCCCGTGTGATACAAGGCAATCGGCGCGAAGGGGCAACTTGGACGATGAAGATTGAGCAGAACGGATTTTTTCGACAGGTTGCGCGACAGCGCGGAGCGCTTGCGCCGGTGATTCTTCTCCTGGTTTTGACACTTGGCTCGTTTGCCTTCTTTGCCATTGCCGACGAGGTCGCGGAGGGGGAGATGAAGGCGCTGGATGAAGCCGTCCTTCTGTCCCTGCGAAACCCTCTCGACGTTTCGGATCCGTTGGGGCCGTCTTGGCTGGAAGAGACCGCGCTTGAGATAACGGCGATTGGCGGCTATCCGGTCATCGTGCTGTCCCTTCTCGTGGTGACGGGCCTGCTTTTGGTGAGGCGGCGCTATGGTGCGGCCTTTTACGCGGTCCTGTCTGTCGGGTCCGGCGCATTGGTTTCCTATGGTCTGAAAAACTATTATGAACGCCCGCGTCCTGATCTCGTCGAGCATCTGGACGTCATTCACACGGCGAGTTTTCCCAGTGGTCACGCCACGGTCACCACCATTGCCTACCTTACTCTCGCCGCTCTCGTCGTCCGCTTTTTTCCCGACTGGCGGGTTAGGCTCTATGTGCTCGCCGTGGCGGTGTTCATTTCGTTCATTGTCGGCATGAGCCGGGTCTATCTGGGCGTGCATTGGCCGAGTGATGTGGCCGCCGGATGGGCGCTGGGCGCGGCATGGGCCAGTTTCACATGGCTCTGTCTTAGCCTATTCGCGCTCTATCGTGGCAGGCGACTGCCCAATGGCTCAGGAAAGCAGTTGCGTGAAAGCGCAGTCGAGGCTATGGAAAAGCCATGACGAAGATTTCTTGCGCAAAACTCTGGTGGTGGGTCCGTTAACAGCGGCCAGCCGTGCAGTGTGCGCGTAGAAAAGACCATGGCCGCAGGTGAAAACCGGGCGGCCATTTTTGTCTGCGCTTCCCGGCGATGCCTGAAACAGGGAGCATGAGATGAGCCTGGAAGTTCTGGATAACGGCGCTGAGCGTTTTACAACCGCTGGCGGTATCACCATCACGCGAAGCCGTGTGGAGACGGCCTATGAAGGTGCTATCGACGCCTATATCGATGCACTGGATGAGCGTCGTGGTGCTGTTTTCTCCTCGAATTATGAGTATCCGGGCCGCTACACCCGCTGGGACACGGCGATCATCGACCCCCCACTGGTGATCTCTGCACGTGGCCGCGACATGAAGATCGAAGCGTTGAACGACCGCGGCAAGACGCTCATGCGCCTCATGACCGGGCGGATCGAAGGCCTGGAAGATGTCACCGTGCACAAGCGCGACGATAGCCACATTGCGCTGATGGTTGCCGAGCCCGACCGTGTGTTTTCAGAAGAAGAGCGTTCCCGCGTGCCGACGGTCTTTACCGTATTGCGCGCGATCACCGATCTTTTTCACACCGATCACGACGCCAACCTGGGGCTCTATGGGGCCTTCGGCTACGATCTCGCTTTCCAGTTCGATCCGATCAGGCAGAGCCTCAAGCGCCCGGAAAGCCAGCGCGATCTCATTCTCTATCTCCCGGACGAAATCCTGGTGGTTGACCATCACGCCGCGAAGGCCTGGCACGACCGATATGATTATGCACGAAGTAATGTCTCGACGGCGGGCCTGCCGCGTGATGGCTCACGGCAGCCTTTCAAGACCGCCGATCAGATCCCGCCGCGCGGTGACCATGAGCCCGGCGAATATGCCCGTCTGGTGGAAAAGGCGAAGGAGAGCTTCCAGCGCGGGGATCTTTTTGAAGTCGTGCCTGGTCAAATGTTTCTGGAGCGCTCCGAGCGCCGTCCCTCGCAGATCTCGCGCCGTCTGAAGGAGATCAATCCCTCGCCCTATTCCTTCTTCATCAATCTGGGAGAGCAGGAATATCTCGTCGGTGCATCGCCGGAGATGTTCGTGCGGGTCAATGGAAGGCGTGTCGAGACCTGCCCGATTTCAGGTACGATTCGGCGGGGTGATGATGCCATCGCAGATGCCGAACAGATCATCAAACTCCTGAATTCCAAGAAGGACGAGTCCGAACTGACCATGTGCTCGGATGTCGACCGGAACGACAAGAGCCGTGTGTGCGAGCCGGGTTCCGTACGTGTCATTGGTCGCCGCCAGATCGAGATGTATTCGCGGCTCATTCACACGGTCGATCACATCGAGGGGCGGCTGCGGGAGGGTATGGACGCATTTGACGCGTTCTTGAGCCATGCCTGGGCCGTCACGGTGACGGGTGCGCCGAAGTTGTGGGCCATGCGGTTCATCGAAGAGAACGAGAAGAGCCCGCGCGTCTGGTATGGTGGCGCAATCGGCATGGTGCATTTCAACGGCGACATGAACACCGGCCTCACTCTGCGCACCATTCGCATCAAGGATGGTGTCGCTGAGGTGCGGGCAGGGGCGACGCTTCTGTTCGATTCCGATCCGCAGGAGGAAGAGGCCGAAACGGAGCTCAAGGCGTCGGCCATGCTGTCGGCGATCCGCGATGCCGGGAAGACAAACATGGAAGACGAGACGCGCGCCGGTGCCCGTGTGGGTGAGGGGGTGAAGATCCTGCTCGTGGATCACGAGGATTCCTTCGTGCACACGCTTGCGAATTATTTCCGCCAGACGGGCGCGGAGGTGTTGACGGTGCGCTCGCCGGTCGCCGATGAGGTGTTCGACAGGGTGGCGCCGGATCTGGTGGTTCTCTCGCCCGGACCCGGTCGGCCGGAGGATTTCGACTGCAAGGCCACCATCGCCAAATCGCGCGCGCGCAATCTGCCGATGTTCGGTGTGTGCCTTGGCCTTCAGGCGCTTGTCGAAGCCTATGGCGGTGAACTGCGCCAGCTTGCCGAGCCGATGCATGGAAAGCCCTCGCGCATCCGTGCCAGTGGAAACAGCCTCGTGTTCTCGGGCCTGCCGTCAGAAGTGACTGTCGGCCGCTACCATTCCATCTTTGCCGATCCGGTACGCATGCCGTCCGCCTTCGTGGTGACTGCCGAAACGGAGGATGGCGTGGTGATGGGCATAGAACATGAGGATGAGCCTGTTGCGGCCGTGCAATTCCATCCCGAATCGATCATGACGCTCGGACAGAATGCAGGTATGCGCATGATCGAGAATGTGGTGGCGCACCTGCCGCGCAAGGCGCGGGTGAAAGCGGCCTGACGCATTGGCCATATGGGTTCCCGCCGGAGTTGGCCGGGAGGGATGGAAAGGAACCGCCATGCCGTCGAACGGCAAGCTTCAGCGCATAGCGATGTGGTCCATCATCGTGGCGCTCGGCATTTTCGCCCTCAAGCTTGCCGCATGGTGGCTCACCGATTCTGTGGCGCTGTTTTCCGACGCGATGGAATCTGTGGTCAACGTCGTTGCCTCATGCGTTGCGTGGTATGCGCTGCGCATCGCGCACACGCCGGCGGACGAGAACCATCCCTTCGGCCATCACAAGGCAGAGTATTTCTCCGCCGTTCTGGAAGGCGTTCTCATTGTCGTCGCTGCGCTTCTGATCATCCATGAGGCGTGGACGGTTCTGTTCGACCCGCGCCTGCTTGACGCCCCCGTTCTCGGTTTGCTGGTAAACGGAGTGGCCGCGGTCGGAAACGGCCTTTGGGCATGGCTGCTCATCTCGACAGGGCGAAAGGCACGTTCGCCGGCGATGGTGGCAGACGGGAAGCATTTGTGGACCGATGTCGTCACCTCGGCCGGCGTAATCCTGGGGCTTATTCTCGCGGTGGCCACCGGTTGGTATTGGCTTGATCCGGTGATGGCGCTGGTGGTTGCGGTGAACATTCTGTGGCACGGGTGGCATCTGGTGGGCGATTCCGTCCAGGGGCTCATGGATGTGTCGGTGGAGCCGGAGGAACTGGCCAAAATCGAACGCGTGATCGTGGAGAATGATGAAGGTTCCATCGAATTCCATGATCTCAAGACGCGTGAAGCGGGCAGAGCCCGCTTCATCGAGTTTCATTTGGTGGTGCCGTCAGACATGACCGTTGAAGCCGCGCATCGCATCTGCGACCGGATCGAAGGTGCGCTCGCCAAAGCCCAGCCCGGTGCTGAAGTCACCATTCATGTCGAGCCCGAGCACAAGGCGAAATTCTGCTGATCAGGAACGGTCGATGCCTTTCTCCAGCACGTCAGGATAGGTTTTCACGATTTCCTGCACTTCATCGCTATAGTCTTCCATCTGCTGGATCTTCCGGATCTCGATGGTCTCATTGGGGGCGCCGGGGCAGCGCTTCGCCCATTCAAGGGCATCGTCGAATGTTGGAACATTAATGATCCAGAAGCCGCCAAGCACTTCCTTGGCCTCGATGAATGGCCCGTCGATCACCACCGGCTCGCCGCTGGCAAAGGAGACCCTTGCACCCGTAGACGGCGGATGCAGTCCTTCCAGCGCTTCCAGCACACCGGCAGCACGGAGTTCTTCATTGTAAGCCATCATCTTGGCCACGGCATCGGCGGGCAGATCAAGCTCCGGTCCGGCGGTCTCGTATCCCTTGGGGATCATCAGCAGCATGTAGCGCATTTCGGGCTCCTTTCTCGCCTCTGTTCCCACCCAGGACGGATGAGGAAGAGACATCCC
Source organism: Nitratireductor kimnyeongensis (assembly GCF_019891395.1). Taxonomy (NCBI): domain Bacteria; kingdom Pseudomonadati; phylum Pseudomonadota; class Alphaproteobacteria; order Hyphomicrobiales; family Phyllobacteriaceae; genus Nitratireductor; species Nitratireductor kimnyeongensis. The sequence goes on along the minus strand of NZ_CP078143.1, from coordinate 634,508 downwards.
GACAAGCTCGTTGACTTTGTTCGGCGAACCCGAACCTCCGCAACGCTATCGCAAGTCCGGCGTCTGTACCATTTTCGGTGTCGTACCAGGCACAAGCGGTCGGATCCGCCCTTCGTCATGTCGACCTCGCAGAGAAGAGGGCGAGAGTGAACCGCCTTGCGGGGCGGGGCGGGGAGCCAATCTTGTCTCAAGAGCCGCAACGGCTAGTCGCAGACGTTCCCATCCGCGACCTCATCCTGTATGCCGTGCCGACAGACAGTCAGGACGCTCGTTCATGGATTCCACGCCGCCACCCTCTTTCGAAGGCCCGCTTACACGTCTCGTTCCTGTTGCCCAGTGGCCGGTTCTCCTAGCGTTCACTGTCGGTTTCGCCGGTTTAATGCTTTTCGGCGAGCTTCCTGCAGCACTTCTTATCGGGCCCATGCTGGCTGCCGTTCTTGCAGGTGTGCTTGGGGCGAAAATACGTGTGCCAGGATTGGCCTTTGCCTGCGCGCAAGCTCTGGTGGGCTTGCTGATTGGCGGGTCTCTCGAGCCGGAAATTCTCGCCTCCTTTGCCGATATCTGGCCCATTCTCATTCTGGCGGTGGTGACAACCGTCTCGGCAAGCAGCCTTTTGGGCTTTCTCGTAAGCCGATGGAAAATCCTGCCGGGCACAACGGCTGTGTGGGGCTCCGCGCCTGGCGCGGCGACTGCCATGGTTCTCATGGCGGGGGCCTTCGGTGCCGATCAGCGGCTCGTTGCGTTCATGCAATATCTTCGGGTCATCTTCGTCACTGTCGCTGCGGCATTCATAGCCCGGTTCTGGGTGGATGTATCGAGTGTTGATGCGCCTGGTATCGTGTGGTTTCCGCCGGTCAATGGTGAAGGGCTGTTCATCACCGCGCTTCTGATGGTGGCTGGGGCGATAGTGGGGCGGGTGCTGCGTTTTCCCTCCCCCTATTTCCTGGGAGGGCTTCTCGTGGGTGCACTGGCGCATCTGGGCGGTGGACTGGCGTTGGAGCTTCCACCCTGGCTGATGGGGGCTGCCTATCTCACCGTGGGCTGGAGTATAGGTCTCAAATTTGATCGCCCGCTTCTGGCCACCGCCATGAAAGCGATGCCACAGGTAGTGCTGTCGATCGTCGCGCTGATGTTGTTTTGCGGCGGGCTCGCCTGGTTCCTGCATGTGGAATGGGGCATCGATCCGCTCACTGCCTATTTGGCCACGAGTCCCGGCGGCATGGATTCGGTTGCAATCATCGCAGCCGCTGCCTCGCAGAACGTGAACCTCTCCTTCATCATGGCGGTGCAAATGGCACGTTTTCTCTTCGTGCTTTTGGCAGGCCCGCCCATAAGCCGCATGGTGGCGCGTTGGGCGGGGCCTTAGGTGCGCTGCATCAGGCGCCGCTATAGACCTGAGTCCAGAAATCCATATAGGTCGCCGGCGGTTCGGGCGATGTCATCATCTGCTGACTGAAATAGATGCCGATGATCCCATTGGCGGGGTCGGTGTATGCGGTTGTGCCATAGCCACCGTTCCAGCCGAAGCTGCCGGGCGTGAGCCATGGTCGCGTCTTCTTCAGCCCGACCGAGACTCCAAGGCCCCAGCCAGCCCCTCCGTCCTCCATGAACATATCGGCATGGGGACCGGTCTTTTGTTGCGGTGTCAGTTGATCCCGCGTCATCTCCTCGATGGTCTCAGGCTCGAGATAACGCCTGCCATCCAGTTCGCCTCCATTCATCATCATCCGGGAGAATGCGAGATAATCATCCACCGTGGTGGCCAGACCTGCAGCTCCGGAATCGAGCGGTGGCGGAGCACTGAAATCGATGCCGTCTTCCGGGCCGTATGCCTTGATGTCCATGGTGCCGTTCGTGAAGTCGGGGCCGTGGAGAGGTGGAAGCCGGTGCTGCTTTTCCGGTGGCACGAAAAAGTCCGTGTCTGTCATGCCCAACGGCTCGAAGAGCCGCGCTTTCATCAATGCGCCCAGCCGTTCCCCCGTCGCCCGCTCGATCAGGATGCCGGCAACATCAAGACCATTGTTGTAAAGGAATTTTTCTCCCGGATGCGCTGCGTGCGGCAGCTCGCCGAGCTTTTGCATATAGGTATCCGACGACATTTTCGGCAGGATCCAGCTTGGCGCGATGCCGGCTTCTCGCATCGCCAATTGTATGGGACAGGCCTCAGGGAACACCATGATGGCGCCGAGACCGAAAGTCATCGTGAGGAGCTGTCGCAGCGTCACCGGTCCGTTTGCCGGCACGGTGTCATCAAGCGGCCCGTCGATCCGTTTTAGGACCCTGCGGTTCGCCAGCTCCGGCAAAAGACCGTCCACGGGGCCGTCCAGCGTCAGAAGGCCTTCCTCCACCAGCATCATCGCCAGCACTCCTGTCACCGGTTTGGTGATCGACGCTACCCGAAAGATCGTATCCCGCGCCATCGCTGCGCCGGCGTCGTTCATCTCGAAGGTTCCTGCGCTGGACACATGTATCCGTTCTCCATGGTGGACAAGCCATGTGGCCCCGGCAATTTCGCCCGCTTTCACACGCGCGCTCATGGAATGATCGAGGGCTTTGAGGGCTGCCTCTGTTGGTGTCGGGGTGGGCATGGCTTGGGATCTCCAAGGCAGGTTGGGAAGGGAAATGAGCGCCGCAGCACCGGCAAGGAGGGTGCGGCGGGTGCGGTCAGGTTTGCCATTCTTCATGAGGTTACGCTACCGGCGGCGTCAATGTCGGTTTGTTGTCGAGGGGATCCATGTGGAAATAAGGTTCGGCCTCAGACAGGGTTCGCGCATAGCTTGGACGCTCCATCAGGCGGGTCAGATAGGCTGCCAATGCCGGATGCCCATCGTTGAGCGCAACAATGTTGTTGGCATAAAACAGCGCAGGTGCCGCGGAGCAGTCTGCAAACGAGAACTGGTCGCCCAGCGCCCAGCGCTTGCCTTCCAGGCGCTTTTCCAGAAACGCGTAGGCTGTTTTCAGCCCGGATATTGCTTCGTCGACCCCGAAAGGATCGCGCTTCTCCGCAGGGCGAAGCAGATCCCCCCACGACCTTCTGCAGGCGCTGGTGGACGTAGTTGCCGAACAGCCGGTCGAGCATCCCAGCCTCAAGGGCTTGCTCGGGATCCGCCGGAACAAGGCGCGTCGGACCGGGATAAAATTGATCGAGATATGCGATCACGATGGTCGATTCCACCACGATGCGGTCACGGGCCTCGTCCACGAGGGCCGGGATCTTGGTTGTCGGCGAAATGCGTTGATAGGCGTGGCGTTCGCTGGGGTCCATTAGATTGGGTGTGACGGGTTCAAACGCCGTCTCATTCTCATAGAGCGCGATCAATGCCTTGTGGGAATAGGACGAGAGGGGATGGGAATAAAGTTTCACTGTCATGATGCGGAACTTTCTTCACCTGTTCGCCAAGTCAGAGCTCGCGGGTTGCGAGACGGCGGGTCGCTGGCCGTGGCATGTGTTCAACGGCTGCAACGCATTCGCCTTCACCCCGTTTCGCTTCAAGTTGGAATGATTTAGAACCGTATGCAAACTGCAATCAGTTGCAGACTAGTATCACTGGTTGCATTGTGCAATCAGAATTTTCAGGAGGCTTTTTTGCAGGATCAGCATCGCTCGGGTTGCCCGATCAATCTCACGGTCGAGGTGATTGGTGACAAATGGAGCCTCATCGTCGTGCGCGACATGATGTTCGGGAACATGCGTCACTTCCGTGAATTGCTGAACAATTCCATGGAGGGGATCGCGTCCAACATCCTCGCGGATCGTTTGCGACGGCTGACGTCAGAGGGCGTGATCTCGAAAGCGGATGATCCCAGCCACAAGCAGAAGGCGATCTACAGCCTGACGGAGAAGGGCATCGAGCTGGTACCCGTCTTTGCGATGATCGGTGCCTGGGGCAGCAAATGGCTTCCGGTCACCGAGGAACTTTCGATCCGGGCCAAGATCCTTGCTGAGGGTGGCTCGCCGCTCTGGGAGGAGTTCATGGATGATCTGCGTGTGACGCATCTTGGATTGCAGCCAGACCCGGGCAAAAAGGGGCCGGGCGTGCGCGAGCGCCTGCAGGTCGCCTATGAGGCGGTTGTTGCCCGTCGATCAGAAGAGGATCGAAGGTGAGACGCTCAGGAATATTCATCGTGCAATCGCCACCATTGATGGGGCGCGCTCTGTGGTGTGCCTTCGGGTGACACTTCCCAGGTCTCCTGCCGTCCATAGGGCGTCAGGTCGAGCAGGGTCCAGCTCGTGCCGAGTGTCTCCACCCCACGGCCGCTGGTGTGGTAGGTGTGGTAGATCGACCCGCCCTCGCGCAGGAAGACATTCAGGCCGAAACCGCGCCGCTCACGCCGTGATCGGCGTTGAATGTGGAGTGCATCACCGAGTACCAGGGCAGTCTCCAGCCCATCCGGGCCTTGAAGGCTTCAATGTCTTCCACCGGTGCGCGCGAGACGAGCGCCAAAGTGGTGTCGCGTGCGTTGAGATGCGCCGGGTCGCCCAGATTGTCGACAAACATGGCGCAACCGGAGCAGGGAGCAGGATCAGCCGGCTTCAGCATGTGGTGATAGACGATCAATTGGTTGCGGCCCTCGAAGATCGCCTCGAATGAGTGACTGCCATCTGCATCGTCGAAAAGATACTTCCTTTCGACCAGAACGCGGGGAAGGCGGCGCCGTTCGGCAGCCAGTGCATCACTGGCCCGCGCGTGGGCCTTTTCCTTGGCGAGCAGGTTTTCGCGGGCCTTTTGCCATTCCTCGCGGGATGCGGTCTGCTGTCCCATATTCCCCTCCGGGCAGTTTTGTTGTGATTCAAGCGGTCTGCGAAAGGAGCTTGTCGAGCTTTTCGAAACAGGCTTTCCAGCCTTCTGCATGGCCATCACGCGATGCGGTCGAGGTGAAGAAAGCCTGGTGGAAATGCATGTGCGTCTTACCGTCTTCAGTGTCGCTGAAAGCGATCGTGACAACGGTTTCGTGCCCACGCTCTCCGCTCTCTTCATCCCAGGCATGGGTGAAAACGATCCGTTCGGGTGAGACTTCGTGATATGTCCCGCTGACCCAGTATTCCGAGCCATCATTGCCGCGCATGCAGGTGCGAAACCAGCCGCCTGTACGGATGTCACCTTCCGAAACCGGTATCGTCATCCCGTCCGGGCAGCTCCAGCGGTCCAGGTGCTCCTTGCGGGTCCACATCTCGAGAACGAGATCGCGCGGGGCATTGAACACGCGTTGGATGGAGAGCTCGGCATCGGCGTTCTGCGTTATTTTCACGTTCATCGTGGTTGCTCCTTCTGTATTTCTCCCAGGTAGCTGTCGAGGCGGTCAAAGCTCGCCTCCCAATAGCGGCGGTAGGCTTCCACCCAGCCGGCGATATCCTTCAAGGGGGCGGCTTCGAGGCGGCAGGGGCGAAACTGGGCGTGCTTTCCGCGTGAAACGAGCCCAGCTTTCTCCAAAACTTTCAAGTGCTTGGAGATGGCCGGAAGTGTCATCTCGAATGGCTCCGCCAGTTCGTTGACCGTGGCTTCGCCTTCGGCCAGCCGGGCGAGCATTGCACGGCGTGTCGGGTCGGCGAGGGCGGAGAAGGTAGCGCTGAGCACGTCGGCCTGCATTATTTCACCATAAAGTTAATTATCCGATTGGTAAAATACAGATGCAAAGTGGCATGTCAAGCTCTCCCTTCCGCCTGCATGACGATCCACTTGCCAGCCGCGTCGGCGTCGTTTAAGGAAAGCTCCATGATGACGCGCCAGACAGTTTCCCGTTCCGCTCGTGCCGCCTTTTCCGGCGCGACTGTGCGCGCGCTAGCATCCAGCCTTCTTCTTCTCGGCCTTATCGGCGATCGCCGGGTCCGTTGAAGGAGCGCCCGGCGATCGATGTCGCCGACTGGCAGAAGCTCTTTCTCCAAATCTGCAATTTACTGTTGACAGGCCCGCCGTGCGAAGCGCACGCAACCGGTGCCGGGAGAAAATGGAATGGACGCGCAGAACACGATGACTGACATGGCAGAAAACCGAGTACAGGGAGAGAAAACCGCGCAGGGCCGTAAAGGCATGCCGGACGCTTCAATCAAGTATCAGCCTTATCCGCAGATCGATATCGCGGATCGCACGTGGCCGTCGAAACGGATCGAGAAAGCGCCGATCTGGTGCTCGGTCGATCTGCGCGACGGCAATCAGGCTTTGATCGACCCGATGGGACATGAGCGCAAGGCGCGTATGTTCAAACTCCTGCTCGACATGGGTTTCAAGGAGATCGAGATCGGATTTCCCTCTGCTTCGCAGACGGATTTTGATTTTGCCCGCTGGTGCATCGAGGAGGGCGGGGTGCCCGATGATGTGTCGCTGCAGGTTCTCGTGCAGTGCCGTCCGGAATTGATCACCCGCACCTTCGAGGCGTTGGAGGGCGCCAACCGGCCGATCGTTCACTTCTACAATTCCACCAGCGAGTTGCAGCGCCGGGTCGTCTTTGGCAAGGATGTTGCCGGCATCAAGCAGATCGCCACCGACGCCGCGAAGATGGTCATGGACATGGCCGCCAAGGCGGGCGGTGGCTATCGCTTCCAGTATTCTCCGGAAAGTTTCACCGGCACCGAACTGGAGGTCGCGCTCGATATCTGCAATGCGGTGATCGAGATCATCAAGCCGACTGCGGATAACAAGCTGATCATCAATCTGCCCTCCACGGTCGAGATGTCCACACCCAACATTCATGCCGATCAGATCGAATGGATGTGCCGCAGTCTCGATCAGCGCGAAAACCTGATCGTCTCATTGCATCCGCACAATGATCGTGGAACCGGCATCGCCGCCACCGAGCTTGGCCTGATGGCCGGCGCCGACCGTGTCGAGGGGACGTTGTTCGGCAATGGCGAGCGGACCGGCAATGTCGATGTCGTGACGCTGGCGCTCAATATGTACACGCAAGGGATCGATCCGGAACTGGACTGCACCGACATCAACCGCATGAAGGATGTCTACGAGTACTGCAATCAGCTCGTCATCCCCGAGCGGCATCCCTATGTGGGTGAACTGGTCTACACCGCCTTCTCTGGCTCACATCAGGATGCGATCAACAAGGGTATGAAGGCCATCAGGGCGGCAAACAAACCGCTTTGGGAAGTGCCCTATCTGCCCATCGATCCGCAGGATGTCGGGCGGTCCTACGAGGCGATCATCCGCATCAATTCCCAGTCTGGCAAGGGCGGCATCGCCTATGTCATGCAGGCCGATTACGGGCTCAACCTGCCGCGCAATCTGCAGGTGGAGTTCCGCGAGGACATCCAGGAGATCACCGACCGCGAGGGGCGGGAATTGCCTGCGAAGCAGATCTATGAGCGTTTCATGGAACTCTATGTCGACCAGCCCGGCGCGCGGATCAAGTTCGTCGATCATCAGACCTTCCCCGACACGAGTGTCAAAGGCCAGCGCATCGTCGAGGCTACGATCACGGACGGGGGCAAGGAGACGGTGATCAAGGGCGTGGGCACGGGCCCGGTCGACGGTTTCATCGACGCGTTGTCCAAGCATCTGGGCGTTGAGATGTCGGTGGTCGATTATTCCGAGCATTCCATGCAGCAGGGCTCGAATGCAGCGGCCATCTGCTACATGGAAGTCCAGCATTCCGGGGGCAAGCTTTTCGGTGCGGGTGTCAACACCAACATCGTCACGGCTTCGCTCGAGGCCGTGGTATCGGCGGCCAACCGGATCGTCGGTTGACGGCCGCACTTTATGCCGAAGATGAGGGCGAGGGCGAATGCGCCCTCGTTCTGCTGCATGGCTTTGCCGGCAGCCACCGTATCTGGGAGCGTGTGCGCCGCGCGCTTCCCACTGGTCTGCGCATCCTTGCATACGATCTTCCCGGCCATGGCCGCTCGATCGATTGCGCGGGGGCAGGCAAGGCGAAGGCCACCGCTCAGGCCATCGTTGATGATCTTGAGACGCGCCGTATAGGGCGCTGTCATATGGCCGGCCATTCCTTCGGCGGGGCTATCGCGGTCCTTTCCGCCCATCTTGCGCCACGCACCGTTGCTTCCCTGGCGCTGCTCGCACCGGGCGGCTTTGGACGGGAGATCGCCGGCGACCTGATGATGGCACGCGCACAGGCCAGCACCGACGCCGAGATTGCCTCTGCCATGCAGGACATGTTCGGAGCGCATTCTCCAATATCACCCGAAACCGTGGCCGAAGCCATCGCGTTGAACGCCGTGGCTGGCCAGCGGGAGAAACTTATCGAGATTTCGGGTGTGATCGTGCGCGACGGAGAACAGGGCGCGTTTCCAGCCGGTATGCTTGAGGAACTGATGATGCCGGTCCATCTCGTATGGGGCACGCTCGATGCCGTGTTGCCACCTCGCCAGGCGGCGCACGCGCCAAGCTCCTTCACTCTTCACCATCTGGAGGGGGCTGGTCACATGTTGCCGGAGGAAAGGCCAGAGGCAGTGGCCCGTATCATCGCCCGGAGTATCGGGGCGGTGTAAGGCTGGCACATCCCTCATAGTCCCCGGTTTTGCATAAATTTTCTTTGTAAACGCTGCTTTCTGAAGCGGAACAAAACGTGATGATTTTCTGTTTTAGCCATGTTAACGATGGGTTAACGCTAAGTTTCATCAGGAGTCCTGCCCATGAGTGAGGCTGGTCAGTCCGCAGCTTCGGTTACGAATGTGCGAAATCTCTCCGAGGCTATGCGCGAGATGAAAAACGCGGCTGCCGACAGGGCGGATGTGGTCGTCGAGATGCGGGAGGCGAGCCGGACGCGGCTCGAACTGCTGGCTCAGGAACTTCAGCCGGTCTTCGCCGATGTGCCGGCGGACGATCCTTCGTTTGACTTTGCCGTTTCTTCGGGGGAGCAGCCAAGGCTGTGGATCGATGCTGTTGCCCATGTGGTGATGGGGCGGGACCGCAGAACCTATCGCTTTCTGCGCGACACCCGCCTCGGTCGGGTGGTGCTGGCCGAAAGCACGGAGATTGCGCCGGTGGCCGATCAGGTCACACGCTACATTGCCGAACGCATGGTCGAACGCCAGCGGGTCGTGGAGGGTGATGTTGAAGCGGTACCACGCCGCGGCGCGACAATTCACGAAACGATTGCCCCCGCAACGTCGACAACCGGTGCCTGGCGCAGTTTCCTGGGTGGATTGGGACTTGTCTTGTTGGGTGGCATTGTTGGTGTAGCGGCTGTCGCGATTGCCATGTGGGATCGTTTTCCCGAACTGGAAACGCTGTTGTCCCGTTTCTGAAGCTTCAAAATTTCGCCGCGTTATCGGATCAACTCTTGGTTGAAGGGTCGATAGCGAGTGGTTGTGATGAAGTTTCTGTTTTTTTGCACCTTACTTCTGGTCTCAGCCGGTGTTGTCTGTCTGATCGCAGTGATCATCATTGGCAGTTCCGTCGATGCCGCAGGCGTTCTCCACGAGCCTCTCGCCCTGATGGACCTGTGCGTCACGTCCCTGGTGGCGGGAATGGCTCTCGGATTGACTGGGGCCTGCAGCGCATTCTGGAGGCGGGTCCGCCGGTCCTGAGCGCGCTCAGCCGGCCGATTTCTCGCCACCGGTAAGCAGAGCCCCGGAGACCTCTCCGATCGTGCCGTTTCCATCGGTGACACCGCGCCGGGAGAAGCGGATTTCCCACGCGCCCTGCGCGCCATCGATTTCGAAGAGATTGTAGTGAGCGGGCGGTTTGGCGCTACCATGCGACTGGCCAGCGGCGGCAACACCCACAACAGGCACTGTTTCCCCCTTCGGACCATCGATGCGATGAACCGTCGGCTTGTGCGTGTGGCCATGGAGCACAAGTTCCGCGCCGTGCTTGCGGATCAGTTTTTGAAATCGACTGATGCCGTAAAGTCGTTTGGCTGCGTGGGTCGCCCCGCGCACCGGAGGGTGGTGGATCATGATAACCCGGAAAAGTCCGGCTTTCCCGGTGGCATCAAGCATCTTTGCCAGCCGTTTGGCCTGCGCCTTTGAGAAATGTCCGCTCGCGAGAAAGGGGGCGGTGGCGCGTGCCGAGGAGACGCCGATGATGGCTATCCTGTCGCGGACACGAAGATAGGGGAACCCGCCTTTCCCTTTCGGCGCCTTGCCATCGTCTCCAGTCATGTAGGCCGCCCAGGCCTTGCAGCATCGCGCCAGCGCGCCGGGCACATACGCGTCGTGATTGCCGGGCACGACAGAGATCTTGTCAGCCGGGCCAAGGCTCTCCAGCCAGAGCCGCGCCATCTCTATCTCCTTGTCGAGGGCAAGGTTGACGAGGTCGCCGCTGAGCGCGATGTGGTCGGGTTCTGCCGCCAGCATGTCGTCGGTGATGCGGTCGATCAGCCCATGATCGAGATTGAGCCTGCGGTTGCGACGCCAGTTGATGTAACCGGTGATGCGCTTGGAAGCGAGCTCGCGATAGCTTATGGCAGGGAGAGGCCCCAGATGGATGTCGGAAAAATGCGCAAGGCGAAACATGCTTCCGTGTGTAGAACACGCCAAACGCCCTGACCACCCCGCAGGATGCAGCATATGAACGAAACACCCTCAAGGTCCACCTCGCAGCGCCCCACACCGCCCCTGAATGCCCGTCTCTTTCACTTCTGGCTGCGTTTGAGTCGCCCAGTCACGCTCGGTATGCGTGGTGTGATCTACGATCAGGAAGCGCACGCCGTGTTTCTTGTGCGCCACACCTATGTGAAGGGCTGGCACTTCCCCGGCGGTGGCGTCGAGCCCGGTGAGAGCACGGAAGCTGCTCTTGCACGTGAACTGGCCGAGGAAGGCAACATTGAGCTTCTCGAACGGCCGGTGTTGAAATCATTCCATTTCAATCGCATGGCCAGCAATCGTGATCATGTCGCGGTCTACCTCATCACGCGTTTTCGCCAGACGCATCCTCACGTGCCTGATCGTGAGATTGCCGAAGCGCGTTTCTTCCCGTTGGATGCCTTGCCCGAGGGAACGAGCGAAGGAACCCGCCGCCGCATTGCTGAAATATTCGAGAATGCCGCCGTTTCGGACGAGTGGTAGGGGCGCATAAGATTTTGTAGGCAAGGGCACTGCCGGTCGGACCATTCTCCTTCTCACAGGAAGTTGCGAGAAGGAGGATTGGCGGCATCACTCGATTTTATGAGGTGGGAGCAATTCAGGCCGCGTGCTTTAGCCGGTCGCGATTGTGTGGTGCCGTCAGATCGAGCTCCGGCCCCAATGGCACGACCCCTGTCGGATTGATCGTGCCGTGACTGCCATAATAGTGCGCCTTGATATGGAGCATGTCGACAGTCTCTGCCACGCCTGACATCTGGTAAAGTTCGCGCAGGTAATTGGAAAGCTGCGGGTAGTCGGCGATGCGTCGCAGGTTGCATTTGAAATGGCCGACATAGACCGGATCGAAACGCACAAGCGTGGTGAAGAGCCGCCAATCGGCCTCTGTGAGGCGGTCGCCGGCAAGGTAGCGCTGGCGAGAAAGCCGCTCTTCCACTTCATCAAGCGCGCTGAAAAGTGCCTTGAAAGCTTCCTCATAGGCTTCCTGCGTGGTCGCAAAGCCCGCCTTGTACACGCCATTGTTGATGTTGTCGTAGACGAACTCGTTGATGCTGTTGATCTCGTTACGCAGCTCTTCTGGATAAAGGTCCAGCGTGTCATCGCCCCATTCGTCAAAGGCTTCATTCAACATGCGGATGATTTCCGCCGACTCGTTTGAGACGATGGTCTGGGTTTTCTTGTCCCAGAGCACCGGAACGGTCACACGGCCTGAATAGGCTGGGTCAGCCTTGGTGTAGATCTGGTGCAGAAAGTTGAAGTCGTACAGCTCATCGCCCGTTGCGCCATCTTCCTTGAGGAACGTCCAGCCGTTCTCGCCCATGAAGTGATGGACGACCGAAACCGAGATCACGTCTTCCAGCTTTTTCAGCTTCCGGAAGATCAGCGTGCGATGTGCCCAGGGACAGGCAAGCGAGACATAGAGATGATACCGCCCCGGCTCGGCTTTGAAGCCGCGCTCACGCCCCTCAGCGGGTGTACCGTCCTTCGTGACGAAATCCCTGAATTGCGATTTGGACCGCTCGAAGCGGCCGCCTGTCTTTGACGTGTCATACCACTTGTCGTGCCAAACACCTTCTACGAGCAAACCCATTCAAAACTCCTCTGTTTCGATGGATGTAGGGCATTGGCCGACCGATCCCAACCGTTGGGAGCGTAAACGCTGCGTCAACAAATTCCGTTCAGTGGCAAAGTTGCAGTGGACGAGGCGGAAAAATGCTGGTAGCGGGAATTCCCTTCAGCGAGGAAAATGCACGGCAATGATCCGGTTTCTGGTGGAGCGACGACGAAAGGACTGAAGGCCCCTGGCATGGGGCAGGCGCGCCTGCGGCCGCCTCCACCTTTCGAGACCACCGGAATAACTGATCATGTCTTCTGCCGACATTCACTACCTGCCGGAAGAGCCGGCCCACGACGCTGAGATCGAGCTCATCAACGAAGAAGCCTTTGGCCCCGGCCGTTTCACGCGTGCTGCCTACAAGATTCGCGAAGGCGGGCCGCATGATCGCTCCCTTTCCTTCGTGGCTGTTCATCAGGACCAGGTCATTGCTTCAGTCCGTATGACATGGATCGCCGCCGGGGAAGGGCGGGCACTCCTGCTTGGGCCGCTTGCGGTGCGGCCTGCCTTCAAAAGCATAGGCATTGGCCGGAAGCTAGTGGCAATCGCAGTCGATGCCGCACGGAAGGCAGGGGCGGGCTCCGTCGTGCTCGTTGGCGACGCCCCTTACTATGGACCCCTCGGCTTCGAGAAGATTCCCCACGGCCAGCTTGCGATGCCGCGGCCGGTCGATGCGGAACGCCTGTTGGCCGTTGAGCTGAATGAGGGGGCGGTGGCGAGACTGAATGGTAGCGTCACCCATGCCGCGCTCGCAATATAATATCGACTCTGAGAAATAATTGTGAAATAAAAATCCCCTATTGATAGGTGATTTGTGATTATATTTGTTATTTTAGAAATTTTTACAGAGAAGAATAAATGCGTTATTTAGTAATATTTCCTTTCGTCTCTCTCCTTTTGACAGGGTGCATTTCTCCCGAACCTTACACGGTGGAACAACGCGGGCCGGGTGCGCTCACGGGAAGTGCCACACCATCGCCCTATGTGAAGGGCGGTTATCCGGGAAGAGAACGCCTCTGCGAAACGCGGAACAGCGCCGGTGAGCCGGTGACCTACAATTGCTGAAATCGGTCGGGCGCTGGCTTTCAGCGCCCCTCGCGATACCACATAGCGCCAAAAGCGAAGAGCAGCAGCGCCAGTGCAAGAAGCCCGGTGAAGACAGGAACCCGGCGAACGGCTTTCAAAATGCTGTCATCGGTGGTCCTGAACCCGATCCAGTCATTGCCGGAGGCGCTTCCGGTGCGGCGCACGGGAACGATGTTGGGCAGGTCGTTGTCGGCAATTCTGCGCACCGAGCCGCCTGTCGCGTCGGCGGCCGGCGCAAGCTTTTCTTCCGTGGAGATCATGTCGCCGAACTCCGGCGCATTGACGGGCCCCACATGGGCAAGCGTGGTCAGTTCGCCATTGGCGATGCTGTAAATGCCGATTTCATTGGCGTCCAGGCTCGTGGAAAAACGGCCGGGGCCGGCTGGGCCTAGCTGGGCGGTGAGCGCATTGCCTGAAGGTGTTGTGATTTCAACAGGCGGTGCGCTCTCTTCCATGGTCTGGCGTGTGATTTCCAGCCGCATGCCGCGACCGGCAGCCGAAAGGCGCTCCTCCTCCAGTTCCGGCTCCTTCATCAGCCAGTGGGCAATGCGTCGATAGAGTGCCACATGCGGACCGCCACCCTCGAAGCCGCGGGCCCACAGCCAGCCCTGATCCGACAGGAACATGCCGACCCGACCCTCGCCCTTTCGGTTTAGAATGAGTAGCGGCTGTTCGTTGGCTCCCTGCATCACCACTTGACCGTCCGGCCGGTCGATGCCGATCAGGCGGAACCAGCGGCTCCATGCCGGAGGCTCGGAGCCAGCTCCTTCAAGGCCGCGCGTCACCGGGTGCCGTTCGCCCGTCTCGGTCAGGCGGGGATAAAACCCCTGTTCCACCACATCGCCAGTTGGCAGGCCGGGCAGGGCGGCGATCAGCGGTGTGCGGGCGATGGACTGGTTGCCGGCGAACTCCGGACCCGCAGCGATCAGCAGCGCGCCGCCGTTTTCCACATATTCGGCGATGTAATCGTAGTAGAGGATCGGCAGCACGTCACGATGCTGGTAGCGGTCGAAAATGATCAGGTCGAAATCATCGATCTTCTCGACGAAAAGTTCGCGCGTGGGAAAGGCGATCAGCGAGAGCTCGTTTATGGGCGTTCCATCCTGCTTTTCCGGCGGGCGCAGAATGGTGAAGTGCACGAGATCCACCGAAGCGTCCGATTTCAGAAGGTTGCGCCAGGTGCGTTCGCCCGAATGCGGTTCGCCGGAAACGAGCAGCACACGCAGGTTTTCGCGAATGCCGTCGACCAGTGCGACCGCGCGGTTGTTCACATCCGTGAGTTCGCCTTCGACCGGGTCGATCGCCAGTTCGATGATGTTGCGGCCGGCATTTGGCACGTCGATCTCGAGCAAGGTCTCGCGGCCGATCATCGCCTCTTCGATGAAGAGTTCTTCGCCGTTGATGATCACGCGCACATCCACCGGCCCCTGCTGGTTGCCAGTGCCGATCACGCGATAGGTCATTTCCAGGGGCTTGCCCACTATGCCGAAACGCGGCGCGCGTTCGAAGCGGATGCGGCGGTCCATCTCGTCAGGCCTACCCGTGATGAGGCCATGGATCGGCGCGCCGATTGCGGCTGCATTTTCTGGAATATCATGCACCTGACCGTCGGTGATCAGCACGGCCCCGCCCACGCGGGAAGGCGGTACATCGCGCAGGGCGCCATCGAGCGCTTCGAAAAGGTGCGTCTGGGCATTTTCAGTTGCCGAGGAAGACCGGCCGGTGCGCACCACGCGGGTTTCAAATTCCTTGAAGCGGGCAAGCCTTGCTTCCAGTTCGGCGGCGGCTTCACCGGTCGTCTCGCTGCGTCCGTCGATCGTGGTCTGGCTCTGGCTTTCGTCAACCACAAGTGCGACCACGCTTTTAAGCGGCTCGCGCTCTTCATCGAGAAGCACCGGATTGGCCAATGCCGCGGCCAATGCGGCCAGCGCAGCCAGCCTGAGCCACGCGCCGCGTTGCCGCGTCCAAAGTCCGAGAAGTGCCAGAAGCGCAACGGGGATCAACAGCACTGCCAGAACAGGCCACGAAAAGAACGGTTCGAAACTCAGCGACCAGTTCATGCTATTGCCCCAGCCGTTCCAGTAGGACCGGCACGTGAACCTGATCCGATTTGTAGTTTCCTGTGAGCATGTACATCATGATGTTCACGCCGGCGCGATAAGCATAAAGGCGCTGCAGCGGATCGTTGGGCACGGTTGGCAGAAGCGGTTCTCCGCTGGCATCCAGCGCCCAGGCGCCCGCTAGGTCGTTGCCGGTGATCATGATCGGCGTCACCCCGTCGCCCACCCGGACGGGCCGGTCGGAGCGGGTGGAGGAATCGAGAGATGCTTCCACCCAGAGTGGGCTGCCGCGAAAGCGACCTGGAAATTCCGGCAGGATGAAGAAGGATTTCGTCAGAACGTGGTCTTCGGGCACCGGTTCCAGCGGCGGCACGTTGAGGCCGGAAAGGATATCGCGCAGGCGCTGCGTGGCGGGTGTCACGGCATCCGAGCCAAACCCGCTTGAATATTGGTCGCGCGTGTCGAACAAAACCGTTCCCCCAGACTGCATATAGGCGTCCATGCGGGCAATGGCCTCTTCGCTCGGCATCGGTGCGTCCGGGTCGATGGGCCAGTAGATCAACGGATAGAAAGACAACTCGTCGGTGGCGATATCGACGCCCGCAGGTTCCCCGGGCTCCAGCGCCGTCTTGGCTGCAAGGAAGGTCGATAGCCCCTGAAGGCCGGCGCGGCTCGTTGCATCGAGCGAGGAAAGCCCGGTGATGACATAGGCGATGCGTGTCTGTGAAATCGCCTCGATGGCGTCTGCCTCGCCGGTACGCTCATCCTGTGCGAGGACTGTCTGCGGTGTCATCGTTGCAAGCACCAGAGCCATCGCCAGAGCTGCGGCGACGCTTGTGGCCAGTTGCGGCCTGCGGCGCAATCGCCCGCCGAGCCAGAGAACAGCCAGCGTATCGAGCGCAAGGAGGGCGAGGGCGGCTGCAAACAGTGGCCCCTTGAGCGGTTGCTGCTCGTCGAGCCCATAAGAGATCGTCGTTATCGGGGCAGGGGCCTCGGGCCGTTCAATCGGGAGGAGTTCGGCATCCGATGCGAGCAGATTGTGCGCGACAACGCCTTCCTCGCTGCCATAGAGGCCGGGTGGGTGTTTGAGCGTCACGGCACTTGTGCCTGCGGTGAGAGGCTCCGCCTCGCCGGACGGTGGCACGAGCCGTCCTTCCGCCGAAATCAGGCGATAGGGGGCCAGTGCCCGTCCGCCTTCGGCACCCGCATTGTTGAATGCCCCCTGATTGCGCGAAAGCTGGACGATTCGGCGCAGCATTTCCACGAAACTGCCCGAGATCGGCAGGTTCGACCAGGTGGCTTCCGGCGTCACGTGAAAGAGCACGATCTGTCCTTCCCCGCGTGAAACGCCGGTGACCAGCGGTGTGCCGTCGGCCAGGTTGGCCCAGCTCCGTTCCACGATGTCGGGTGAGGGTTCGGCCAGAACCTGCCGGCTCACTGTCACGTCGCGCGGGGGTGCGAGGTCGGAAAAGGGGCCGTTGGCAGGAAACTCGGCAACCGGCTGTGGCTCGGTCCAGGAGAGCGCGCCGCCGAGCGAACGTTCGCCCAGCCTGAGGCGAACGGGCAGCAGATCCTCGTCATTGTCCGCCGCTGCCAGTCTCGGTCCGGCGAAGCGCACCAGCGTTCCTCCGCCATTCACCCAGTCGATCAATGCCTGTCGTGGAGCCGCCGGCAGCGTGCCCACATCGGCCATGATGATCACCGCCGGCTTCTGCTCCAGCAATTCCGGAAGCGCCTCGGTCAGTTCGGCGCTCGATGGCTCCATGAGGTCGGCGAATGGCGCAAGCGCCCGTTCGATATAGTAGAGCGGCGAAAGCAGCGGCTGCGCCTGATCCGCTTCGCTTTGCGAAATGAGCCCGATGCGCCGGCGCCTGCTGTTTTCATCCAGAACCCTCAGGCCGGCGGCCTGGTTCTGGCCCTCGATTCCCACGGAGACGAAATCATTCCGCAGTTCAAAGGGCAGGCGCATCGAGCCAACAGCCCGGGTTGCGCCCGCGCCGAACGTGATTGTCGTTTCGGCGATGCGTCGGCCCCTCTCGTCGCTCGCATAAGCAACAGCCTGACGCGGGCCGGTATCGCTTTGCGCGCGCGTTGCGGTGATCTCGAACGCTTCAGCCGTGTTCTGCGTATCCGTCGCTGCGAGCAGGTCAAGCCGGTCGGGCTGCGCCCAAAGGATTTCACCCGGGCCACTGGAGAAAAGCTCTGCAAAGGCGGCTTCATCCCCATTTGTGGCCAGGCCGTCAGTCAGAACGGCAACAGCGGCGGCTGGGAAATCCTCAAGCGCACCAGCCACCCGACCATAGAGGGCCGGCCGGTTGCCCGGTACGGGGCGCGGCTGCGCTGCGTTCAGCCGTTCCAGCGCCGTATCGGCATCAAACGGGCCTATTTCCTGGTTCTGTTCTTCGGCGGTCAGCGCCAGTACGACCGGTTGTTCATTGGCGCGTGCATCCTCGATCAGGCGTGCCGCCGTGGCCACGCGTTCTTCCCAACCGGGAGCCGCAGCCCAGCCATTGTCGAGCACGATGGCGAGTGCCGAGCCTTCGCCTGCTGCCTTTTCGCGCGGATTCAGCACCGGGTCGGCAAGCGCCAAGATCACGAGCGCGGCGAGCAACAGCCTCAGCAGTGTCAGCCACCACGGGCTCTTGTGCGGCGTTTCCTCGCGTTTTGCCACGCGCGCCAAAATTTTCAGCGGCGGAAAGGTTTCCGTTTGCGGTCGCGGCGGTGTGAGCCGCAAAAGCCACCAGATCACCGGCAGGGCGATCAGGCCCCATAGCAGGAATGGCTGCGCGAAGGAGAGCGAAAGCCAGTTCACGAGCGCCCCTCCAAACCGAAACCGGCATCAGCGCTCATGCCGTTGTGGACAGTGACCAGCGCTTGCGCGGCAGGCCGGTCGGTATGATGCACCGTGTAGCTCCAGCCGAGCCGCTTGCACCAGAAAGCCAGTTCTTCGCGCCGGGCGAGATAAAGTCGCCGGAAATCTTCTGCCAGTGTTTCTGCGCGCCCAGCCGTCAGCTTTTCGCCCGTTTCGGGGTCGGAAAATTCAGTGCGACCGGTGTAGGGAAAGTTTTCTTCCGCCGGATCGGCCACCTCGACGAGATGGGCGCGTGCGCCACGGCTCGCCAGTTGGTCCAGCCAGGCGATGGTTTCTTCCACGGGATCGAGAAAGTCGCTCACCAGAACCACGTCGGAGAAGCGGCGGATCTGCAGAAGGTCGGGCCGGGCCGGCAGGTCGGGGGTATGCATGAGCTGGGCTGCCAGCCGTTCTGCACCATTGCGGGCGGAAAACGGGTCGGTGACGCCGGGCCATGCGATCCGCTCGCCGCTTCGCGACAGAAGTTCCGCCAGCGCAAAGGTCAGTACCAGCGCCCGCGCTTCCTTGGCGGTGGGCGCGAGCGAGGATTTGTAGAGCATCGAAGGCGATGGGTCGGCCCAGAGCCACACCGTGTGAGCCGCCTCCCATTCGCGGTCCCGCACATAAAGATGGTCGTCGCGCGCGGAGCGCCGCCAGTCGATGCGTGAAAAAGCTTCACCCTCCACATAGGGACGGAACTGCCAGAAATTCTCGCCTATTCCGCGTTTGCGTCGTCCGTGCCAGCCGGCGATCACATTGTTGGCAACGCGTTTTGCGTCCACAAGCAGGTCAGGCATCAGCGCTGCCCGCGCACGCGCGCGAACCAGCGCATCGCTCGATGCGACCGGAGTGGAAACTTCGCCGATCTTCGCCATCAGGATCCTATCTGGAGCGTGGGGTCCATCAATCGAGCGCTTTCACGAGCCGCCGGATCACGTCGCGCACCGTCATGCCTTCCGCCCGCGCTGCGAAGGTCAACGCCATGCGATGCTGCAGCACCGGCTCGGCCAGCGCACGCACATCGTCCACTGAAGGCGCAAGCCTGCCGTCATAAAGCGCCCGGGCACGGGCGCAAAGCGTCAGCGCCTGGCTGGCGCGAGGTCCGGGGCCCCAGGCCACGTGACGATCCGTGTCGGGGTTGCCAACCCCGGGCCTTGCAGTCCGCACCAGTTGGAGGATGGCATCGACCACGCTTTCAGGAACGGGCATGCGGCGGATCAGCATCTGGATTTCCTTCAGCCGCTCCGGCGAAAGCGCGTTTTTTGCCTCCGCTTCATCCGTACCAGTCGTTTCGAGAAGGATGCGCCGCTCGGCGTCGAGCTCGGGATAGAGAATGTCCACCTGCATCAGAAAGCGATCGAGCTGTGCTTCCGGCAGGGGATAGGTGCCTTCCTGTTCCAGCGGGTTCTGTGTCGCGAGCACATGGAAGGGCGAGGGAAGGTCGTGCCGGTGGCCGGCCACGGTCACGTGATATTCCTGCATCGATTGCAGAAGCGCGGATTGGGTGCGGGGGCTGGCGCGGTTGATTTCGTCGGCCATCAGAAGCTGCGAGAAGATCGGACCGGGCAGAAAGCGGAAGGAACGCTTGCCCTTTTCATCCTGCTCCATCACTTCCGAGCCCAGAATGTCGGACGGCATCAGATCCGGTGTGAACTGGATGCGCCGCGCATCGAGGCCAAGCACCACGCCCAGTGTCTCCACGAGCTTTGTCTTGGCAAGTCCGGGCACACCGACAAGCAGTGCATGGCCACCGGCAAGGATGGCGACAAGCGTGCGCTCCACCACTGCTTCCTGTCCGAAAATCACTTGGCCGACGCCTTCCCGCACCTTTGCGATATCTGCCAGCGCGCGCTCGGCTTCAGCGACCATTTCCTTGTCGCTTATAGGTTTGCCGGGAACTTCGTTTTTGGAAACAATGGTCATGCCGTCTCGATCCTCGTTAAAGGCCCCGGGGAGTAAAGGGCAGCAGGAACGGACCACACCGGCACGTGTCTGG
This sequence comes from Nitratireductor kimnyeongensis, assembly GCF_019891395.1. NCBI lineage: Bacteria > Pseudomonadati > Pseudomonadota > Alphaproteobacteria > Hyphomicrobiales > Phyllobacteriaceae > Nitratireductor > Nitratireductor kimnyeongensis. Next base: position 614,408 of record NZ_CP078143.1, on the reverse strand, counting down.
AGCGATTCGTGCCTTCACGTCCCTTTGGCAAATTTAAAACACTCAACAAGGCTGACAAGCGAAACAACAGTGACTATTTCGTGACCATGGACAAGAAAACGAGCAACAGCCCGTCGAGCCTTTCGGGAGCCGGCGACACTGCCAGCCTGGAAGCCATGATCGCGCGCGCTGCCCGTTCGGGCAAGGGCGTACCGCCGGTCGACCGCTGGAATCCTCCATTTTGTGGCGATCTCGATATGGAGATCCGCGCCGATGGTACCTGGTTCTACATGGGAACGCCGATCGGACGCCCGGCGCTGGTTCAGCTTTTCTCCTCCGTTCTGCGCAAGGATGAGGATGGCAAAACCTATCTTGTAACTCCGGTGGAAAAAGTCGGTATTCGCGTTGAAGATGCACCGTTTCTTGCGGTGGAGATGGTTGTGACGGGGGAGGGGGACGCGCAGGCGCTTACCTTCCGTACAAATGTAGGTGACGTGGTCGAAGCCGGTCCCGAGCACGAAATGCGCTTTGTGGACCAGCGGGATACAGGTGGATTGAAGCCGTATCTGCATGTCCGCGGAAGGCTTGAAGCGCTTGTCGCGCGTTCTGTCCTGTATGATCTGGTGGAAGTCGGAGAGGAGGTCGAGATCGACGGGCGTGTGATGTTTGCTATCCGCTCGCGCGGCACGGTGTTTCCCGTTATGCCCGCCGACGCGTTGCACAGGCTGTCGCAATGACCATGACGGGTGTCTCGAGAACTCTTTATTCGGCCGAAGAATTCCGCCGCCGCGCGGCGCGCCAGCAAGGGCCCGCGGGAGCGGAAGATTACGGCGATCACAGTCTGAACCCCGACCTGCGTGAAATGATTGTGCGGCCCGGTCTGCGCGATGCAGCCGTTCTCATTCCGGTGGTCGACCATGCGGATGGTGCGTCCGTTATCCTCACCCAACGCACCCAGGCGCTGCGCAACCACTCGGGCCAGATAGCCTTTCCCGGTGGGCGTATCGATCCGGAAGACGCCTCGCCAGAGGCCGCGGCTCTGCGTGAGGCGGACGAGGAGATCGGCCTTCTTCCCAATACGGTCGATGTGGTCGGGCGCATGCCAGTCTATTCCACCGGAAGCGGATACCGCATCGCGCCGGTTCTGGGTATCGTGCAACCGGGCTTTGACTTGCGCATCAATCCTGATGAGGTGGATGCAGCTTTCGAGGTGCCGCTCGCCTTCCTTATGGATCCCGCCAATCATCGGCGTGAAAGCCGTCTGTGGCAGGAAAAGGAACGGTTCTATTACACCATGCCCTTCGGCGAGCGCTTCATATGGGGTGTCACGGCAGGCATCATTCGCACTCTTTACGAAAGACTTTATGCTTGATGGACAAGCGATTGATTTCAGATTCGGAATGGCTTTCCGACGATAGGCTGCAGGCGCTGCTTGCCGCGCTGTCGATGGATGGAGACGAGGCCCGGGTTGTTGGCGGCGCCGTGCGGAATACCTTGCTCGGTCAGCCTGTCACGGACATCGATATCGCCACGACCACGGAGCCTGATGAAACGGTGCGTCGGGCTCGGGGCGCCGGCTTCCGCACCGCACCCACCGGCATTGACCATGGCACTGTCACGGTGATCGCTGAAGGAAAGGCTTATGAAGTCACAACGCTGCGCGCCGATGTCGAAACCGATGGCCGGCATGCGAATGTCACGTTCGGCCGCGATTGGCGCAGCGATGCTGGGCGGCGCGACTTCACCATCAACGCACTTTATGCCCGTGCGAATGGCGAGATCGTTGATATGGTGGGCGGCCTGCAGGATCTCGAAAGCCAGACCCTGCGGTTCATCGGCGATGCCGATATAAGGATCAACGAGGATTATCTACGCATCCTGCGGTTTTTCCGCTTCTTCGCCTGGTATGGGAGGGGCCGCCCCGATGCAGCGGGGCTGAAGGCCTGTGCACGCCATCGTGACGGGCTGGAGCGATTGTCCGCCGAACGTGTGTGGGCGGAGCTGAAAAAGCTGTTCTCGGCGCCGGATCCCTCACGTGCCCTCCTGTGGATGCGCCAGACAGGCGTGCTGACCAAAATTCTTCCGGAATCGGAAAAGTGGGGCATCGACACCATCGCTCCGCTGATCGAAACGGAGCAGACGCTCGGCTGGCGGCCCGACCCATTGCTGCGGCTTGCCGCAATCATTCCACCGCATGAACCCCGTATCTCGGAACTGGGAAAGCGTTTGCGCCTGTCCAATGCAGAGAAGAAAGACCTTGCGGGTTGGGTGGGGGCACCGGTTCCGCCGGCTGACCTGGGCGAAAGCGGATTCAGGAAACTCGCCTACAATGCGGAAGCAAATGGCCTTTGGTGGCGCCTGAAATTGGCTTTGGTGAGCGCTCGTGCACGCGCATCGGATGACGACAAGGCGCTGATGGAGGCGGCTGGATACACCCGTCTTATCAAGCTCGCCCAAGCATGGCAGAAGCCCACTTTCCCGATCAACGGAACCGATCTCGCAAAACTGGGGCTGGAAAAGGGAAAGGCAGTCGGAGAGGTTCTTTCCCGGTTGGAGGAAGATTGGGTCGCCTCTGATTTCTCATTGAAACGCGACGCGCTGCTTGAGCGCGCCGCATCAATCATCTCTTCCGCCGGCTGAGAAGGTCGGCGGAACAAGCGTGGTCAGGCCGCGTTGCGGGCCTCACCGATGCGTGAGCGTATGGCTTCCACCATGCTCTCGCGGATCACGGTTTCGCCGTGTGCTTCGCGCATGTGCTCGGCTGCACGACGGATGACTTCCGCCTCTTCCTCATGGCGCGTGTGCCAGTCGCAGCCTGGAACGAGCGAGCCGCAATGAAATTCCTTCATGAGACGATCCTCCTGTTCTCAGTTTATGCGTGCCATGAACTATAACACGGAATGCGGCAAGAGGTTGCCGATGACAAAAAACGTCAGCAGCCCAAGCGGGCTTTACCGTAACCAGAACGGTTATTCTGCCAGCATCTGCGCTATCTCGCTTTGTAGCCAGCTTTTGAAACCACGCACCTTGGCGGGCTCTGGCCGTTTCTGCGATGTGACCAGCCAATAGCTGAAGCGTGTCTTCGCGCGTTCGCGGAAGGGAGCGACGAGTTGACCGCCGCGCAGTGCGTCATGGGCGAGCGTGTGCCATGCAAGCATCACCCCCTGTCCGGCAATCGCCGCATCGAGGCAGAGTGCAGCGTCGGTGAACGTATCGCCTTCCGCGAGGTCGCGCTCGTCGAGGCCGAGCGGCTTCAGCCACACATCCCATTCGATGTTGGAGTTGGCATCGCGGATGATAGGAGCGGTTAGCACGTCTTCCGGTGTTCTGAGATTCCTTGCGATCGAAGGGGCACAGACTGGAAAGACTTCCTGCGGCAGAAGGTATTCTGCGCGCACGTCCGGCCAATGCCCTTCCCCGACGCGGATTGCAAGGTCGATATCCGTGCTGTCGGGATGAACCAGCCCAATGGAGGCTTCAAGTCGAAGCTTGGTCTCCGGATGTGCTTTTGCATAGCGAGCGAGCCGCGGCACCAGCCATTTGGCGGCAAAGACCGGAGCGACTGAAATCGTCAACACCGAGTCCGTATCATGCCGCGTTAGAGCCACCGCCGAATCCAGCGCCTGAAATCCAGCGCCCAGCCGCTCAATGAACTGGTGCCCGAGCGCGGTTGGGCGGATGCCGCGTCCCGTCCGTTCGAAAATCGCGACCCCGAGCTGTGCCTCGGTCTTGAGCACCTGTTGGCTGACGGCGCCAACCGAGACACCCAGTTCTTCAGCGGCCGCACTCAAAGAGCCGCCGCGGCCGACCGCTTCTACGGCGCGCAAACCGTTCAGGTGAACCCTTGGCAGATGCTTCATGCAGTTTTTCTAAAGCATCCGATAGGCAATCTCCATTGAAAATCAGCGCATCTGCGTGAATTTTGGCTGCTCAGAACGCCATTCCTCGAGAAAGGGAATGCAATGATACAGTTTTTCTGGATAAAAGTTCAGGCCTTTACCACCCGCTACCGAGAGGCTCGCAGGGCGCTGGCAGAGGCCGAATGGCAACGGGATCCGCTGACCCATCCGGCCCTGCGCTCCATGTCGATGGAAGAGCTGGCCGATTTGCCAATGAACAGCATCTGTGGTGCAAAAAAGACCCAGCCCGGCCGGTTCTCCCCGCCTGTGACTGTATGTGTCGACGAGGCTATTCCGCGGCCATCCGTTCGCCCAGAAAGCCCCCGGACTGGCGTTTCCAGAGTTGTGCGTAAAGCCCGGCCCGTTCCACCAGCGCCTCATGGGAGCCTTCCTCCACGATGCGCCCCTGATCAAGCACGATGATCCGGTCGAGCGCGGCGATCGTCGAAAGACGGTGTGCCACCGCGATCACCGTTTTGTTCTCCATGAGCCGCTCGAGATTTTCCTGGATCACGGCCTCGATCTCGGAGTCGAGCGCCGAAGTCGCTTCGTCCAGGATGAGGATAGGGGCGTTCTTCAGCATCATGCGGGCGATGGCAATGCGCTGGCGCTGACCGCCCGAGAGCTTGACGCCGCGCTCGCCCACCACTGCATCATAGCCGGTGCGGCCTTTCGGGTCCGATACGTTGAGGATGAACTCGTGCGCCGAAGCGCGCTTCGCTGCGGCGACGATGTCCTCTTCGCTGGCCTTGCCCCGGCCATAGGCGATGTTTTCGCGAATTGAGCGATGCATGAGCATGGGCTCCTGACTCACCACGCCGAACTGAGCGCGCAGCGAGGCCTGGGTCACCTGGGTGATGTCCTGATCATCCAGCAGGATTTTTCCGTGCTCGGCCTCGAAAAGGCGCAGCATCAGGTTCACGATGGTGGTCTTGCCGGCACCCGAAGGCCCGACCAGCGCAACCCGCTCGCCTGGCTTGATATGCAGGTCGAGCCCTTCGATGATGCCGCTTTCCTTGCCATAGTTGAACGTGACGTTGTCGAAGCGGATGTCCCCCTTCGCAGGCTTCATCTCTTTGGCATGGTCAGCATCGCGGATAGCCGGCTCCACCGAAACCACCGTGGTGGAATCCTGAACGGTCGCATAGTTGCGGATCAGCCCGTTGATGTTGAACATCATCCAGCCCGACATCTGGTTGAGCCGGAAAACAAGCCCCATGGCGGCGGCGATCTCGCCGGTCGTGATCGCGCTGTCCAGCCATCGGGACACGGCAAGAACAAAGATCGCTGCCATCATGAAACCGTTGACGATGGCCACCGTGACGCGCACCCGGGTGATGGCGCGCGTCAGCGTTTGCACCGCACTCAGAAAATGCGCCATGCCCTCGCGCACATAGGAGTGTTCGCGCTGGCCACTGTCGAAAAGTTTTACCGCGAGGATGTTTGTAAACGCGTCCACCATGCGCCCGTTCAGGATGGAGCGCTGGTCTGCTGTACGGCGGCCGGCCCGCCGGAGCGGGGGCAGCAGGTAGCGGGCAACCGCCATATAGGCCACCAGCCAAAGCAGGACGACCAGACCCATGAAAGGGTCGAGCACGGTGAGGATGGAAGCGGCCAGCACGACGAAGGTGAGGAAGCTCCACATGGTCTGCAGAACGTCGATGATGAAGTCGCCGGTTGCCTCACCGCCCTGCAGGATTTTGGTCGCGATGCGGCCCGCGAAGTCGTTCTGGTAGAATTCATAGGGTTGTTCGATCACCCGGCGAAACGCCTGCCAACGCACACGCTGATAGAACGCAGGCGCGATCACCTGTTCCTCAAGGATCGTGTTGCCGATGATCACCACCGCGCGGATCACAAGGAGCAGCGCAAGAAAGGCCGCGAGTTTTCCCCAGTGGTCGGCGATCAGTGTCTGCGGCGAAGCCGAATCCAGAAGATCGATCAGCCAGCCGAGCGCCCAGTAGAGCCCGGCATCGACGGCGCCCATCAGTCCGCCGGCGATCAGAAGCAGGATAAAGGGCCATTTCGCCTGCCGTGCAAAGAAAAGGATGAATTCATGCGCCTTGACCGGCAGCACGGAACGTCCGGTGTCGCCGAAGGGATCGATGACCCCTTCGACGCTGCGCCACCAGGTTTCGGCTCTGGGCGGTTCCTTGCTTTTCTCGTCTACGCTCATTCCGCAGCCTCATTCGCTTCCAGATCGAGGAACCCGCCCGATTGACGCTGCCACAGGCTTGCATAGAGTCCTCCGGCAGCCACCAATTCGTCATGTGTGCCTTCCTCGACGATGCGGCCCTTGTCCATGACGACAAGGCGGTCCATTGCGGCGATGGTCGAGAGCCGGTGCGCAATGGCAATCACCGTTTTGCCCTCCATCAGGCGATAGAGGTTTTCCTGGATCGCCGCCTCGACTTCCGAATCGAGCGCTGAAGTCGCCTCATCGAGGATGAGGATCGGAGCATCTTTCAGCATGACACGGGCGATGGCAATGCGCTGGCGCTGGCCGCCGGAGAGTTTCACGCCCCGCTCACCCACATGCGCATCGAAGCCCTTGCGGCCTTTCGGGTCGCTCAGCCCGCCGATGAAGCCCATCGCCTCAGCACGCCGTGCCGCCTCCAGCATCATATCTTCGGTTGCGTCGGGGCGGCCATAAAGAATGTTGTCGCGAACGGAACGGTGAAGCAGGGAAGTGTCCTGCGTCACCATGCCGATCTCCGCCCGCAGCGAATCCTGCGTGACCCCGGCAATGTCCTGCCCATCAATGAGAATGCGGCCACGTTCCAGATCATAAAAGCGCAGGAGAAGATTGACGAGGGTGGATTTACCGGCACCTGAGCGACCAACCAGCCCGACCTTCTCGCCGGGCTTTACCGCCAGCGATAGCTCCTCGATCACACCGCCCTTCTTGCCGTAGTGGAAGCCGATCTGATCGAAGTCGATCCGGCCGTTCGGCACGGCAAGCGCCTTCGCGCCCGGTTTGTCGTCCACCAGTCTTGGCAGCGAGATCGAACTGATACCGTCCTGCACTGTGCCGACATTTTCGAACAGCGCTGTCAGCTCCCACATGATCCATTGCGACATGTTCCACAGCCGCAGCACCAGGCCAATGGCCACAGCGACCGCGCCGACCGAAATTTCCCCGCCGATCCACAATGTGATCGACAGATAGCCCACACCAACAAGGCAGGCCGAGTTCAGGAAATAGAGAAGCCCATAGAGGCTCGTAACATAGCGGAATTGTGTGTAGACGGTCTGGAGAAAGCCGTTCATGCCATCGCGTGCATAGCCAGCTTCGCGTTGCGCATGCGAGAAAAGCTTCACCGTCTGGATGTTTGTGTAGCTGTCCACCACACGCCCGGTCATGATGGAGCGTGCATCGGCCTGCTTTTCAGCGACCTTGCCCAGGCGCGGGATGAAGTACGCCATGAGGGCAATATACCCCCCAAGCCAGAACAGGATTGGGAGTGACAGCCGCCAGTCGGCCGAGGCAGTCAGAAACAGGATGCCGAGGAAATAGATCACGACATAGTTGAAGACGTCGAAGGTCTTGACCACGCATTCGCGCACGGCAAGGGCTGTCTGCATCAGCTTGGTGGCGATGCGGCCCGCGAACTCATCCTGATAAAAGTTCATTGACTGCTTGAGTAGGTAGCGATGGACCTGCCAGCGGACGCGCATAGGGTAATTGCCCATCAAAATCTGATGGTTGTTGAGACCGGTCAGCAGGATCAGTCCGGGCAGGATCAGAAGGATGAAGCCCGCCATGCCAATGAGCCGCAAGCCTTCCTCGTCCAGGAATGTGGCTCGGTCGCGGTCGGACAGCCAGTCGACGATGTCGCCCAAAAAGGCGAACATCCAGACCTCCGCCAGGGCTATGGCCGCGACAAGAATCGTCCCCAGCAAGACATAGGGCCATGCCCCTTTCGTGAAATGCATGCAGAAGGCGAAGAATGTGCGAGGCGGCTCCTGCGGTTCCTCGTCGGGAAAAGGCTCAAGTCTTCGTTCGAACCATTGAAACATTGTCTCAGACGTCTTTCATTCTGGGTTCCGGAAACGTGAAAAATTGATTCACGTTCCCGAGGTAGTTGTTTGTTGTTAAAGGCTTTTCCGCGTTCGATAGCTGGCGGAGAAGCAATCTCTGCCGGATGCCCGGCTATCTGTGGCCCTTGCGCGGCACGGATGCCGCAGGGGCGTTCGTTCGCTTTTTCCCCGGCCCCTTCAAGGGCCCCGCACTTGGTGGCTCGGGGTGCCCAATAATGCCCATGTCACGAGCGATATCGTGCGGCGGAACCGCTGGCCTGCCGAGAGCGGCCCTGAAGGCTCCTGAAAGTGAGGTGGCAGGAGCGAATTCGTTTCCGCGCTCGAGTGCGCGGGTGGCCGGGTCGGCTTTCGCGAGATTGGTCTTGTGGGGCGAGACGCCCCTTTTTTGAATGCGTGCGGTCATGATGCAAATCCATTGTGTCAACCGGAAGAATCGGTCGGCGGATTCGCTCGAATGCGGCTTTACCTGTGCTGAAAAAGCTGGAGAACGAAACCCGCCGTCAGGCCTTGTGCGGCGCCGTGTTCCACGGGCGCAGGCCTGCGAAGGAGGTAAGCATCGAATTGTCCATTGCCGCCTCCAGCGGTTTTCGTTGATAGGGCGCATCTTATAGCCATCACGGCCAGGCTTGACCAGACTGATTTTATGTACTGATGCTATCAGGGGTTGCAAAACGAAATGGCGTATTCGGCCCGTCCCGCAGGGAGGCGGGACGGGGGCTGGTGAATGCAGCGCCGACAGATGTCCCATCACCGGAACAGCTTTCGCAGCAACGTCCAAAGGGCGAGGCGCTCCGGCATGGCGTACTTCATATCCACGTCGGGTAGCTGACCTCGATGGGGCCGCCTGTGTTCGGTATGTCTATCAGGCGACAGCGTTGCGCCGAGTGTCATCGTCCAGGCTTCCAGCCTGCGATCCTGCAAGGTGGAGCGGCTTGGGTCTATATGCGGAACGACAAAGTCGTTGTTGCGGCCGAAAGGCCGCCGGGGGAAGCGGTTGTGCATCGCGAACGTCCTTGAGATGCGGGAAGAAATCCCGACGGACTGCGATGCGTAGCTGCCTGAAAAGGTAGTGGGAGCTTGCCGAACCGAGTCCGCCGTCAGGCCTTCGGGCCAATGGCGCGGAGCCAAGTCATGTAATGTCGAAGCGTATCCATGCTTTTCTCCTTCGGTTCGCGTTGACAATGGTGGGCTTATACTCAAAGTTGCAGCGAACTGCCACTGATTTTTGTGCCCTTTCGTTCGCCCGCTGCCTGGTGTAACCGGAAAGCCACAGCCAGCCATGTCGAGAGACACAGCCAGATGCGTATCGCGCTCTACCAGCCAGACATACCGGGGAATACCGGTGCCATCCTCCGCCTTGCCGCCTGCTTGAACTTCACCGTCGACCTGATCGAGCCAGCGGGATTCGACCTCTCCGACAGAAACCTGAAGCGTGCGGGCATGGATTACCTTGAACGCGCCGCGCTGGTCCGTCATTCGTCGTGGGAGGTTTTTGACCGCTGGCGCCGGGAGGAAAAGCGTCGTCTTCTGCTTTTCACAACCAAAGCCCAAACGCATTATACCGATGTTTCTTACACCGAAGGCGACATTCTGATCTTCGGTCGGGAATCCGTCGGCGCGCCGGATATTGTTCACGAGGCGGTCGATGCCCGTCTGCTGATCCCGATGCAGAAAGGGGCGCGCAGTCTCAACCTGGCTATGAGCGCGGCGATGGCAGCCGGCGAGGCGTTGCGGCAGTTGCGTTAAAACTTCGGGCCGGTAAGACGAAACCGGCTTTCGGGTCCCCAGGCCGCCCGCCAAAAGGTCGGATCGTTCTTTGTGGGCCTGCGGGGATCCGATGGGATCCGGCGTGTGTATGTGATCAATGCTGGGCGGCATCGCACCTCTCTCCTCGCCGAGAAAGGGGTGTCTAAAAGTTCAAGTGAACTTCAAGTCAAGCCTCGCAGAGGCCATGCATCGCCGCTTTGAGGGTGTCTGTCTCTCAGTCGGCGCTCGGTAATCGGCGCATCGTGAATTCGATCACATCGCCAGGCCGTTCGCACCAACTTTCGATTTCGGTCCAGTAGGCTTGCTTGGGCCAGCGCTCCAGCCATTCCCGTGCTTTTTCCCGTGCTTGGGCACGGGGCAGGGAAAAACTCTCTCGCAAAAAACCATCGCGTGGCAGGCGGCTCGCCCTTGCGCGGTGTTTGTCGAGGCTGCGTTTCAGCCCCTCCAGCGGTGGTTTTGCGGGCACGCGCACAAAAGAACTCCTTGACCCGATGGATAAGAAGCTTAGGCAACGCGGTTGAAAATTGCGAGTCATTTGTAGGGCTGTCCGCCTGCCGCACCGTCGCGTAGGATCGGGCGAGAGGAAAGATATGGAACGACCAGATCTGCCAACCGGTTTGCCGGAGAACATCGAAGACAAGAAGGCTGCTGCGCGCGCCTGGTTCGAGGAATTGCGCGACAGGCTTTGTGCTGCGTTTGAGGAGCTCGAGGACGGTCTGACCGGGCCGCTCTCGACACGCACACCCGGGCGCTTTGAGCGCACGCCCTGGGAACGGGACGGCGGTGAGGGCGGCGGCGGCGTCATGTCCGTTATGCACGGCAGGGTTTTCGAAAAGGTCGGCATTCATGTGTCCACCGTCCACGGTGAGTTTTCGCCCGAGTTTCGCAAGCAGATACCGGGGGCGGATCGCGATCCGAGCTTCTGGGCTTCGGGGATTTCGCTGATCGCCCATCCGCAGAACCCCCATGTGCCGGCCGTTCACATGAACACCCGCATGGTGGTCACCACCAGCCAGTGGTTCGGGGGCGGGGCAGATCTCACCCCGGTTCTCGACCGTCGCCGCACTCAGGAGGATCCGGATACCGAGGCCTTTCACAAGGCCATGCGTTTCGTCTGCGAACGACACGCCTCAATCGTTGACTACGAAAAATACAAGTCCTGGTGCGACGAGTATTTCTACCTGCCGCATCGCCAGGAGCCGCGCGGCATCGGCGGCATTTTCTACGACTGGCTGCGCTCGCCGGAGGAAAAGGGCGGGTGGCAGGCCGATTTCGATTTCACACGCGATGTGGGGCGCGCCTTCGCGGTTGTCTATCCGCATCTGGTGCGCAAAAACTTCAACACGAACTGGACTGAAGCCGACCGCGAGGAGCAACTCGTGCGGCGCGGTCGCTATGTGGAGTTCAATCTGCTCTACGACCGAGGCACGATCTTTGGTCTCAAGACCGGTGGCAATGTCAATTCCATCCTGTCCAGCCTACCGCCCGAGGTGAAGTGGCCGTAGGGCCAGCACGACGATCCGTTTCGCTGATGGATAAGCGGCACTTTTTTTGTTTTGAGTGAGTTGCCCCGTAGTCTGTTGGCGCTTGCCGCGACTGGGGTCGGGGTGTCAATTTCGTGGCGATCAAGGTTGGCATCGGAAAGTTTCCGCCGGCCTTTCCTCGCCTGTCCTTCAATCGCAGGTGTTTTTCACCATCATAATAGCTGCAATACTGGTTCTTGCCGGGCTCATGCTGACCCTCATCTGGAAGCGCGCCCCTTTGGCGGAGATGTGCGAAGCCTGCGAGGATGTGTTGCCTGAGGGGATGTCAGGGGCGCATGGTGGCGAGTTTCAGCCCGAAGCCGATAAACACTGTTCCCGTCGCCGCTTTCAGCCAGCGTTGCATACGGACATTGCCGCCGATCGACTTGAAGCCTGAGAACAAAAGCACCAGTGACGAGAACCACACGATGTTCAGAAGTGAGTGGATCACCACAAGCGCGAAGGCCCAGAGCGTGGCGTCGGCATTGGCGGGGATGAATTGCGGAAACGCCGCCAGGTAGAACATCGACACCTTCGGGTTGAGCGCGTTGGTCAGAAACCCTTCGAACGCTGCGCGTATGAGCGTGCGCCGGCGTTTGGCAGGTGACACTTCAAGTGGTGCCGCAAAGCCGTGGCAGGCCTGCCAAAGCGCTTTCAAACCGATATAGCAGAGATAGGCCGCGCCCAGCATTTTCACGATGAAGAAGAGCTGGGCTGACTGCACCAGAATGATCGAAATGCCGAGGATCGACAAAACGCCGTGGACGTAGAATGCGGCGAAGAACCCGGCGATATTGGCAAACCCGGCCGCTTTGCCTGACGTCGGAACCGTCTTGGCGATCAACACGCCGTTCGGGCCCGGCGACATGACGAGCAGTGCGGCAACCAGTGTGAAGGTTCCAAGCTCGATCGGCGTCATGATGCATCCCCCAATCGAAGGTGGTTGTAAGACGCGGCAGAATACGCGGTAAACGTTCTCATTGTCGAGCGAGACAATAGCGACTCCTGACATGCTGAAGCCACCCGGGTCCGTGACCGCCCTCCTGGCTCCCCCCGTCTCTTCGCCAGCGAAATCCAGCTTCTTCACCTGCGTCTCTGGGGGCGCGCGCCTGGGCCTCGAGCTGGCATCGCGCTCCGCCGGTTTCACCGATGTTGGTCTCCTGTTGGTCGCCATGCGGACTATCGGAGAGTGAGCGCGTGGGAGCAGGGCAACTCCATCTTTACCTTCGAGGCGGACATGCCGCTTTGAGTGTAGGGGATCGCCTATGAAAACATGGCAAAAGCGCCTGTATTGAAAAATAAGAGTTTTTAAGTCATGTTTATTCACTGCGTTTTCCCCGCGACAATCTGCCCTGTAGGGTCGCCGCCGTCTGGACAAGTTCCTGCGTGGCGCATAGAAACCATCGAAAAATGCCGGGGGTAGAACCGGGCAGTTCCAGCCATGCGCGGGAGTTTGCTTGGGTTCAAAGTGCAATAAGGCGTCCCCACCGGCCGACTCAAGGTGAAAGGATCGCAGTCCCGTGAGCGCTACCGATTCGACCGAACATACAAGGCGCGACTTTCTTTACGTCGCAACAGGCGTTGCCGGTGCCGTCGGTGCGGCTGGTGTTGCATGGCCGTTCATCGACCAGATGCGGCCCGATGCCTCCACCCGCGCATTGGCGTCAATCCAGGTCGATGTGTCCGGCGTTGAGCCAGGCATGTCCCTGACCGTCAAATGGCGCGGCCGGCCTGTGTTCATCCGCAACCGGACGGAAAAGGAAATCGAGGAAGCGCGGGCGGTCGCACTGGAGGATCTGAAGGATCCAGTGGCGCGCAACGCCAACATCGCCGCTGACGCGCCTGCCACTGACATCGACCGCTCCGCGGGCGAGGGCAAGGAAAACTGGCTGGTGATGGTCGGCGTTTGCACGCATCTCGGCTGTGTGCCGCTTGGCCAGGCCGGCGATTTCGGCGGCTGGTTCTGCCCATGCCATGGTTCGCACTACGACACCGCCGGCCGTATCCGCAAAGGCCCGGCTCCGGAAAACCTTGCGGTTCCGACATTTGAATTCGTGTCCGACACCGTCATTCAGGTCGGCTAAGGCTCGGCGAGAGGGGATTTTCTATGAGCGCTGGACATTCGACCTATACGCCCAAGACCGGCCTCGGCCGCTGGATGGATGCGCGTTTGCCGCTTCCGCGTCTGGTCTATGATTCTTTCGTGGCCTATCCGGTGCCACGCAACCTCAACTATGCGTACACATTCGGTGGCATTTTGACGCTGATGCTGGTCGCGCAGATCGTGACCGGCATCGTGCTGGCGATGCATTATGCCGCCAACACCGAAGTCGCCTTCAACTCGGTCGAGAAGATCATGCGTGACGTCAACTCCGGTTGGCTGATCCGCTACCTGCACTCCAATGGCGCGTCGATGTTCTTCATCGCCGTTTACGTGCACATCTTCCGTGGCCTCTACTACGGTTCCTATAAGGCACCGCGAGAGCTCCTGTGGATTCTTGGCTGCATCATCTATCTCCTGATGATGGCGACAGCCTTCATGGGCTACGTGCTTCCCTGGGGTCAGATGAGCTTCTGGGGCGCGACGGTGATCACCGGCTTCTTCACGGCCATTCCCGTAGTGGGTGACTGGATTCAGCAGCTTCTCCTCGGCGGCTTCGCGGTCGACAATCCGACGCTGAACCGCTTTTTCTCGCTGCACTACCTCCTGCCCTTCATGATTGCCGGCGTTGTCGTGCTGCATGTCTGGGCGCTGCACGTTACCGGTCAGACCAACCCGACCGGCATCGAGGTGAAGCAGAAGACCGACACCGTGGCCTTCACGCCCTATGCGACCGTCAAGGACGCGTTTGCCATGGTCGTGTTCCTGGCTCTGTTCGCCTATTTCGTCTTCTACATTCCGAACTTCCTTGGTCACCCGGATAACTACATCGAGGCTGACGCGCTGAAGACCCCGGCGCACATCGTTCCGGAATGGTATTTCCTGCCGTTCTACGCGATCCTGCGCGCCATCACGTTCAACATCGGCCCGATTGATTCCAAGCTGGGTGGTGTTCTGGCCATGTTCGGCGCCATCGCGGTTCTGTTCGTGGTGCCGTGGCTCGATACCTCGAAGGTCCGTTCGGCGGTTTATCGTCCCTGGTACAAGCTGTTCTTCTGGCTCTTCGTCGTCAATGCAATCTTCCTGGGCTGGCTCGGCTCCCGTCCGGCAGAAGGCACCTATGTGGCGATGGCTCAGGTGGCGACGCTTTACTACTTCGCCTTCTTCATCGTGATCATGCCGGTTCTCGGCCTGGTCGAGAGGCCCCGCCGTTTGCCCAATTCCATCACGGAAGCGGTGCTGGAGAAGAAGTCCGCCGGCGCGCCGGTTACAGAACAGGCAAAGGGCTGAGCGAGAGAATGCGCAAAGGGATTTTCGCAATGAAAAGCATCCTCAACGGATTGGCTGCGCTCGGCCTCGGCCTGGCAGCGGTCACGGCAGCAAACGCGGCCGAGTATCCGATCAAGAAGCCGGTCGAGCAGGACTGGTCGTTTGCCGGCCCCTTCGGAACCTACGACAAGGGCCAGCTTCAGCGCGGCTTCAAGGTCTACCGCGAGGTTTGTGCCGCCTGTCACTCGATGAACCTCGTCGCGTTCCGCAATCTCGAGGATCTGGGGTATTCCGAAGCTCAGGTTCGCGCCATCGCGGCCGAGTATGAAGTCGAGGACGGCCCGGATGATTCCGGTGACATGTTCATGCGTGCTGCAAAGCCGTCTGACCGTTTTCCGGCACCGTTCGCCAATCCGCAGCAGGCAGCCGCCTCCAACAACGGAGCGGTTCCACCGGACTTCTCGCTGATTGCCAAGGCGCGGGCCGTGGAACGTGGCTTCCCGACCTTTGTCTTCGACATCTTCACCCAATATGCCGAAGCTGGTCCGGATTATATCCACGCGCTTCTCACGGGCTATGAGGAAGATTCTCACGGGCACGAGGTTCCGGAAGGCACCTATTACAACCCGTATTTCATCTCCTCAGCGTCGCTTGCAATGGCGCCTCCGCTTTCTGAGGGCATGGTCACTTATGATGACGGCGCGCCTGAGACGGTAGACCAGTATGCACGCGATGTTGCAGCATTCCTCATGTGGGCGGCCGAGCCGCACATGGAAGCGCGCAAGTCCACCGGTTTTGTCGTCATGATCTTCCTTTTGCTCTTCGGTGGCCTCATGTATCTCACCAAGCGCAAGATCTGGGCGGACCTCCATTAAGGTGCTGACCGGGCAACAAAAGCAGGAAGGGCGCTTGCAGCGCCCTTTTCTTTTGCTTCACAACGCGGCAAGAACTATCTGAACCGGGGCAGGGCACATGGCAGCTTCTCAGACACTTCAAGACACGCTTCTATCCGCGATCCGCACCATTCCGGACTATCCGAAGCCCGGCATTCTGTTCCGTGATATCACGACGCTGCTTGGCAATGCGCGTGCCTTTCGCCGCGCCGTTGATGAACTGGTGCATCCCTATGCGGGGGCCAAGGTCGACAAGGTCGCCGGCATCGAGGCACGTGGCTTCATTCTTGGAGGCGCGATTGCGCACCAGCTCTCTTCGGGTTTTGTGCCGATCCGCAAGAAGGGCAAGCTTCCGCATGACACGGTGCGCGTAGCCTACAGTCTCGAATATGGCATCGATGAAATGGAGATGCACAAGGATGCGGTGACGCCGGGCGAAAAGGTCATTCTGGTCGATGACCTCATCGCCACCGGTGGAACCGCCGAAGGTGCGGTCAAGCTCCTCACGCAGATGGGAGCCGACATCGTGGCAGCCTGTTTCGTGATAGACCTGCCTGATCTTGGCGGACGGGCCAAGCTGGAAGCGCTTGGCGTCGATGTTCACACACTGATCGCTTTTGAGGGCGAGTGAGACCGGTTCAGCCGGCTTTCATCAGCACCCCGTTCTCAAAGCTCATCACGGGCTCGCCATCTGTGCCGTGTGCCGCAGCAGAAAGCGAGACCAGATGCCAGCCGGGGCGGGAGGCCAGGGGGCGATGTCCGGTCACTGCCCGCGTGAATGTGATCGTGTCTCCCTCATAGACAGGCCTCAACCATTTAAGGTTCGAGAAGCCGGGTGAGGGGCCGAACTCCGGTTTTTCGCCTGGTCCTTCCCATGGCCCGAACGCATCGCGCTCGATGCCTATCAGATTGTATCGCATCCACATGGCGCATGTATGCCAGCCGGAGGCGCATAGGCGGCCGAACACACTGTCGCGCGCTGCCTCCGCATCGGTGTGAAAGGGTTGTGGATCAAACTGTCGACCGAACGCGATGATCTCATCAGCGGTGAACGTGTGGGTGCCCAGCGTTATCGTCTCGCCGACGCGCAGAAAACGATCGAGGCTCATGCTGCGCCTCCTGCATCGCGCATTCTGAACATGATCGGGTTCTCCATCTCCATCACCGTTTCCCCGCGCTGGTTGGTAACCAGATGACGGAAAGTCACGAGACCGATACCGGGGCGCGATTTCAACGCTCGCCGTTCGAGGACCGTGGTGCTTCCCGTCAGCGTGTCGCCGGCGATCACAGGACGCTTCCAGCGGGCCTCGGTGATGCCTGGGGAGCCCTGTGAAGTGGAATTGACCAACAATGCGTCATAGAGCATGCGCATGAAGATGGCGCAGCTGTGCCAACCGGAGGCCGATAACCCGCCGAGAATGCTGGCCTTGCCGGCTTCCTCATCCAGGTGCATGGGTTGCGCATCGAACTGCTGGGCGAAGGCAATGATCTCGTCTGCGCCGACCTTTTTCTCACCAAAGGGGATAGTCACTCCGGGCTCGAGCTCTTCAAACGCCCACTTTTTGTCAGTCATGATTCAATCCTGTTCAGGCTTGAACCTTATGGCTGCAAGCCGTTCATTCTTCAAGCATGAGGAAGGGGAAGATTGCTGGACCTGCGCGCTAGAGCCAGCCGCGGCGTTTGAAATACCAGAAGGGTAGAAGGGCCGAGAGCACCATCAGCCCAAGAGCAAATGGATAGCCGAGCGGCCAATGCAGCTCCGGCATGATGTCGAAATTCATCCCATAGACCGAGGCGACAAGCGTCGGTGGAAGGAAGATCACGGCGACCACGGAGAAAATCTTGATGATGGCGCTTTGCTCGATGCTGATCATGCCAAGGGTCGCATCGAGCAGAAATCCGATCTTCTGCGAAAGCCCTTTCGTATGGTCTGCGAGCGAGGCTATGTCGCGTGAAAGGGTTTTGATGCGTGCGCGTTCATCCTTGCCGCTTCGGCTCGAAACTGCGCTCAGGAAGCCGGATAGGCGCTGCATGGTCAGGAGGCTGTCCTGCAGTTTGGAGATCAGATCCTCCTTGCGGCCGATCCGGCGCAGCAGAATCTGGAAGTCGCGGTCCCGCTTGGATGCCTTCTTTTCGGAAGGGTGGAAGATGCCTTTTGAAAGTTCCAGAATTTCGCGGCCGGCCCTTTCGAGAATGTCGGCGAGCCGGTCGGTGATGATTTCCAGCAGGTTGATAAGCACTGCCTCACCATTGTTGCATCCAAGGCTGGCCTTTTCTGCTCGCTGGGTGAGAATCTGGAAGGCGCTGGGTTCGTGAAAACGAAGCGTCACGAGCGTTCCTGCGGGGCTGAGGATGAAGGTCACGGGTCCCATTTCCGGCTGGTCTTCGTCGGCCCTGGCCGGCAGGGTAGCGGTCATGTAATGCGCCCCGTCTTCGCTGTAGAGCCGGCTCGATATCTCGATTTCCTCCATGTCAGCCCGCGTCGGGATCGCGATCCCGAGCCATGCTTCAATGGTTTTTTCATCCTCCGGAGAAGGAGAAAGCATATCGATCCAGACGATCGCGTCACGGTCGACAGATGACAAGTCGACTGATTTCAGACGCTCGTTCTGGAGGGTAAAGGCCTTGATCATCGCTTCGCTTCCCGGACCTGGAAATGAAGATTCCCGGCTATCGCCGCGCCGTCAACAGCATCGCCTTCTTGCCGATCGGACAGCCGGTCAGGTGTTGAACTTGAACAGCATCACATCGCCGTCCGTCACCACATATTCCTTGCCTTCGTCACGGGCCTTGCCCGCGTCGCGGGCGGCCACTTCACCGCCTAGCGTCACAAAGTCTTCGTAGCCAATGGTCTGCGCGCGAATGAAGCCGCGCTCGAAATCGGTGTGGATCACGCCGGCCGCCTGTGGTGCCTTGGCGCCCTTCTGAACTGTCCAGGCGCGGGTTTCCTTGGGGCCGGAGGTGAAGAAGGTGATGAGGTCGAGCAGTTCGTAGCCGGCGCGGATCAGCCGGTCGAGACCGGGCTCTTCCAGCCCCATCGCCTCCAGATATTCAGCTGCTTCCTCGTCGGCGAGCTGGGCCACTTCGGCCTCGATCGCAGCCGAGATCACGACCGTCATCGCGCCTTGCGCCTTTGCCATTTCCTCGACGCGTTTGCTCTGGGCATTGCCTTCGGCGGCGTCGCCCTCGGCCACGTTGCACACATAGAGCACGGGCTTCGAGGTCAGCAGGTTGAGGCCGCGCAGGATCTTCAGGTCTTCCGCTGCGATCCCGTCGAGAAGAACGCGCACCGGCTTGCCTTCCTGAAGCAGCGCCAGCGCCTGCTCCATCATGGGCAGAAGCGTCTGGGCTTCCTTGTCCTTGCCGGTTGCGCGCTTCTGCATTTGCAGGGTGCGCCGTTCCAGGCTTTCGAGGTCGGCGAGCATCAGCTCGGTCTCGACGGTTTCGGCATCCGCGACAGGGTCGATGCGGCCTTCCACATGGGTAATGTCGTCATCCTCGAAGCAGCGCAGCACATGCACGATGGCGTCCACTTCGCGGATATTGGCCAGAAACTGGTTGCCCAGCCCTTCGCCCTTGGAAGCGCCGCGCACGAGGCCGGCAATGTCCACGAAGGATATGCGGGTGGGAATGACTTCCTTGGAGCCGGTCACGCCGGCAATCTTCTTCAGGCGCGGATCCGGCACGGCCACTTCGCCCGTGTTGGGCTCAATAGTGCAGAACGGATAGTTGGCGGCCTGTGCGGCGGCCGTCTTGGTGAGCGCGTTGAAGAGCGTGGACTTGCCGACATTGGGCAGACCGACGATGCCGCATTTGAAACCCATTTCCTATTCCTTCTGGCCGAGGAGTTTTTTGAGCATGGCCGCCATTGGGCCGCTCTCGGGGAGGGGGGCTGTAGGCCCCTTCTGCCGCGCCTGGCGGATGTGGCTCTGTTGTTTCGCGGGTTTGCTTTCCCGCTTCTGTGCAGGCTCTGCACCGGTTTCCTTCACCGCGAGGCTGACCCGGTTCATGAAGCCCGATTCGTCGCCTTCGGCAAGCATTGAAATATTGTCTGCAATGGCGTCCAGCATGGGTTCAAGCCATGCTTGATCCGCCTTGGCAAAATCGCCCAGCACATGTGCGTTCACGCGTGCCTTGTCGCCGGGGTGTCCGATGCCGATGCGCACGCGGCGATAGTCGTTGCCGCAATGGGCGTCGATCGACTTGATGCCGTTATGGCCGCCCGAGCCGCCGCCCGTCTTGATGCGCAGTTTGCCGGGGGCGAGATCGAGTTCGTCATAGAGAACGAGCAGGTCCTCGAGCTCGACCTTGTAGAAGCGCATGGCTTCTCCGATCGCCTGGCCTGAGAGGTTCATGAAAGTCTGCGGCTTGATGAGCAGAACTTTCTCGCCGCCGACGCGGCCTTCGGCCACGAGCGCGTTGAACTTCTTCGACCATGAAGAAAAACTATGGCGGCGCGCAATCGCGTCCGCCGCCATGAAACCGACATTGTGCCGGTGCCGTTCGTATTGCTGGCCGGGATTGCCTAGCCCTGCAATGAGCAGCATGAGGTTTTGCAGGAAAGGGGAGGATTACTCCTCGCCCTCGCCCTCCTTCTCTTCAGCCACGACTTCCGCTTCATCCTCGTCAGCCTCGGACTCTTCCGACTTCAGGCCGGCAGGCGCTGCGATGGTTGCGATGGTGAAGTCGCGGTCCGTGATGGTCGGCTGAACACCCTCGGGGAGCTTGACGGTGGAGATGTGAGCGGAGTCGCCGATATCCATACCGTCCAGATCAACCTCGATGTAGTCGGGGATCGCCGTAGCGGGGCAGGTGAACTCGACCTCGTGGCGCACAACGTTGAGGACACCGCCGCGCTTGATGCCCGGAGCGGTCTCTTCGTTGATGAAGTGAACCGGCACGTTCACGGTCACGACCGTGCCCTTGCCGATGCGCAGGAAGTCCACATGCATGACGAAATCGCGGACGGGATCAAGCTGATAGTCCTTCGGAAGGACCTGAATCTTCTTGCCGTCGACGTCGATGGTGGCAATCGTGGTGAGGAAGCCGCCGCCGAAAATCTTCATGGACACTTCCTTGTAGGGAAGCGTGATGGAAAGCGGGGCATCCTTGTCGCCGTAAATGACGGCAGGAACTTTACCGTTGCGCCGAATAGCCCGGGCGGACCCCTTACCGACCCGTTCGCGCGCCTCGGCCTTCAGCTCGTAGCTCTGATGGCTCATGGCCTATCCTTTCATGTTTTGGAGCGCTCCCGGAAAAACCGGGAACGTGAAAGCTTTCCGAGAAGAGAAACAGGCGGCGCATGATGCACTGCCTGAATACCGAAAACGCTCGGACGGACTTCCGTCCGCGTTGCCTCCAAGGGTGTCTACGCGGACGGCGGGTCTATAGCCGATGCAAGGGGTATGCGCAAGGGCGCAAGCCCTTTCAGACCATGGTCGCCGGCTGAATCGGCTGTGGCCGCCTGTCGCTGCTTTCACCGGAGCTGTTGCGCGCGTCATAGGCTGCCCGGGCCGCTTCCATTCTGCCGGCGTTGGCGAGGGCAAACTGTTTCAGTGCCGAGAGCGGTTGAGCAAGCTCATGTCCAAAGGCGGTCAATCGGTATTCCACGCTCGGGGGCACCGTCGGATGTTCGATGCGTTCAAGAAAGCCATCGCGTTCGAGGGCCCTGAGCGAACTTGTCAGCACTTTCTGCGAAATGCCATCCACGCGCCGTTTCAACGCGTTGAAACGCAACGGTTGCTCGTTGAGGCGTTCGATGATGAGAGAGGTCCATTTGTCTCCAATCAACGAGAGAACCTCGCTGATCGGCCGGCAGTTCTCAGAGATGTGCCCGTGACGCGGTTTCATAAAGGTGCCTTCTTGCAACTCGCTTTTCCTCACCAGATATAGGGGTGGTTACCAAAGGATACCACCGGGAATTTGAACCGGGGGAAAGAGGAATACATTATGAAGAAAATTTTGGTTCTCGTTGGCTCCAACCGAAAGGAGTCGATCAATCATAAATTTGCACAGGCTTTGGAAAAGCTCGCCGAAGGACGCCTTGCGTTCGACTATTTCGATCTCTCCACATTGCCGATGTACAATGATGATGACGTCGGGGCGTATCCGGCTGCCGCGCAGCAGCTCAAGGACAGGATTGCAGCAGCCGATGGTGTGCTTCTCGTGACGCCCGAGCACAACCGCTCCATACCCGCGATCCTGAAGAATGCGATCGACTGGGGCTCAAGACCCTGGGGACAGAACAGCTGGACCGGAAAGGCCACTGCCGTCGTGGGGTCCAGCCCCGGTGCCATGGGTGCGATCGCGGCCCAGATCCATCTGCGCTCCATCATGGTCAGCCTCGGAGCCACGCTGCTGACCAGCCCGGAGGTCTATCTGCAGATGAAGCCCGGCCTCATCGATCAGAACAACGACATCACCAATGAAGACACGAAGGCCTTCCTGTCAGGCTTCGTCGAAAAATTCTCTGCGTGGGTTGGTTCTGCGCAGGATCGCGTCGCAGCCTGAGCAAAGAGGCACGCGATCAAAAAAGCCGGCTCCTGGAGCCGGCTTTATCGTGTCCGGGAAGCTGTTTCTGTCAGTCGAAAAGACTTGAAACCGATTCTTCCGTCGCGGTGCGTGAGATCGCCTCGCCGATGAGGTCGGCAATGGTGATCGTGCGAATGTTTTCGGCGGCTTCCACTGCCGAACTGGGCTGGATGGAATCGGTGATCACCAGTTCCTTCAGGCGCGATCCGGCGATGCGCGCTGCGGCGCCGCCTGAAAGGACGCCATGCGTGATATAGGCCGTGACACTGGTCGCGCCGTTGTTGAGCAGCGCATCCGCCGCATTGCACAGCGTTCCGCCGGAATCGACAATGTCGTCGATCAGCAGGCAGTCCTTGCCGCTCACATCGCCGATCACGTTCATCACTTCGGATTCGCCCGGCCGGTCGCGGCGCTTGTCGACAATAGCGAGCGGTGCATCGATGCGTTTGGCCAGCGAACGGGCACGCACCACACCGCCGACATCCGGCGAAACCACCATCACGTTGGAGAGGGTGTAGTTGGCCTTCACGTCTCGCGCCATCACGGGCACGGCAAAAAGGTTGTCGGTAGGGATGTCGAAGAAACCTTGGATCTGCCCTGCATGAAGGTCGAGCGTCAACACGCGGTCAGCACCTGCCTGGGTGATCAGGTTGGCCACCAGCTTTGCCGAAATCGGTGTGCGGCCTGATGTGCGGCGGTCCTGACGCGCATAGCCGAAATAGGGCAATACGGCGGTGATGCGTCGGGCGGAAGAGCGCCGGAAGGCGTCGATCATGATGAGCAGTTCCATCAAATGATCGTTGGCCGGGTAGGCGGTCGACTGCAGGACGAAAACGTCCTCGCCGCGCACATTTTCCTGGATTTCGACGAAAATCTCCTGATCGGCGAACCGGCGAACCGTGGCTTTGCCAAGAGAAATGTTGAGATAGCGGGAAACGGCCTCTGCCAAAACCCGGTTGGAATTGCCCGCAAAGAGCTTCATGGAATGTCCTCGGAGAACGCCTTGACGCTTGACCGCGCTTTTAACGGGGTGAGGCTGTATTGCAAGCGTCTGAGGAAAGAATCACGATGAAAACTCGAAAAAAATCAGCCCTGACGCTGCGCCAGCCATGCGGAAAGCTGACTGATGGTGGAGTCCGCAACCGCTTCCATCGTGGCACTTGTGACGGATGACCAGCCATCGCCCTGACCGCCGGGCGCAGCCTGCTGGCCCTGAATGCGGTGCAGCCGGTTGCCCGATGGGTCGAGCACGTCCCAAACATAGATCACGGTCGTCTTGCCGCCATCGGCGATGGCCGAGAAATAGCCCTTCATCACCATGGAGGCGCTTCCGCCTTGAGGCACTATGGGTATGCCGCTTTGTCGGGCGCGCGCCTCGAGCCGGCGTGAAAGTGCAGGCACGGCCTCCGATGTAGCTCCGATCACGGGAGCAAATTGGATGCGCTCGCTGGTGGTCACCGACTGCAGAGGCGTCGTCGCGCTCGCGGCCGATGTATCCGTCTGTAAAGCGAGAGCGGTATCGGTTGGCTGTTGGCTTTCGGCTTGACCGCCAGGCACACTGCCTGCCGGTGTCGGGCCGGAGTTTAAATCGAGCGTGGAGCCCGTGTTGCAGCCTGCAAGACCGGCCAGGCTCAACATGGCGATGCCCGTTATGGCGCGCTTCGTCAAAATACCGCAGCCCCCCTCAATGGCTTCGATCCTGCGCGGCATATTGCCTTCACCGGGTGATAAGGTCCAGCCCATAGCGCGAAAGCGGTTCGGGTGCGTCTTCGGTGGTCAGATAGGTTCGGCCGAGACACATGGCGCTGCCCGTGTCGGAATCCATGATGATCATGTGCGCGAACAGCGTCATGCCCGGCGCCATGGGCTCTTCATTGCCGGCATAAAACATCTGTGGATCCATCCAGGAGGGCGAGAAGCGTGCGCCCAGTGAATAGCCGCAGGCATTCAGCCGGTGCTTTGTCAGGCCATGCGCTTCCATCACCCGGGCATGCGCATCGAACACGTCGCCGAAGGTGTTGCCCGGTGTCATCGATTTCTGCACGGCGGTCAGCGCATCCCGTGCCGCCTCGAAAAGCTCCTGATGCCGCTTGGATACCTTGCCGGTCAGCACGGTCTGCATCATTGCCGCATGATAATGGTGATAAACACCGGCCCATTCCAGCGTGATCTGGTCGTTCTTGTTCAGCTTGCGCCGGCCCGCCTTGTAGCGGCACAGAAGCGCGTCCTCGCCGGAACCTATGATGAATTCATTGGCCGGATAGTCGCCGCCCCCTGCAAACACGGCACCCTGCATGGCGGCCAGGATCGCAGCCTCGTCGCCGCCCTGTTTGATCAGCGGCAGCGCGGCGTCCAGTGCCTCGTCGCCCAGTTTTGCGGCGCGCTTCACCTTCTTGATTTCCGCCTCGCTCTTGAACAGTCGCAGGCGGCTGACAAGATCGGAGGCGTCCTCGATCTTGCCGAATGTCTGCAACTGTTCGTCGAGCAGCCGGGTGCTGCGTCCCGTCAGGCCATGCGTGTCATATTCGACACCGATCCGCGCGCCCAGAAGATCGAGATCGTTCAGAAGATTGCGCAGGTCGACGGCCGGATTTGCGTCATGCCGGTCGGTCCACAGGACGATGTTTTCGATGGTGGAGGTGTGCCGCGCCTGACGCAAATCCGCCGAGCGTGTCAGAAGCACCATCGAGCCATCGGCCTTCACGACAAGACATTGGAAAAAGCAGAAGCCGAACGTGTCGTAACCCGTCAGCCAGTACATGCTCTCCTGCGCGAAAAGCAGCATGGCATCAAGCTTGCGCTCGGCCATTTCGATGACGAGGCGATCACGCCGGGAATCGAACTCTGCCTGGTCAAAATGAAGCGCCATCAAATGTCCTCCAGGATGATCGCCGAAATCTGGCGTCCGTAGTCCCTGTCACCGCGGTGCGTCGCACGGCGATAGGAATAGAAATTCTCTTCTTCTTCGTAGGTACAACGCCCGATCCGGGCGGCATTGACGCCGGCTGCCGTCAGCCGGGCCACCGTATATCCATTGAGATCGAACAGCGCATGCCCGGCCTTGGTCGACGGGCGGAACCAGTCCTGGTTGGCGGGGTTGTGGTTGATGAAACGCTCCACGAACTCCGGCCCGACCTCATAGTTTTCCTGGCTGATCGAGGGACCAAGCACGGCGATGATATCTTCCCGCTCGGCACCCAGCAGTTCCATCGCCGCGATGGTGTTTTCCAGAATGCCGGTCAGTGCGCCTTTCCACCCGGCATGGGCAGCCGCGATCACCCGCGCCTTGCCATCGGCGAGCAGAATGGGCCCGCAATCGGCTGCAAGCGCGCCAACCGCCAATCCCGGTCGATTGGTCACCACCGCGTCGGCCTCGGGCCTTTCGCCCGCAAAAGGTTCATCGACGATGATCGCGTGGGGCGAATGCACCTGATGAACGGTCAACAGGTGATCTGCATCGACGCCCAGCCAATCGGCCACGCGCCTTCTGTTCTCGGTCACCATCTCGCGGTCGTCCCCCGAGCCATAACCTACATTGAGCCCTTCATAGAGCCCCGTTGAAACGCCGCCCTTGCGGGTAAAGAAGCCATGCTTCACGCCATTCTCCCGCTCACGGTCCAGTAGTGGGGACCGCAGCGGTTCCGGCCTCGTTGTGTCCAGCATGCGCCGCCTTTTCAGATGTTCTCAAGCGGCGGGATGGTGGGGCAGGGGCGAAATCAAGTCAATGCGGTGAAACGAATGGTGGAACCGCCACTGTGGATGGCGTTACGGCCAGCGCCTTGAACAGGGCACCCATCTGGTCGGGGCCGGCAAGCCGATCCACATCGTTGCGGATCGCCTGCTGCTCCGTGGCGTTCTTGCCGGAGCCCAGCCGGCCGGCGCGCTCCAGAAGACCGAGACCGATGAGAAAGTCGCCCTGGCTCATCAATTCAGCGGCCAGACTCTGCTCCTTTGCGGCACCCGCCAAGGCGAAGAAATCCACATGAGCCGTCAGATCGGCTTTGCCCGGCTCCTTCAGCACGTCCTGATAGGCGTGGCCGCGCATGGCCTGAAGCGTGTCGCCGGGGGCGGGTGAGGCATAGCCATAATCGATGAAAAGCCCTGCGCCGCCCTCTCTGCCGATGCGTTCGGCGATGCGGGACATCAGTGTATTGCGTGCCGGTGCCAATTCCACGATCGCCCCTTCGGGCGCGTTTTCTGAACCCGGCGGCAAAATCGTAGGGTCCGCAGAGCCGGCCCCTGCCATGAATGCAAGCTGTTCTGCCGCATCGAGGCCCACCACGCGCTCGCGCCAGGCATTTCCGACCTTCACATATTGCCGGATCGGGATGGCGTCAAAAAGCTCATTGCCAAGAATGAACAGCGGACCTTCCGGCAGCGCTCCTATATCGACAATCCAAGACGCTTCGCCATCCAATGGCCCAAGCGTCTTACGCTGTACTTCGCTCAGCCGCGGGCTCGCCTCGATCATGACGAGCTGCATCTGCTCCCTGAATGCCGGGTCGATTTTGGCCCAGGTCCGGAGCATGTCCTTCATCAGCGTTCCGCGTCCGGGGCCAATCTCGGCCACAACAGGCGTTTTCGGTGCGCCGCTTGCCTTCCAGGCAGTGTAGAGCCAGACGGCGCACAATTCCCCGAACATCTGGCTGATTTCCGGCGCTGTGGTGAAATCGCCCTCGGCACCGAACGGCTCGCGCGTCGTGTAGTAGCCCGCCTCGGGATCGAAAAGGCAAAGCGCCATGTAGTCGGCGACGCTCATCGGCCCCGTGGTCTCGATCTGTGCTCTGATGCGGTCCTTCAGTGTTTTCATCAAGCAGCGGCCCGCGCCCTCAGCATTGCCCAGACGCCGGCCAGCACCATCGGCAGCGAAAGCACCATGCCCATGGTCAGCCATCCGCCGGCGAGATAACCGATATGCGCATCAGGCTCTCGGAAGAATTCGACCACGATGCGTGAGAGGCCGTAGCCGCATACGAACGCCCCGGCCACGAAACCAGGCATTTTCAGTTTCAGGCCCTTGTGGGTCAAAAGGCGCAGCACGACGAAAAGCACCAGCCCTTCGAGCGCAGCT
The DNA here is from genome assembly GCF_019891395.1 of Nitratireductor kimnyeongensis. Lineage (NCBI taxonomy): Bacteria > Pseudomonadati > Pseudomonadota > Alphaproteobacteria > Hyphomicrobiales > Phyllobacteriaceae > Nitratireductor > Nitratireductor kimnyeongensis. The sequence goes on along the minus strand of NZ_CP078143.1, from coordinate 587,334 downwards.
TCATAAAGCTGGCTTGGGTGGCGCGGCTCCGGCCCGCCATTGGGAAAGACAAAACCCCATGGCGCGTCCGTCACGCGGCCCCAAAGCTCCGAGTTCACGAAATTTGCCACCCGCACCAGTCCGAGACCGATCGGCACCACGGCAGAGACCGTGTCGAACAGGCTCCACACATTGATGCCGCGTTTTTTCGCGAAAAGAAGCATGGCGAGCGTCACGCCCAACAGGCCTCCGTGAAAGGACATGCCACCTTCCCATACCGCCAGGATGTCGAGCGGGTTCGCGAGATAGCGTGGCAGGTCATAGAAAAGGATATAGCCGACGCGGCCACCCGCCACGATGCCGACGGCTGCCCACAGCACGAAATCGTCAAGGTCCGTCACCGTCATTGCCGGCTCGCCGCCGGTCCACAGGCGTTCGTTTGAGACCAGCCGGCGCGCATACCACCAGCCAAGCAGTATGCCGACCACATAGCCGAGCCCGTACCAGTGGATCGCGAGCGGCCCCAGTTGCAACGCTACTGGATCGATCGCGGGAAAGGGCAGGGCGGCGAGAGGCGTAAGCAGGTAATCGGTCAATCAGGCCTCCCGGCGCGTGAAACTCAATGGCCGCAGGTATTGCGAAGCATCGGGGCAAGGTCAAGGCGCGGTTTGCCTTGCATTCGGTCGCCTTGCCCACTAGGTCAAGGGTTCAATCTGGGAAACGAGCCATGACCAACGGAAGCAACCGAATCCTCGACGAGTTCGCCAAGCTGATGACCGATGCCGCAGGTGCCGCCCAGGGGGTGCGCCGCGAGGTCGAGACAGCTTTTCAGGCTCAGGCCGAACGTATCCTGGCTTCGATGGATGTCGTCCAGCGCGAAGAGTTCGAGATGGTGCGTGAAATGGCCCTCAAGGCCCGCGAGGAAAACGCGGCTCTTGTCGCCCGCATCGAAGCACTCGAAGCCAAATTGTCCGACACCGCGGCTGCAAAAGCTGCGAAATCCGATTCGAAACCGGCGTCATCCACCCGGGCAAAAAAATAATTTTTTATTACCGTCGCCTGTGTACGGCGTCGAAAAATCCTTGTCCGAGAGTCGCTTACGTCACGCCGCTCGGTGCCGCGTGGCGTTTCTATCCACACGCTCCACAGGCTTTCGATAAAAAAGGTCTGGTAACGCGACTCTGCATCAATACACTGAATTTACAGCGTGATTCGTAACTGGTCATGCAGTCGGGCAGGGGCGGGCCCGCGTAAGTTCCATGCGTTGTCGTTGTCGCTCCACATTGTGTTTCAGGTCTGAAACGTCTTGCGGAAGAGCATTTCCGCTGTGGATTCTTGCGGGGTGTTGCAGCGCCTCCAGATACGGGAAAGCAGATTAATGAGCCTTCTTGAACTCGACATGACCCGTGATGCGCATCCCGTTGATGTCATCGAACATGTCGCGCACACCAATGACTGGAGCTTCGAGCGTAATGGCGACGACGAGATCGCCATCGCCGTGGCCGGCACATGGACCGATTACAACGTGTCCTTCTCCTGGATGGAGGAATTCGAGGCGCTGCATGTTGCCTGCGCCTTTGATCTGAAAGTGCCTGCGAAGCGTACCCTGGAAGTCATGCGGCTCCTTTCGCTCATCAACGAACAGATGCTGTTCGGCCATTTCGACCTGTGGGAGCGCGAGAATGTGGTGATGTTCCGGCAGGCGTTGGTTCTTGCCGGCGGCGTCGAGCCGACGGGCCAGCAGGTCGAAACCATGCTGAACAGCGCTCTGGAAGCCTGCGAATGCTATTATCAGGCATTCCAGTATGTCATCTGGTCGGGCAGCACGGCGCAGGATGCGTTGAACAGCGTGTTGTTCGAGACCTACGGAAACGCCTAGGTCGCAGGACGGGAAGCGGGCATGTCATCGGAGAAGACCCCGGAAATCACTTATGATGATTTCCTGAAGGTGGATATTCGCATCGGCACCGTGATTGAGGCTGAACCTTATCCGGAAGCCCGCAAGCCTGCCATCAAGCTCAAGGTCGATTTCGGTCCCGAGATCGGTATCAAGAAATCGTCCGCGCAGATCACCGTGCATTATACGCCCGAGACTCTCGTCGGGCGGCAGGTGGTGGCGGTGGTGAATTTCCCGCCTCGGCAGATTGGCAAGTTCATGTCCGAGATACTCGTCATGGGCTTTGCCGACGAAGATGGCGCCATCGTTCTGGCCGGGTCTGACAAGAAGGTGCCAAACGGCAGCCGTCTGCATTAGGCCGGTTCCGGGGCGATCCTCGCAGGTCGCCTGTTCTGCGTGACGTGACAGGCTGACCTCAAACAGATTTTCCAGTAATTGAACATGAAAAAGCCGCCCGGAGGTGTTCATCCGGACGGCCTTGCAGTGCAGTATTGCAGTCAATTCTGCTCTGGGTCGTCTGCTCGTCAGGCGACTTCGTCGCGCTGGTTCACGAAAATCAAGACGCCGATGATCGCCATGTAGAACTTGAAGGCTGCGTCCTGGCCGTTCCAGGTGTCGGACTGCCACATCAGGAACCACTCGCCGCCGACAACCATGAAGCCGAAGAACCAGACGAGAAAGCCGATCGTGGCGCCAACGATTGTCAGGTTTTTGGATGCTTGGAACTCGGCGACCGATGCGTCGCGCGCGCCAAACATTCTAAGGCCACCAAGAAGCAGAAGCACGAAGGTAAGCCCTTCACCAGCAATGATCAGCCAGTATCCGGCATGCCACAGCGCAGGTGTGGTGATCGCGCGGTACATTGCAGAATTGCCTGGAAATGTTGTGTCCATGCTGAACACGTGCTGCACGAACGCGAAATTCGAGCCGTAGTCTGTGATGTTGTTGAAAGTCACCATGAATGCGAAGGCAGCGAGTGCCAGCGTCATGGCGATTTTTGCGTAGCGTGAAGTCATGAGCCCTTCCTTGCAATAATCCGGCCGGGTGAAAATGTTGTGTCCGTGGCCCGACCTTACGCCAGTATGTTAGACGAAAGGATAGTGTGCAAACGTTCACATCAAGAAGGCTGGTCCGCCCACTTGTTTTTCAAGATTACGGTTCACAGGAGGTGATTGCGTGCAGACAATCGTGGAATTGACCGCCGTAGCGCGGAGAGCGGCAGAGACCGCCGGCCTTGCCGGGTTTCTCGACCGGCTTCATCTGGAGGCATGGGCGCAGAAGGGCGATGTCGTCGAGCTGGCGGGGCGCGGCGAGACCATTGTGTTCATCATCCGCGCCCGACGCATCCGTGTTGATGCCAATGATGTGCAGACGCTGGTCTTTGAACTCGATCATCCGGCACGCCCGGCCGTGCGCTGACGCAGCCCGCTGCCGCCTCATCGACACGTCAGTGCCTGGCTCGTTCTAATTGGGGCGAATATTCATTCAGCGGATGCTCCGCTGGCAACGAAACCGCCGGTGAGAGTGAAGCAGACCGGATCAGTAAGCACACCGACGACACGATCAATACGATCATGTATCTGGACCTTCACAAGCGCTCCGCATTCTGACGGCCGGTTTCATCGAGCCTGACCAGCGCGTCAGAAGGCAGGCCACTCCAGAACCTTCAATGTCAGGCCGGCACCCTGATCACCGCTCTCAGCCCTCCCAGCGGACTGTCGTCCAGTGTCACGTCCCCGCCATGGCTGCGGGCGATGTCGCGGGCGATGGAGAGCCCAAGCCCGGTGCCGCTCTCATCCTGATTGCGTGCTTCGTCCAACCGCACGAACGGTTTGAAGACGTCCTCACGCATTTCGGAAGGGATACCAGGCCCATCATCATCCACAGTGACGGTGAGAGTGCCATTGGCGTTGCGCGCCGTCACCTCCACATTGCGGGCATAGCGAAAGGCATTTCCGATCACGTTGTTCAGTAACCGGCTGAAGGCATTGGGCCGTACATGCAGAAGCGTGTTGCCTTTGGTCTCCACCTCGAGAGTGCAGCCCCGAAGACGTGCTTCTTCCACGGCGCGGTCAAGGAAGCCCGCCAGATCAAAAGCGCCGGGGTCTTCGGCTGCTTCGCCGCGCGCGAAAGCCAGGTACCCCTCCAGCATCGAGCGCATGTCCTCGATGTCCTGATTGAGCGCCTCGATATCCTCTTTGCTGCCTGCCACGGCCAACTGCAGTTTGAAGCGTGTCAGGATTGTCCTCAGATCGTGGCTTACGCCGGTGAGCATGGCTGTGCGCTGCTCGATCTGGCGCTCGATACGCTCGCGCATCAAGAGGAACGCGCTGCCGGCTCGGCGAATCTCTTCCGCGCCGCGCGGCCGGAAATCGCTCGGGGTCGGTCGCCCCTTGCCGAAACTGTCCGCAGCGGCGGCCAATTGCAGGATGGGACGGATTTGGTTGCGCAGAAACGCCACTGCAATCGCGATCAGCACCAGCGATGTGCCAACCATCCAAAGCAGGAAAATATGGGTGTTGGAGGCATAGGCCTGGCTGCGTCTGGCAAAGATACGCAGAACCTGGTTCTCAAGTTGTATGCGGATTTCGATGATGTTCGAATTGCCCACCGTATCGAGCCAGAAGGGTCGGTTGATCTGCCGGGTGATCTCTTCACCCAGCGTTTGATCGAGGATCGAGAAAAAAGGCTTCGGGCCGGGAGCGGGCAGAGGATCGGGTGGCAGAAGGTCGATTTTCAGCGCCAGCCGCTCCTGGGCGATGCGGATGACCTGCGCATAGCCGTCATTGCCCGGATAGGTCTCGATCATGTCGATAATCGCAGAAATGTCGCGCGTGACCGCCTGGCTCAGACGCTGCGTGACCGTTTGCCAATGGCGCTCCATGAAAACGAAGGCGATGACCGATTGGAGCAGCAGCATTGGTGCGATCACGATGATCAGCGAGCGCGCATAGAGCTGCTTGGGCATGTAGCGCGAAACGATGCGCCAGAACCGTCGCCAGGGTCTGCGCATGGCGCCGAATGCCTGTTTGAAGCGCGTCAACGACTTGATCTTCCCGGCTGTCGTCTTCTGATCTGAGCTTATATTCAATGCCGCCATGCGCCCTTTCGGGCATCCATTCCCAAACTTCTGTCCAGACCGATCCTATGCATTGCGTGCGAAAGAGGGAACCGCTTTTCCGCACGGCGCTCGCGCAATTCCCCATGGCGGTTTGCGGGCTGATCGTGCTGAAGAGTCTCTTGACTTAAAGTCGGCTTGAACTCGGAAAGTGCTTTTCATGCCACTTCCGGCCGTTTTACAAGGAGACTCCATGTCCGCACCTTCTCAAGCAGTGTCGGCGCCAAGCGCGGTCTACCGCGTCGATAAATTCACTGTTCCGGCAGCCGCCAGAGATGAGTTTCTCGATCGCGTTTCTGCCACCCATGCACTTCTGCGCCAGCAGGCGGGTTTCCTGGGGGATGTCATTCTTGAACAGGCTTCAGGCCCCGGGGCGTTCAATTTTGTCACGATGGTGGAATGGGAAGGGATGGAAGCGATTGCGCGAGCAGGCAAGGCCGTGGCTCGCATGCATTCGGACATCGGCTTCGACCGCCACGAAATGATGGATCGTCTCGGTATCACGGCGGATATTGCGAATTATCGACCCGTTTCCGTTTGAGGCGTGGGTTACTCCACGCTCAACCGGTACCCGATACCCCGCACGGTCTGCAGGTAAACAGGATTGGAAGGGTCGCGCTCGATCTTGCGGCGCAGGCGGTTGATCTGAACGTCGATCGTGCGCTCACCCACCTCCGAGTCCTCTCCCACCAGCTCATGCCGAGGCACGGTTTCACCCGCCCGTTCCGCGAAAATCACCATGATGTCGCGCTCTCTGTCGGTCAGCTTCACCAGCTTGCCGCTGTGCTTGAGTTCACGCTTGGCGATCTGAAACGCGTAAGGGCCGAACACGACTTGTTCCACTTTCGGCGTGGACTGTGGCGCGCTGCGACGCAGGATGCTGTTGATGCGCAGCACCAGTTCCCGCGGGTCGAAGGGCTTGGGCAGGTAGTCGTCGGCTCCCGCCTCAAGCCCCGTGACACGGCTGTCCGTTTCTGAAAGCGCGGTGAGCATAAGGATAGGTGTGTCTTTCTCCTCGCGCAGCGATCTGGTCAGGGAGACACCGTCCTCTCCCGGCATCATCACATCGAGCACGACGAGATCGAAATCGAGCCCCACCAACTTGCGGCGCGCTTCGGCTGCGTTGCCGGCAATGGTGACGCGGAAACCGTTTTCCCGCAGGAAGCGTTTGAGCAGGCTGCGAATACGTGTGTCGTCGTCGACCACCAGCAAATGCGGCGCATCATCGCTGAGGACAGGTGGGTCCTTCTCGAGATTGCCGGTTTCGCTCATCGTGACGATCTCCTCAAGCGATGGGGACGCGTTGCTCATTTAGAACGCCCGTTGGGCAGTTTGTCCATCTGGGCGCGCAATTCCGAGTTCACCATGGCGCGCAGAAAGCGTTCTACCGCTGCGCTGTCGCCAAGCTCGGCCTCTTCAAGTGCCGCACGGATGCGGCGGGACTGTGGCAAGGCCAGCGCCACTGCCAGGTCGCGTCCCTTCTGTGTCGGATAGAGTTCGCGCTGGCGACGGTCGCGGGGGCCTGGGACCTGGACAATGTATCCGTCGTCGATGAGCTGTTTGAGCACCCGCGCCAGGCTTTGTTTGGTGATCCTCAAAACTTCCAGCAGTTCCGCAACGGTCAAGCCCGGCAGTCGGTTCACGAAATGCAGGACCCGGTGGTGCGCTCGTCCGAAACCATATTCGTCGAGGATGGCATCTGGGTCAGCCGTAAAGTCCCGGTAGGCGAAGAACAGATGCTCAATGATTGCGAAGTCAACGCCATCATCCAGCGTCAGCGGGGTTTTGATCGGGTCGGCGTCGGTCATGCTCTCTAGCTGCTTCCGGTCGTTTCGACGATTAATGAAGAAATTATGTCAGCCTTATTGACATAATTTCAAGGCGTGGTAATTTTTGACAATGTTTTCGTCCTGATGCGAACAAAAAGGTATCCTGAAGGCCATTTTTCGGAACATCCTTCAATTTCCCTTTGGCAACGCGTAGTCTGCGACGGCGGTATTTTCGATTTGTCCGGTTCCACGGAAACGAACCGGCGGGAGAGGTTACATGGCAGCGGTTCCTTTTGATCAGCTCGAGGGCTTTATCTGGCTCAATGGTGAATTCGTCAAATGGGCAGACGCAAAGATTCACGTATTGTCCCATGGCCTGCACTATGCAAGCGCCGTGTTCGAGGGTGAACGGGCTTACGGTGGCGAGATCTTCAAGCTTACTGAACACACCGAGCGCCTGCATGAATCCGCTCGCATTCTGGGCTTCACCATCCCCTGGTCGGTGCAGGAAATCGATGATGCCTGCCGAGAGCTTTTGGCGCGGCAGGGCTTTGCCGACGCCTATGTTCGCCCGATTGCGTGGCGCGGAAGCGAATTGATGGGCGTGTCGGCGCAGAACAACCGCATCAATCTCGCTATCGCGATCTGGCAGTGGCCGAGCTATTTTGACCCGGAGCAGCGGCTTAAGGGCATTCGTCTTGATATGGCCGAGTATCGTCGCCCGGATCCTCGCACGGCCCCGTCCAAATCCAAGGCTGCCGGCCTCTACATGATCTGCACGCTTTCCAAGCATGCGGCGGAGGCCAAAGGATATGCCGACGCGATGATGCTGGATTGGCGTGGTCAGGTCGCGGAAGCGACCGGTGCAAACATCTTCTTCGTCAAGGACGGCGTCCTGCATACGCCGAAGCCGGACTGCTTTCTTGATGGAATCACCCGTCGCACGGTGATCGATCTTGCCCGCCGCCGTGGCCTCGAAGTGGTTGAGCGTGCGATTATGCCGGAAGAGTTGGAAGGTTTTGAACAGTGCTTCCTTTGCGGTACTGCCGCCGAGGTCACGCCTGTTTCCGAGATTGGCCCTTACCGCTTCGAAGTCGGCGAAATCACGCGTTTGCTGATGAATGACTATGCCAACGAAGTGCGTCCGGAACTGCGCGTGGCGGCGCAATAAGTAGCCGCAACCGCAAGTTACCTCTCCAAATATTCACAGCCTTCTGTTTGACATGGGCCGGAATCGCGCTTTCATGTGCGCGCCGGCCCTGGGAGGTCGGTTTTTTGAGAGGGACCGGACATGGAAGCTCTACTTCCTATTATTGTGCAGGCTGTGACTGGTGTTCTTGGCGGCGAGGCGATTGGCTCTGTCGTTAAGAAGGCCGCGATGGGTCACGGTGCCAAGATACTGAGCGGTATCATCGGCGGTGTCGGTGGTGGCGCTCTGCTATCGAGCATGGGCGGCGATGCCGGTGCGCTGGGCGGCCTGCTTGGTGATGCTGTTGGCGGCGCTGTCGGTGGCGGTGTGCTTACCGGCATTGTCGGTGCCGTTATGGGCGCCATGAACAAGAGCTGATCTTCATCAATTCTCTGAAACGGGCAGCCGGGGGTGGTTGCCCGTTTCGCGTTTCGGCCCCGTGTTTTTGGGGCGTGATCAGGAGGGCTTCGTGGGCAATCTCCGTGCCGGCGTCATTCCCGTGACGCCATTTCAACAGAACTGCACCATTCTTTTCGATGAAGAGCTCAAATGCGGTGTTGTCGTCGACCCTGGCGGCGAGGTGGAGCGTATCCGCGGGGCCATTGAGGACAATGGTATCGCTGTTGAGGCAATCTGGCTGACCCATGGTCATATCGATCATGCGGGTGGCGCGATGGATCTCAAGGAGGCGCTTGGCGTGCCGCTGATCGGGTCGCACGAGGACGACCGGGAGCTTTTGGCCAATCTTGAAAACCAGGCGCGCATGTTCGGCCTCGATCAATCCGTTCGCAACGTCACACCAGACCGCTATCTGAGCGAGGGCGAAACGGTCTCCTTCGGTGAGCACGAGTTCGAGGTTTTTCATTGCCCGGGCCATGCGCCGGGGCATGTCGTGTTCTTCAATCGCAAGGCCCGGTTCGCCCATGTGGGCGATGTGCTTTTCAACGGCTCCGTGGGCCGCACCGACCTGCCGGGCGGCGATCATGATGCCTTGATCCGCTCGATCAGGGAAAAGCTTCTGCCGCTGGGCGATGACATCGGCTTTCTGTGTGGTCACGGACCCGGTGGACGCTTCGGCGACGAACGGCGCTCGAACCCATTTCTCGTATAGTTTCGCGTTCAGTCTGTGCGCAGGCGCGCAATTCCATAGCCGGCGAGCGCCAGCGCCACGCCGGATGCGGCCGTCCGTGTCTGGTTCCAGAATTGCCATCTTGAAGAGTATTCGGACCAGATTGCTTCTGCCGCTTCAATTTCTTCCGGTACCGAAACCAGCGCCAGCGCCTCGTTCATCGGCACGTTGACTGCCATCGTAAGAATGAGGCCGAACATCAGGTAGATCGCGGCTCCTGCAGCGATCCAGAAGGCTGGAGCCTTTTGCCCCTGGACCCAGATCATGTACGCTGTCAACGCAAGGACAACAGGTGTCAGAAAGAATGCGGGGAAGAACACCGCATTGCGCACCGAGGCGTTCATCGCCTGCATGGCCTCGATCGCCACACGAGGGTCCGTCTGGTCGAGGCCCCACATGGTTGAGCATACCCACGCATAGAAGAACCCGAAGATCGCCCCGGAGAAAAGAATAGCAACCACCGAGAGGCCGGTTGTCACGTTGCGCATCGCCTTGTCTCCAAAATCGCACATGTCTCTTCAAAATCGTACATATCTGTACACTTTATATTTTCGTACATTTGTGTACGGTGTGTGTCAAGGCAGTCGGAGATATGCATGCGTGCGGAAACGAGGGTTGAACGCCAGGCGCAGATTGAGCGTGCCGCCTATCGGCTTTTGCGCGAAAGGGGCTATGGCGGAACCTCGATGCTGGCTATTGCCAGGGAGGCGAGGGCGTCAAACGAAACGCTCTATCGCTGGTATGGCGACAAGAATGGTCTCTTCAAAACAATGGTCGAGTCGAATGCGCAGGAAACCCGCGAGGCCCTGCAGCGAGCGATTGAGGCTGGAGTAGATCCCCTGGAATGTCTGGAGAACGTTGCCCCGGTTCTCCTGTCGATGCTTCTTGGCGAGAAAGCGGTACTTCTCAATCGTGCTGCCGCTGCCGATGAGAGTGGAGAATTGGGCCGCGCCATCTCCGCCGGCGGACGCAGCGCCGTGGCGCCACTTGTTGAACAGTTGCTTCGCCAGGCATGTGAGGATGGCAGTCTTGATGTGCTGTCGCCGTCGACCGCTGCGGAACAGTTTTTCAGTCTTCTGATTGGCGATCTTCAGATCAGGCGCGTGATCGGTGTATTGCCGGAGCCGCAACCTGAGTTCGTCGTAGAACGGGTTTCCCATGCCATGATGGCTTTCAAAACCCTTTGCGTGCGCTCCTGCTCTGATTGACATCGCGCCCGTGAATCAACTACAGATTGAATTTCGCGCGAGGCGATCGTTGGCTCAGCGGGTGGCTGCGGTCCAGGTCTGGCGTTCGTTGCTTGTGTCCGAGGCCCGGTCCTTCATTTTCCAGAGTATCCTTGGGATGCGTTCTTTATCTCCACATCCAGCTTTTCATGAAGAAAGGCCGGGCTGAGCCCGGCCTTATTTCTACTCGGGGCAGGGAACCCTAATGTTATCGCGGCTGGCAGAAATGGCGCTGACCGTCATAGCCCATGAACGTGCCGGTACGCCCGTCGAAGCTACGATAGCGGTTGGAGCAGTAGCGGAACCATTCGCGCGACCATGGCTCCATCGCGGAATGATAGCGAACCGGACGTTCGCGATATACCGGGCGCTCCCGGTATTGGTAGACAGGCTGGTAATCGGGGCGATAGGGCGGGTCGATGTAGACACGATCGTTGTCACGACGCGACTCCGAGAGGAGACCACCGACAATGGCACCTGCGGCCAGGCCAATCACACCGGCTGCGAGCGCGTCGTTGTTGTTGTTGTTGTGCCGATGACGATGGCGATGACCGGCGTCGGCGGTAGAGATCGCTCCGAGCGTCGTGGCTGCGACGGCAAGTGTGAGGATGCCCGTCTTCAGGAAGCGTTTCATGACTTTACCTCTTCAAACACGAGCTGCGGTTTTTTCAGGGGGAGCCGCAGCTTTCGCAAAGGATTTACTCTCTCGCACCTGAATGGCACCTGAATGAGGCAGGCAGGTTGCGTTCAACCGTTATGAAACATTCCTGAAGAGCGGGTCGCGGTGCGGACACTCAGGGTCAAACGTTCTGCCGGATCTCCGGTGTAGGCGCTTCGAACGATGGAGGGCGGCCGCGCCTGCGTCCTTCAGCCTCGTCGCTTGGAGGGATGAGGCTGCACGGGTCGGGCTGGCGTTGCCCGACATTGATGGTGGGAACACTGCTTCCCGCCATAATGAATGTTCGGTACGAGAGCCGGCGCTGGATCGCGGCTGGGCAAGGCCGCGTGTCAGCGGCACGCCTGTTGGAGCGCCGCCTCTCTCCAAAAACTGACGCAAACACAGACTGCGCCCCGCAAGCCGCGGGGCGCCTCAGGGCATTTCCGGAACCGCGACGACAACCGATTGTCCGGAAATGCTCCCAAACTAGGAGCTTTGCCTCAATCGTTGTTTCGCGACACCGGCAAAGCTATTTGCGGGAATGCTGCGCCCCCCTCAGGGCGCAACTTCCAGATTGACGGCTTTCGGACCTTTGCCACGCTTGTCCGGCTCGGTCTCGAATGTAACCTTCTGTCCGTCTTCCAGGCCCTGCAGCCCAGATGCCTGGACAGCCGAAATGTGAACAAACACGTCCTTCTCGCCATTGTCCGGGGTGATGAACCCGTATCCCTTGGCCTGATTGAAGAACTTGACGGTACCACTCTGCGACATAGGAAGGAGTCCTTTCTCCCTTTATGCTGGTTTCGGCGGGCCAACCTCTTGGCGGGTTTGGGCCCATGGCTTTATCGGTCGTTTACTGGGGGAGAAGAAACAGTCAGCTTCGCGCCTCTCATCGGGACCAATGGTGCGGGCTTCTTGCCCGGACAAATCGTTTGTCCTCATTGTTTCGACGCGACTTCCCGGAAAGGGGATTTCAGCCCCCGCCAGGGCATGCCATTCCAGTCTCCGGGCCGGCAAATGCCCGAATGGCAGGGAGCTTGTTCGATTTTTTTAGGGGGGGCAAGCGAAAGTTTTGTGAATAATACGAATTGCGAAGAGCCATGCTTTTGCAATCTGTACGAGCAAACAAAAAGCGCGGCGAGTGAACGCCGCGCTCGAAATGTGCATCCGAGAATGTCTCGAAATCAGGCTGCGGACAGATTGACTGCCTTCGGACCCTTACCCATGCGGTCGGGCTCGACCTCGAAGGAAACTTTCTGACCATCGCTGAGCGTGGTCATGCCGGAACGCTCAACAGCCGAGATGTGAACGAACACGTCTTTCGCGCCATCATCAGGAGTGATGAAGCCGAAGCCTTTGCTCGCATTGAAGAATTTAACGGTGCCTGTCTGGGCCATTGGGAAACTCCTTTTCCCTTTGAGAAGTCGCGTCTGCGCAACGTGCACAGGTTAGCGGTGGTTCGAGAGTTTGAAGAAAATCGGGGAAAGGGGCCGTCCAAATCATAAAGCTTCCAGTCTCCGGGTCTGCAATCACCCGAGCGCGGATGAATCTATGACACGAAAGGGAAATAGCTACAAGACTGTCCGAAATGCCGTTTTGCATCCCCGTTGAGCCGCGCCGCCGCAGGCGTTCTCGCAAATGGCGCCTATCGCCGCGAGTGGCAGAAATGCGATTTTCGGGTGGCTTTCGGTGCACCTTTCGTGTGGTATTCGACTAAGGTATAATATCGATCATCCTCTCGCTGCTGCCTCCAGTGCAGCAATATCGAGCTTCACCATCGTGAGCATCGCTTCGGTGACGCGCTGCGCCTTGGCGGCATCCTGATCGTTGATCAGTTCGCCCAGCCTTCGCGGCAAGATCTGCCAGCTCAGCCCCCAGCGATCTTTCAGCCATCCGCATTGCTCGATCGTTCCATCTTCTCCGAGCGCGGCCCAAAGCTCATCGATCTCGGCCTGGGTGTCGCATTCGACGATGATCGAGAAACTGTGGTTGAACGCATCGAGCGGTCCGGCTTCGAGACCTCGGTATTGCTGATTGCCAAGTGTGAAATTCGCGATTTTCACGCTTCCTGCCGGTCCGCTCGGGGTTTCGGCCGGCAATGCTTTCAGACTCTCGATCTTCGATCCCGGGATCAGTGACGTGTAGATCCGCAGAGCGCTTTCCATGTCCTTTTCGAACCACAAATGCGGTATGACTTTCATGACCTTGCCCTTTCTTCTGCCTGGGTTATTCCACGCAGGACGAGGGGCGGGCGTAAACTCCGACAGACCGGTCAGGTTTTTTCAGCGATCGGCATCCAGCCGTGCAGGATCCGCAAGTCCGGTAGTGTTGCGGACCAAAAGTGACCCTGAAAAGGCTGGTCATGGGTGCGGTCGATCGGCTCATCGCGCAGCTTGCAAAGAAGCAGTGTCCCAACAGCGCCGTGGGCGATGACGGCAATGTCTCCGCTTGCGCCTTCGGCACTGATCCGCTGTACGGCCGCGTGAATCCGGTGCTGCGCATCGATAGCGCGCTCCCATCCCCTTATGCTTCTCGTTGGCTGGGCAAAAAAAGCATCGGCCACGCGTTCAAACTCTTCGGGGGGAAGGAAGCCGGTCGCCGAACGGTCATTTTCTCCAAGTGTCGGATCCGTTTTGACATCGATGCGGCGCTTGGCTGCGAGAATGGTCGCCGCTTCAAGGGCTTTCTTCTCCATGCTCGACCAGATCGTATCGATGTTTTGGGCCGCAACACTGGCCGCAAAACGCGTCATGCGTTCGCGTCCGGTGGTGCTTAGCCGCCAATCCTCGACGGCGACTGTAGGGTCAACAATGACCTCAGGATGCGTGATGAAGAGAAGATTTGCCATCAGTGCAGGTTCTGACACGCGGAGTGTCCGGCGTCCATCCTGCGGTTTGAAACGTCATCCGTGCATATCAGGCGCCAGAAGCGCGCCTTCGAAATCCTGTCGGGCGACGGTCGAGCACAAGTCGATCCATTCACAGCCAAGACACGCCTGGCGGGTCTTGCCAAGGGCAAAGGCCGACCGCATTCGTTCGATGAGTTTTTTGTCAGGCTTTATGGCGCGACCCGGATCTATCGCTTGGCCGAGCCAGTGTGAAAGTGCATGTGCTGCTCGCGTATCCCGTTGGTTCACGCGCGCATTAAGGCAATGCGCGTGTGGGCTGCCATCAAGGAGCGGACGGCAAATGTCGTCCGGTCCTTCGATGAGAAGCAGGTCCTCGCCTGCATTGAGGCGCGAAACGATTTCATCGAGATTTGCGGTGAAGGCGGGGCTGTAGCCCCGCCCGACATAAGTGAGCATGCACAATAGATGGTGTGCACGCAGCCGCACTGTCATTTCGTGTCGCCGCGCTTTGCAAACCGCGAGAGCGCTGCAAGGGATGCTGCACCCAGCGCGGATTTCAGAATGGCCCCAACGACAAAGGGGGCGACGCCAAGCAGGAATGCCTTTTCGATGCCGATCATGCCGGCAAGCCAGATCGCACCCATCGTGAGGCAGAGCGCGTTTGCAGCGAGCATCGAGCTGAAGGCGAGAAGAGGGCGCTGTGCGTTCCAGCCACGTTCGGTCAGCAGACCGACCAGAAGAGCCATGAGCGGGAAGGAGGCGAGGTAGCCGCCAGTCGGTCCCGCAAAATGCGCCACGCCACCGGCTCCCCCGGCCAGAACCGGAAGGCCCATCATGGCTTCACCAAGCCATGCAAGGACCGTCATTGTTCCCAGTCGTGCGCCGTAAAGCGCGCCGATCATGGCGATTGCGAAGGTCTGCATGGTCACAGGAACCGGCACCATGGGAACTTCGATGCGCGATGCCAAAGCCAGGGCCAGTGTGCCAAGCACCACTGCGCCGACCTTGAAAGCAAGCGACTTCTGGTCAAGCTGCAAGACGCCCGCATTGCCGAGCAGGCCGGGGTTGTGTGCGGGGAGGGAACCTTGTGACATATCACACCTTAAGATTATAGATAATTTCGTTTGTTGATCTATTATTGAGTCCATATTCGCGCGGATTTGGCAAGAGGGTGTGCGTGGTCCTGCCTTTATCCATCAGCTTCAGCACATATGAGCAGGGTTGCTCAGGGGGTGCGCGAAAGGTGTAGGGCCGTATCCGCCCGCTGTGGAACTGAAGTTCCCGGGGTGTGTCAGCCCTCGATTACAAATGCCTTGCGCTGTTTGCCGGATGCCGTTTCGACCGGTTTGTGTCCGATCCATTGCACATGCCGGGACAGGACTGCACAGGCCGCGTCAGTTTCTCCGCGCCGCAGGTGTTCGAGGATCGCGCGATGGTCGCGGTCTGTACGCGTTTCCCAATTGGAGCGCCACGCAGAGAAAAGGAAGCGGGCGCTCGCCGCATGCAGATCGTCGATGGCGGCCAGCAGGCGAGGCATGTCGCACGGGGCCACGAGAAGCCGGTGAAAACGCCTGTTTGCCGCTTCCCATGCAATCACGTCTCCAGCCTGATCCCCTTCAATGGTTGCTTCTTCCGCCGCTGCAAGGATAGCCGGTGTCAGGTGCTGTGCCGCATTGCGCAAGGCCAGCACTTCGAGAGCTGCACGCATTTCCGCCACTTCGCGCACCTGATTGAGATCGAACGCCGCCACCCGCACGCCGCGACGCGGCTCGTTTCTGGCTAGACCTTGTGCTTCCAGCAGTCGGAACGCCTCACGCACCGGCACGTGGCTCGCATGGAATTCCTCGGCGATGTGATCCTGTCGCAGTCGCGCGCCCGGTTCGAGTTTGCCCGAAATGATGCGGTCGGCCAGCGTGCGGGCGATCTGAGCGGCTTTTGTCTCTTTGCGCGTGTCCATCGATTATAGATAATTTGCTTCGCCTTCGTTTGTCGAGAGCCGTTCATCAGGGTTGCGGGCAAGGTGAGAGGCGTTAAGTGGCTTGACGAATTCCATATATGGGATAATTTCTCAAATATGGATAGCGCTTCAAATATCTCCTCAAGCGTCGACCAACGCATCTCCGAACGCCTTCGCGGGCTTCGTCAGGAGCGTGGCTGGTCGCTTGACGATCTTGGCAGTCGTAGCGGTGTGAGCCGTGCGACTCTCTCACGGCTTGAAAATGCCGAGGTCAGCGCCACTGCCAACGTGCTAGGCAGGCTGTGTCAAGCCTATGGCATAACGCTTTCCCGTCTGATGCATTTGGTGGAAGATGATTTTCCGCCATTCGTGCCGCACGCCGCCCAGACGATCTGGGAAGATGCGAAATCAGGGTTCTCCCGCCGGATCGTTTCACCTCCGGCCCGCGCTCTGGCCGGGGAGGCGATGGAGGGCATGCTTCGCCCCGGAGCGCGGATCACCTATGAAGGTCCGCCGCGTGCAGGGCTGGAGCATCATCTCGTTTTGCTGGAGGGCGGCTTGCATATCACGGTCGACGGCGCCCCTCACACGCTTCATCCCGGCGACTGCCTTCGCTACCAGCTTCGCGGCCCCAGCCGGTTTCAGGCCGATGCGACAGCGGGGGCGCGTTATCTCCTTTTTACGGTCTGACCATGCAAAGCGCTGCAACACTTTCCATAGAGCGTGTCGATGCAATCGAAGCGCAGGGTCTCCTGCCTGAATTGGCAGGCCTTCTTCACGCCTGCGTCCACGATGGGGCGAGCATCGGTTTCATATTGCCGTTTGGGATGGAGGAATCCGCGCGCTTCTGGCAGGAGAAGATTTTTCCGGCGATCGGATCAGGCGGGCGCATTCTCCTTGTTGCCCGGCAGGGCGGCAGGCTCGCGGGTTCTGTTCAGCTTGTCGTCGATACCCCGCCAAATCAGCCGCATCGCGCCGAAGCCTCCAAGCTGCTGGTTGCACCCGCCTGTCGCCGCCAAGGTGTCGGGCGGGGGCTTATGAGTGCGCTGGAGGGACAGGCGCGCAGTCTTGGTCGCAGTCTCATCACGCTGGACACCAGAACAGGCGACAAGGCCGAGCCGCTTTATGCGGCGCTTGGGTTTTCTGTCGCGGGCATCGTTCCCGACTATTGCCGCGATCCATTCCTGGATCGCCTCGATGCCACGACAATCATGTACAAGCGCTTGAGGACGGAAGCTTGACGGAGAGAATCCTTTCTCCGCAGCGGGCTCTACGATCAGAATTGCCGTGCACTCTTGTCACGGCTTGAATGCCGGCGCGGCCAGACGCTCCACATGCGCTTTCAGGTCTGTCGGCCAGCCCTCGATGCGCTTGCGAAAGCTTGCTGCGTCGCCGGCGTATAGCGCGCGCGCGGCTTCTTCATAGCCGGGTTGATCGCCCAGCATGGCGATCATGAAGCGGTCGGTCGCGGCTTGCGCTTTTCGCTGGCGTTCGCGTGGGGCGCCTGCGGATTTTGCGGCATCCACCAGCTTGCGCAGCGTGGCAGAGGCGCCGCCCGGCTGTTCGCTCAACCAATCCCATTGGCGCGGCAGAAGCGTGATTTCACGGGCGACCACGCCCAGTTTGGGTCGGCCAGGCGCACGCTTTACGGGCTTCTTTGCGTTTGCGGAGCCGTCCAGCCTTGCCACGACCTCCTCGCGATTGCCGTTCAGGTTGAAATCGACCTGCCGGCCCGTCTCGTCGTCGAAGATCAGGACGTCAGCCCCGGGCAGATCGTCGAGGACGGCCTTGGCTGCCAATGCAACAACTGCATCGCTGCCTTGCGAGAGACATTTTTTTCCGTGAAAGGCCGTGAAAGATGGCATGGCTGTGCTCCGAAAGGGATGAAAGGATTTTTTACCCGGGTATAATAATTCTGTCAATATACCCGGATAAAACCGTTGCACCCGCGCTTCGCTCCCCGTGCTACGCTCCCATGGTAGGGGCCAGCGGGGCGGGTCGAAAAGGGGGACCATGAAAGAGCTGTTGTTATTGCGCCACGCTAAATCGAGCTGGGACGATCCGAGCCTCGCAGATATCGAACGCCCATTGGCCCCGCGCGGACGACGTGCGGCGCCGCTCATGGGGCGCGAGATTCTGCGCCGTGGCTGGTCGCCCGACTATGTTCTGGTGTCTCCCGCGCGTCGTGCGCAACAGACCTGGCGGCTCGTTGCTGCCGAAATCGGGTAGCTCGACCGCGCAGCCGCTGGCGGGGAGGGGCTTTACATGGCTGCTCCCGAGCATTTGCTCGGTGTTCTGCAAGCGGTGCCCGAGGCAGCCCGTCGCGTGCTGCTCGTCGGTCACAATCCTGGCATGGAAGATTTTGCCAATCGTCTGGCCGGGCCCGATTCCAAAGAGGATGCGCTGGAGCGAATGCGGCAGAAATTTCCCACCGCTGCCATTGCCAGGTTCAGCCTTGGCGGGCCATGGCACGCGCTGGAATTTGGCGCGGCGCGGCTGCAGGATTTCCTGAAACCGAAGGATTTCTGACAACCGCCCGTGAATCGTCCGCGCCCTGTTGTGGCAGACGGGCTGCCGCACATCTGTTAAGTTGGTGCGGTTGCTCCGGTTCTGGAAAAATCATCGCCTGCGACGTGGCCAAAGCAGTCGGCTTGTCGGATGTCTCTTGCAAAAAGAGGGAACAATCGCAAATGTCCGGAAATTCCGCCCAAGCTTCGAAACCGCAGTGTCTGGCCGGGCTTGCCCGAAACGGCCTGTTCGCCGTTTCGCTCGTTGCCGCCTTGCCGGTGGCAGCACAGGTTCCATGCCCGCCGCCGCCGGAGACCTCAATGGATTCCTGTCTTGCCGGCGCATGGATTGGCAGCAACAATGCTGTCGAGCAGCTCACCGAAGCGTTCACGCGCATGGGGATGGCCGATCTGGTCAGTGACATGACGGCCGGTGTTCCCAACATTCTCGCCATCCGCATCTACGAGGACGGGTTCTTTTCCACGATCCCGTTCAATCGCAGTCTGGAGCTGCAGGAGGTGGATGATCATACGGGTGATCTCATCATCACCCAGTTCGATCTTCGCGCCAACACCCAGACCGGGCAGATGTGGACGGCAGACAGTCGGCTGAAATTCTGCTCCAGCGGGGGAGACGTGCTGTTTGGAGCAACCATGTCCTCGCCCGATGGCACGACGTCCACCACCATGCCGGTGCCGGGCGGCGGTGCCTTCATTCCGCAGATCACCTATAGCTGCAGCGGAACCAGCTTCAGCATGAGCGTCGCCCTCCCGCAGCCAATCGGCAATGTCGATTACTTCCTCACCCGTGTCGACCCCGCGCGCTTTCCCGATGAGCTCAGCGATCTTCTGCGGCCGGAGGACGAGTGAGCGCTTCGACGCGCTCACGGGTGAGCCGATTTTGCCGTTCTGTTCTGTCGGCTGACATGACGGTCAATGGACGATCCTGACAGCCCTGTGTCAGGAAGTGTACGCGGTGACGCATTCCCTGTGCGCCACCCCTTTCCATTTCGGGTCCGCAGTTCCATATTCGCCCCATGGCCAAATCATCCGACAAGAAGAATGGCGGCTTCGCCGAAGCCCCCCAGCCCGCGCTTTCGGGCACGCCGGTCTCCGGTTTCCCCTCCGGTTCTATCGCGGATTGGGCGGACGAGATCGCGCAGGAAGCCGAAAAGCCAGCAAAACCGAAGAAGCCCAAGGCCCCCGCCGGACGCTCTTCCGCCGCCACCAAGACTTCGCGCGGCACCTCCATGGGCGGCGCGGCCTCGGCCAAGGAGCGCGCTGCTGCCGGTCTCATGCCGGTTGCCGGTCTCGATGTCACGCTGGAAGAGGCCGAAGGGCTTTCTTCCTCCGGTGTCACCGCCACGGTTGCAGCCCTGTCCAAGCTGATCGAGGGCGGTGATCCGAACCTTCAATCCACATGGACACCGCACCGCCCCGCGCGGCCGGAAAAATCCGAGGGCGGCATTCCGCTCAGAATGTCCACGGAGTTCCAGCCTTCCGGCGACCAGCCGACGGCCATAGCCGATCTCGTCGCCGGCCTCAGGGGTTCCCCCTCCGTGGCAGGGCAAGCGAGCCTTGCGAGCGCCAGCCCGCGAACGGACGCAGCGCCGGATGGCGGTGCGGAACCAGAAATACAACCCGAAAGGACGCAAGTCCTTTTGGGCGTCACCGGCTCGGGCAAGACCTTCACCATGGCCAAGGTGATCGAGGAAACGCAGCGCCCCGCCATCATCCTCGCCCCCAACAAGACGCTCGCCGCCCAGCTCTATGGCGAGTTCAGGTCCTTCTTTCCGGACAATGCTGTCGAGTATTTCGTTTCCTATTACGACTACTACCAGCCTGAGGCTTACGTCCCGCGTTCCGACACCTATATCGAGAAGGAATCCTCCATCAACGAGCAGATCGACCGCATGCGCCATTCGGCCACGCGCGCCCTGCTTGAGCGCGATGACGTGATCATCGTCGCGTCGGTCTCCTGCATCTACGGTATCGGATCGGTCGAGACGTACACGGCCATGACGTTCCAGATGCAGATCGGCGATCGGCTCGACCAGCGCCAGCTTCTGGCCGATCTCGTCGCCCAGCAATACAAGCGCCAGGACATCAATTTCGTCCGCGGCTCCTTCCGTGTGCGCGGCGACACGATCGAAATCTTCCCGGCCCACCTGGAGGATCGCGCCTGGCGCATCTCGCTCTTTGGCGACGAGATCGAGACCATCACAGAATTCGACCCACTCACCGGCAAGAAGACGGGCGATCTGCAATCGGTGAAGATCTACGCCAATTCGCACTATGTCACGCCGCGCCCCACGCTCAACCAGGCCATTAAGGGCATCACTGCCGAATTGAAGCAGCGCCTTGCCGAGCTGGAGCGCGCCGGTCGTCTGCTGGAAGCACAGCGTCTCGAACAGCGCACCCGCTTCGACCTCGAAATGCTGGAGGCCACCGGCTCCTGCGCCGGCATCGAGAACTATTCGCGCTATCTCACCGGCCGCGCGCCGGGCGAGCCGCCGCCCACCCTGTTCGAGTACATCCCCGACAATGCGCTCGTCTTTGTCGATGAGAGCCATGTCACCATTCCGCAGATCGGCGGCATGTATCGCGGCGACTTCCGCCGCAAGGCCACGCTCGCCGAATACGGTTTCCGCCTGCCGTCCTGCATGGACAACCGGCCGCTCCGCTTCGAGGAATGGGACGCCATGCGCCCGTCCACCGTCGCTGTCTCCGCCACCCCCGGCAACTGGGAGATGGAAGCTGCAGGCGGTGTCTTTGCCGAACAGGTCATCCGCCCCACCGGCCTCATCGACCCGCCCGTCGAGGTCCGCCCGGCCAAGTCTCAGGTCGACGATGTTCTAGGAGAGATCCGCGAGACCGCCGCCAAGGGCTATCGCACGCTCGTCACCGTGCTCACCAAGCGCATGGCGGAGGACCTCACCGAGTATCTGCACGAGCAGGGCGTGCGCGTGCGCTACATGCACTCCGACATCGACACGCTGGAGCGCATAGAGATCATCCGCGACCTGCGCCTCGGCGCCTTCGACGTGCTCGTCGGCATCAACCTCCTGCGCGAGGGGCTCGACATTCCCGAATGCGGCCTTGTCGCCATTCTCGATGCCGATAAGGAAGGCTTTCTGCGCTCCGAAACCTCGCTCATCCAGACCATTGGCCGCGCCGCGCGCAATGTCGATGGCCGCGTCATGCTCTATGCCGACCGCATCACCGGCTCCATGGAGCGGGCCATGGAAGAGACCAACCGCCGCCGCGAGAAGCAGCTCGCCTACAATGAGGAACACGGCATCACGCCGGCTTCCATCAAGAAGAACATCGCCGACATTCTCGATTCCGTCTATGAGCGCGACCATGTCCGCGCCGACATTGGCGGTGCTGGTGGCAAGGGCGATGACCTCAACAATCTCGTCGGCAACAATCTCGCCGCCCATCTGGAGCATCTGGAAAAGGCGATGCGCGACGCCGCCGCCGATCTCGATTTCGAGGAAGCCGCCCGCCTGCGCGACGAGATCAAGCGTCTCAAGGAAACCGAGCTTGCCATTCTCGACGATCCGCTGGCCCGTGACGCCGGTGTGGAAAACACGCAAAAATCCCGCCGCGACAAGGCGCGCAGCCGCAAGGGGCAGGGCGGGCAGGCCAAGGGCGCGGGCGCATTGTCAGCCGCTCATGGTGAGCCTGTCGAGCCACGAGAGGCGGGCAGCAAAGCTCCGGCCTCATCGCTCTTCCACAAGCCCGACCTTGATGAAATGGGCACCTCCGGCGCGCACGCCGTGCCTGCCGGCAAGAGCCTTTTCCGCAAGAACGATCTGGACGAGATGACGGTCGGCCGCACCGAAAAGCCGGTGCGCAAACCGGTTCCGCAAAAGCTGGAAGACGACCCCAAACCGGTCAAGCGCCACCGGCCCGGCATCGGCTCCTATGAGGATCCGGCGGACGAACGCCGCACCAAGCGCCGCCCGGGTAAGACTGGGCGGCCGGGGCGGTAGGGGCAAGGGCTAGGATGCAGAGTTTGGCTGCTCTGTCTGTTTAGGGACGAATGAGGAGAGTCCTCTCGTAGACTCATGGTTTGCGCGATTGAGAGTATCTTGATCGAATAATCACAATCTAGTTTTTTCATGGAAATTTATATTATTTTAAATAACTACTAAGGGAATTAAGTAGATTGTCTAGTGATGTTCTTTTTTGTGAAATGATTGAATTTTGATAGACCGATTCTTTAAAAGATTTTGCAACAGATATTTTTACACTTTTTTTTGTTTCATCATTCCATATTTTTCCGGCCGCTAGGAATGTTGCTTTTATTCGATTGGACCATATATCGTTTCCTTTAAATGGCGAGGAGTTCAAGTCGACGCCAAATTTATTCAGTATTTCCTCTTGGTATGTTTCTGGATTTATTAGGTCTTCAATTTCGCTGTTGTGCATGCCTTGGCACGTGCAGAGGGTGTACTGTTTACTCTCTAGGGTGCGTTCCTGTAGGGCCTTCTCTATCTCTCTGCGTGCCGCATCGTCGTTGTCAAGAAACACGTGTAGTCCAAGTATGTTTTGCTCTGAGGATGCCAGCAAGTACGAAAGTTTATTTGCGCCATTTGCGGGGCGTAAAGCGAAGCGCCCTGCATCGAAGGCCGCTTTTAATTCTGGTGCGCCTTCTTCCTTGATGATTTTATCAAGGATCATGGCGTCGGTTGCTCCCTCCACTATCAAGCTGAACTCTACGCTTGTGAGGTTGTCTGATACCACTACCCCTAGAGCATCGCGCACCTCGCTAATTTTCGTGGCTTCTGATGCTCGGTTATTTCGCACAATTACTGTGGATGTCGGCCCTTGCCATCGTACAAGAAGTGGTGAATGGCTTGAAACAACTACCTGGTTTTCTTGAGATAGCTCAAATATAATATCTCGAAGGTCGCGTATAGCTTTTGGATGAAGGTGTGACTCTGGTTCTTCGATTGCTACAATAGAATTTCCTCCATTAGCTAATCTCTCAGAGGCATGACGCATTAGTGCTAGTGACACTAAGCTTTGAACGCCATCACCTTTTCGTTCAAGGGAGGTTCTTTCTCCATCGTTCACTTGAACTTCGATGTTTTGACGGAAGTAACGAGAGCGTAATTCCTTGTGCGTTGTAATTTTTACGGTTTTGACGGATGATAGGAAGCCAGATACCGTGGTTGATATATTTTCTGATAGCTCATCAAGAACTGGGGCTTGAAGATTTTCAATAGTTTCGATGGCTTTTTTGTAATTCTCGTCTTCAGAAAGGCGGCTAAGTTCGTTGTTCACGAGTTCTTGGATAATATCGTATGCTGTTTTTGATGTGCGAATAGCTGGTATGTATTCGAATTGCATACGCTCGGAAACGAAGCTAGCTATCCTGGCGGTCTTCTTGTTTAGGGTAACTTGCCCTCGTCCAGGTTTTGCGATTGATATTGCGAATTCGTCTTTATGGAATATGATTTTTATAGGCAGCGTCCCATTTAGGCTGCTGCCTATTTTATTCCGAAAAACTTCGACTTCATCTTGATCTAGAAGTATTTCAATTACTATAGATGAAGGTTTATGTTTCCTTTTGCTTTGCAGTCCGAGAGGGTAATCACGTTCCCAATTGTAACCGCCTCGCATATAATATCGATATCTGGTGTCGGGCGATAGTACTGTTTCGCGACCCCCGCTTTGGCGCACAATGCGCGGCTTGTAATTTTTCAGTATCTCCATTGCAATGCTGAATGCCTGAAGTATATTCGATTTTCCTTCGTTGTTAGGCCCCATCAAGAGAGTGTAGTTGTCGAAAGGTATTTTTTTTGCCGAAATTATGCTTCTGAAATTCTCTATAGAAATCGAAACAATTTTCATTGATGAGTGCCCCAACCCGTTCGCGTGCCCGTTTGATAGAATGAATCGGAATGCGGCAACTGTAAATGGGTAAAATTCTCGAAAGTTTCAACTGAGGGCTTCGGTTGCATTACTCTGCTAATCCTCGTCTGGCCCGCCCGAGGACCCATGCCGGAACACCGGGGATAAACCGCAGTCAGTAACAGGCACCCCCATTTTTCTCACTCCTACCCCGTCACCGCCGCAACGGCATGGATCCTATGGTCAAGCCATAGGATGACGAGGCGGTTGAAGCGCATTCCCTACTCGCTATTCGCTACTCCCTATTCGCTCTTTTCTCCCCACCCCCAAAACCTCCACTACACTCCCCCCATCGCCCCTGTCGGGAACCGGGTCCGGAGCCGGGGATCAGGAGGGGCGACGGCAGCCTCCCCCTCGGGTTCGGTGACCCGGGGCCTGTGAGGGCCCGCGAAAGGCCGGCGGCCGGCATCATGTCGGTTGCGGAAAAGCCGCTAGGGCAAAGTTTGCCCGAGTGACCGGTCGGCAGTCGGGACAGCGGCCGGCGGGGCGCGCTTTTCGCGCCACTTACTTCACAACAGAGAGGCACGAAAAACGCGCCCCGTTTCCCGAACGATCCAAACCCCGGCGGCTCCCCCCGCGCGGCAACGATGGAGCCTGCCCGAAATGCCTGCCCCTCTGCAAATTGCACACCAGCACCAAACGCCCCTTCTCCCCGCGAGCGGGGAGAAGGTGAGGATGAGGGGCGAGCGCCGTGAGTGGCCGGGATACCGACAGAGGTGGAAAAGCTCGCAAGGCCCCGCCCGCCCCTCATCCCCCTGCCGGGACCTTCTCCCCGCAGGCGGGGAGAAGGAAGCCGTCATCCCGAAAGCCGCAGGCTACCCGGGACCCATTGGCAGAATGCGCAAGCACACGACCGGTCAACAGAAACCCGCAACGTCCTTTTTCTCAAATCGTCAACGCAAAAGAAGGGAGGCCCCAAATGCCACGCAAAACCAGAAAGTCGCCGGCGAAGACCGAGGCCAATGAGCAGCTGCTCGAGATCATCCGCGGCCTTGTGAAGATTCGCGACACGCTAATGGACGAGAAGGGCATCAAGCCACTTTTGCCCATTTGCCCGCCCGAATGGCCACAAGAGGAAATGCAGGTGGTGTTTCGCTATCTCGCGGGGCAGGCCGAGAGGCCGCAGCATTGTTCAAACCGGCG
The DNA here is from genome assembly GCF_019891395.1 of Nitratireductor kimnyeongensis. Lineage (NCBI taxonomy): Bacteria > Pseudomonadati > Pseudomonadota > Alphaproteobacteria > Hyphomicrobiales > Phyllobacteriaceae > Nitratireductor > Nitratireductor kimnyeongensis. The sequence continues at coordinate 561,989 of NZ_CP078143.1, read as the reverse complement.
GTGCCGCCGCGCTGGCATGTGTCAGGCAGGGGCGGATGCGCTGCTGGAAGCAGACTGTTTTCCGGACTGGAGCGATAGCGAGGTCTCGCGGCTCCATGCTGCCTGGCTGGGCGTCGTTTTGTGCTGGATTTATGATTGCGAGCGGTCTTTGCATTTCTTGGAAATGACGCGGTATGGAACGCAGGCATGCAGCTTGCCGACACGGAAACAGGGCCTCGAGGAGCCCGGGAAAAAGCTTGCATGAAGAACCCTCTGACAGGGAAATGCCAGCATGTCTTTTCGCGCGTGGCGGCTCTCAGATCCGGCCGTCGTGTCCGTTGGGCTTCGCGCCCCTCAGCCTTCGAGCCTCGAGGCGCTGTCGAGCCCTGCCTGAACCAGATTCAGCGGCAGGCGGCGTCCGCTCGCCCAGGAGCGCATTACATGCCCGGCGACACGTTCGCGGGATACGCTATCGCTTCGTCTTATGCCAAGTTCGGCGCACACCGCTTCGATGGCGTTCTCCATCGCGGTCATTTCTTCTGCATCGTAGATGCCAGCGCTTTTGTGCAGTACTCCAGGCTTGGCCATGTCCGGCCCTCCTCTGCCGTGGGAAGTTGCAGTCAGCGTGTGACACCTCCAACGTCGCCGTCTGCTCGTCCTTCGCCTTACACGGTAACAGGTTTATTTCCCGTGTCTATTATGGCGAATCTATGTTGCGCGACCGCGACGGGCCCGCAAAAAAAATCAAGAGGGCATGAACCTTTCTTTCTCCCCCCGCGACAGACGGGCATCGGACGGCCGAAGCGGCCGGCCATCAATCGCAAAGGAGGATGAAGAAATGTCCCTGAAACGCACCATTGCAAAAGGCCTCATGGCCATCACCCTTGCCGCCACTGCACTTTCAGCCGTCAGCGTGGAAAGCCGCGCGGGCAGTCTGTCTCCGGGCGAGGCAGCGGCTATTGCCGGGCTCGGCGGTTTTATCGCCGGTGGCCTGATCGCGGACTCGCGAGCCCGATATTATCGACCTGCGCCAGCTTATGGTCGCGCGTCGGCATGGGATCGGCATGTGGCGCGCTGCTATGCCCGCTACCGCTCCTATGATGAATATAGCGACACGTTTCTCGGATATGACGGCTATCGTCATCGCTGTCGTCTGTAACGTCCTCACGCAAAGACGCTGCGCAGTCATCTGATTTGATCGCGCCGCCGCCGTGGGAGTTGAAAATCCGGGCTTGTCGTGAACGCGGCTGGTCCGGATTTTGTCCGTTTTGCAGCCGCTGGATAATGAACCAATGCCGGGATGCTGCGTTATAGACCGACGATGGCCGGCGGACAGGGTGATTGCGGCAAAGCTTGGGCGGGAGGCGTGTTTGAGGCGGTCATCCTGTTTGATTTGAGATTGCCGGCTTTCCGCCCCACCTTCTACTCGCCGACCCGGTTTCCGGCTCCCCAAAACTGACAACGGGGATCGGCTTGGCATTAACGCAGAAAAGGAGTTCCCTCCATGAAAAAAATCCTCGCAGTCCTCGCCACTTCCGGTTTTCTCACGCTCTCGGCCTATGCCGCCGAAGTTCAGGGAACGGTGGCTTCCATCGACGTTGCGACCAGAACGATCGCGCTTGATGACGGCACGGTCTACACCGCCGGTGAGGGGGTCGATCTCGCCAGTGTCGCCGCGGGCGCGACGGTGACGCTGACGATTGACGATACGACCAACGAGGTGACCTCCGTCGAAGCACAAATGTAGCCCTGCCCGTCTTGTCCTGGATGGAAGCCGGACTCCAACTGGGGCCGGCTTTCTCGTTCGGGTTTGTCCTTTCGGAACAAACTGTCATAAAACAATGCTAAGGGGGCTTTTGAGAAGGGAATCGCTTCGGTTCCCTCTGCCTGATGCAATGATGACCGGAGGCGGAATTTCATGAAGATTGCAGTTCTTGGCGGCGATGGGTTCGTCGGCTGGCCGACCTCGCTCCACCTGTCAGCCCGTGGGCATGAGGTCCACATCATCGACAATCTGTCCCGGAGGTGGATCGATACCGAGCTCGGGGTTCAGTCTTTGACTCCGATGGATTCCATCCAGGAGCGCACGCGCATCTGGCATCAGGAAACGGGCCGGCGCATCCGCTTCCACCTGATCGACCTGGCACGCGACTATGATGTGCTGAAATCCTGGCTTGCCGAGCACAGGCCCGATGCGATCGTGCATTTTGCCGAACAGCGTGCCGCGCCCTATTCGATGAAGAGCGACCGCCACAAGAACTACACGGTCAACAACAACGTCAACGCTACCCATAACCTGCTCAACGCGATGACGGAGATCGGTCTCGATGCCCATCTTGTCCATCTGGGCACGATGGGCGTTTATGGGTATTCCTCCGTCGGTGCTGCAATCCCCGAAGGCTACCTCCCGGTCGGCGTCGAGACACTCTCCGGCGAAACGGCATCTCAGGAAATCCTGTACCCGACCAATCCGGGCTCGATCTATCACATGACGAAATCGCTGGATCAGCTTCTGTTCCAGTTTTATGCCAAGAACGACGGTGTCCGCATCACCGATCTCCATCAGGGCATCGTGTGGGGCACGCACACGGAAGAGACGAAACTCCATGCCCAGCTCATCAACCGTTTCGATTATGACGGCGACTATGGAACGGTGCTGAACCGCTTCCTGATTCAGGCGGCGATCGGCTATCCGTTGACCGTTCATGGCACGGGCGGGCAGACGCGCGCTTTCATCCACATTCAGGATTCCGTGCGCTGCGTGGAGATCGCGCTCAACAATCCGCCGAAACGCGGAGACCGCGTAGAAATCTTCAACCAGATGACGGAAACGCATCGCGTGCGGGACCTGGCCGAGCTCATCGCCCGCATGACCGGTGCGAAGGTCGCTTACCTGCCGAACCCGCGCAAGGAAGCAGCGGAAAACGATCTGGTGGTGAGAAACGATAAATTCCTCTCGCTCGGCCTTAACCCCATCACGCTGGAGGAAGGGCTTCTGGCCGAGGTCGTCGATGTGGCGAAGAAGTTCGATTACCGCGTCGACCGTTCGCGTATCCCTGCCGTGTCCGCCTGGACCAAGGATATCGCGCCCACGATCGAGCGCGACCCGGAAGGCAAGCGGCTGAAGAGTGTGGGCTGAGCGACGGCATTCATGTCGAAACATGCCTATGTGACGCTCGTCACCAATGAAGACTATGCGATGGGCGCGCTCGCTCTGGTGCGCTCGTTGCGGTTGACCGAAACGAACGCCGATCTCGTCGTCTTGCATACTGGTGGAGCGCCTGAAAAAGCGCTGCAGCCACTCGCTGCGCTCGGCGCGCGGCTTGTGCCGGCGGAGCTTCTGCCCACCTCAGATGCCTTCAACGAGCGGCATCAGCGGGCCCGGCTTCACGCCAACGCGCCCTTCACCAAGGGCAACAAGCCAAGTTTTCATACCCCGCTCGACAATTTTGCCAAGCTCAGACTGTGGCAGTTGACCGAGTATGAACGGGTCGTGTTCATCGACGCCGACGCAGTGGTGGTACGCAATATCGACCGGTTGTTCGGTTATCCGGAATTCTCCGCCGCCCCCAATGTCTATGAGAGCCTTGCCGATTTTCACCGGCTGAATTCAGGTGTGTTTGTAGCAGAACCCTCGGAAGCGACGTTCGCTTCCATGCTCAAGCGGCTTGACGCTCCCGATGCGTTCTGGCGGCGGACGGATCAGACATTTCTGCAAGCTTATTTTCCGCAGTGGCATGGCCTGCCGGTGTTTTTCAACATGCTGCAGTATGTCTGGTTCAACCTTCCGGAACTCTGGGACTGGAACTCTGTTTCCGTGGTTCACTATCAGTACGAAAAGCCGTGGGAGCGGGATCATCCGAAAGCCGCGGAACTGGGTCCTTTGATCGATCTTTGGCACGCCTTCCATTCGGGGAACAATATCCCTGACATTGAGATTCTGGCGAACCCCGCATCATGACCACGCCACACAGCATCGTTTCCGGCGGGACAGGCCTTGTCGGCCGCTTCATCGTGGAGGCGCTGTTGGCCGCCGGTCACCGGGTGACGGTGCTTGGACGGAATGCACCGCCGGAAGGCTTTTTTTCAAAACCGCTCACCTTTGCTCCGATGGAGCTCGAACCGACATCCATATCCACGGCCCTGTTCGAGGGCGCTGCTTTTTTCGTACATGCGGCCTTCGACCACGCTCCGGGGAAATACCGGGGCGGAGAGGCCGACGATGCTGACGGGTTTCGCAGGCGTAACCTCGAGGGAAGCGTTGCGATGTTTCGAGCAGCGCGCGCGGCGGGTGTGGCGCGAACAGTGTTTCTTTCGACACGGGCTGTTTACGGGCTGCGCGATCCGGGGGTGATGCTGGATGAACGTGACGTCTGCCGCCCTGATACGCTCTATGGAGAGGTGAAGCTGGCTGCAGAAGAGGCGCTTTCCCAGCTTTCCGGAGAAAATTTTGCCGGCGTGAGCCTGCGGGTCACCGGTGTCTACGGGCCTGCTGGGTACGGACGGTCGCACAAATGGGAGAGCCTCTTTGCCGATTATCTGGCAGGCCGGGAGATCGCACCGCGCGTGGCATCTGAAGTGCACGGCGAGGATGTCGGATCGGCTGTCCGCATGATGTTGACTTTGCCCGCCAACAAGCTTGCGGGCGGTGTCTTCAACGTGTCTGATCTGGTGGTTGATCGTCACGATCTGCTGGCGCTTGTGGCAGAGGAGACCGGGTGCAAGAACCCACTGCCGCGTGTTGCTGACTGCCGGGCGATCAACGTGATGAAAACGGATCTTTTGTGCGCCCTCGGGTGGTCGCCGGCCGGCAGGGCGCTTCTCGGGCAAACGGTGCGCGAATTGTTAGGCGTGCGTTAACTGCTACGTGGTTTGTGCTCCTCTGGAGCCAATGTGCACTTCAAGTATTGATTCAAGTTCCTTGCGTGATGATTCATTTGGTCGCGGTAAGGTTTTGAACATGAATCGGAAATGCGGTCGGCTATTTTTCCGAAATCGGCGCTTGGGTCATCTGAAGGTGCAGTTTGTTGCCTTCGTATGGGTTTGCTTCGGCCACAGCTTCATCAAGCTCGACACCAAGACCGGGCTCACTCGACGGAATGACAAAACCATCCTCCCAGGTGATTTTCTTTTTCAGGAGTTGCGCGTGAAAACCATCGAAGGTGCGGATCGCTTCCAAGATCAGGAAATTTGGTAGCGTGGTGGCGAGCTGAATGTTGGCGGCTGCGACGATGGGGCCACAATAGCAGTGCGGTGCGATCTGAACGTGGTGGGCTTCCGCCATTGCCGCGATCTTCTTTGTTTCAAGCAGTCCACCTGACCTGCCGAGATTGGGCTGAAAGATACCAGCGGCACCCTGGCTGAGAAGCTGGGCAAACTCGTACTTTGTCGTCAGGCGCTCACCCGTGGCAATGGGAATGCGGGTGCCACGTGCCACTTGAGCCATGGCTTCTGGGGCATCTGGTGGGACAGGTTCCTCGAACCAGAGCGGGTCATAAGGCTCTAGTGCGCGGGCTAGCCGGATTGCACCGGAAGGTGTGAACTGACCATGGGTTCCGAAGAGAATGTCGGCGCGCCCACCGACAGCCTCGCGCACGGCAGCAACCATGCGCGTGGAGAGGTCGATGTCACTTTGGCGTGGTTGATGGCCGCCAAAGGCCGAGTAAGGGCCGGCTGGATCGAACTTGATCGCGTCAAAACCCAGCGCGAGGCAGGCCAATGCAGCTTCGGCGGCAAGGTCTGGATCATTGTAGACATTGCATGCGTTGTCCGTCTCGTCCGGAACGGCGCTGCCGGTGGCAGGATAAAGATAGGTGTAGCTGCGGAGCCGCTGATGCACCTTTCCTCCGAGCAGCTTGTAGACCGGTTTGCCCGCCTCTTTGCCAATGATGTCCCAGCACGCCATTTCGAGGGCGGACACGCAACCCATCAAAGTCGGATCGGGCCGCTGACTGAAGCCGGAGGAATAGGTGCGGCGAAAGAAGGCTTCGATGTCGTGCGGGTCCTGACCGATCAAATAACGTTCGGCGATGTCTTCGATCATTCGTGCGGTGAGGTGTGGGCCGAAGGCCGAGGAATAAGCCTCGCCATAGCCGACCACACCGCCATCGGTGGCGAGTTTCACGAAGATGAAGTAGCGACCGCCTGCATGCGGAGGCGGGTTCGCGGTAACAAAAGTCCTAGCTTCGACGATTTTCATTTGAAAACCAGCACGTTGCGGAGGGCCTGTCCATTGTTCACTGCGGCAATCGCCTCGTTGATGTCTTCAAGCCTGTAACGGGCGGTGATGAGTTCATCGAGCTTCAACCGGCCCTTTTGATAATGCTCAACGAGAATGGGTATGTCGTGACGGAGTCGTGTCTCGCCCATCTTGGATCCGATAATTTTCTGATTGAAAGCCGCAAGCTTCCCCGGGTCATAGGGGATGCGTACACCATTGGACGGCATGCCAACCACGATAATGGAGCCGTTGCGGGTGATGTAACGCGAGGCGCTGACAAGGGCGGCCTCGACACCCACAGTGACGAAAACAAAATCCACGCCGCGTCCCTCGGTAAGCGTTTTGATCGCTTTCCCGTGATCAGGGTCGGTCGGGTTAAAGGTGTGGGTGGCACCGAAGGATCGCGATGCGGTTTGCTTGTCAGAGCTTAGGTCAAGAGCAATGATCGGATTGGCACCTGCAAGGGCCGCTCCCTGAATGGCATTGAGCCCGACGCCGCCGCATCCGATGACAGCAACGGATTGGCCCTCAGATACGCGCGCCGTGTTGACGACCGCCCCAAAGCCGGTGATGACGCCGCAGGCAAGAAGCGATGCGACGTCGAACGGCATTTCGGGTGGGATATGGGCGAGCTGGCTTTCGTGAACGACCACCTTCTCCGCGAAGGCACCAGTGCGTAGCCCCTGTTCGCAGGCGACACCATTAGTGAGGGTGAGCGGGCCTTGCTTATCAAACGGGAAAACCTCCTCGCACATAACGAGGCTCTCACGCGCGCAATAATGGCATTGGCCACAGGAGCGGATCAGCGTGACAATAACGTGATCGCCCGGCACGACACCGGTAACTCCAGAACCGATCGCTGAAACCTCGCCGGCCGCCTCGTGACCATAGACCGCGGGAAGATCGCCACCCCATGCACCTTCGGCATAGGAGATGTCAGAGTGGCAGATTGCGCATGCCTTCAGATCGACGAGAACCTCACCCCGACGCGGTGGAGCGAGCTCAAGCGTTTCGATCGAGAGGGGTTTGCCGAACTCCCGGCACACGGCGGCCTTGACCTGCATGGAAACCTCACTGGAATGCGTGCAATCCGAATTAAAGCCGTAAGTTCGTCTTCTGTGCAACGCAGATGCGACACAAAGTGCAACCATGCGTCAATGGAAGAGGTGCCATGCACTAGCGTTTGTTGACCGGCAGCGGTCACAACGATAGGCCGGATGTAAACCGAGAAGGGGAACGATAGACGATGAACGCACCGGATAAACCCACTGGAGACCTGACGCTACGCACTCAGGCGATGCCTGGCGACGCCAATGCCGCGGGCGATATTTTCGGCGGCTGGGTGATGGCGCAAATGGATCTAGCCAGTGGTATTCGTGCTGCCGAACGCGCTCATGGACGTGTGGTCACGGCCGGCGTGAAAGAAATGGCCTTCGCCAAGCCGATGAAGGTGGGCGACACATTGTGTATCTACACCCATATAGAGAGGGTTGGGCGGACATCGATCCGGCTAAAGGTTGAAGCGTGGGCACAGCGTTATCTCTCGCCGACCATGGAAATGGTCACTCATGCGGATTTCGTCATGGTGGCGCTCGATGCCAGTGGCAAGCCCACTCCGGTTCCACCGGAAGATTGAGGTTCACGCCTCCGGTGATGCTTCAATCCTTGTGGCGAGCACGCGGTCAATCCGGCGGTTGTCCAGATCCATGATCTCGAAACGCCAGCCCATGGCATCGGTGCTTTCGCCTGTCTTCGGCAGATGCGTGAATTCGTTCAGCAGGAAGCCGGCGAGTGTGGTGTAGGTGCGCTCTGCCGGGAGATTGAAGCCGAGATGGTCCGCCATTTCGTCAGCGGGCATGGAGCCGGGGAGCAGCCAGGAGCCGTCTGCGCGCTCGACGATATCCAACTCACCTTCCTCGGCATCCGCACGAAAGATGCCTGCGATCGCCTCGAGAATATCGGACGGGGTGATGATGCCTTCGAAATGACCATGCTCATCGTGCACCAGCGCCATCGGGATGGCCGCCTCTCGAAGAACGGAGAGCACAATGAGCGCGTCGGCCATGTCGTGAATGATCGGTGCTGGCAGAACATGGGCCCGGATGTCCAGTGGTTTACCTGATAGTTGCGCAGCCAGAAGATCGCGCAGCTTGACCACGCCGACAATCTCATCGACAGATCCATCGCCGGCAGGCAGGAGGGAGTGTCCGGACCTTTTGACATCCTCTGCCGATGCCGTTCCATCTGCCGTGAGGTCCAGCCAGTCGATCTCCCCACGCGGGGTCATGATCGCGCGCGCCTTGCGATCTGCGAGCCGCATGACACCGGCAATCATGCGCCGCTCATCGGATTCAATGGTGCCGCTGGTTTCGGCTTCGGCGATGAGGGTGCGGATTTCCTCGTCGGTGATACGCTGGCTCGATTCCGCGTTTTGACCGAGCATTGCCAGAACCATGCGTCCCGAAACATCAAGCAGCCATACGAGCGGCAGGGTGATGCGCGACAGGAGCCCCATGATCGGTGCAACCTTGACGGCGATGCCCTCTGCGTTTTTGAGCGCGATCTGCTTTGGAACGAGCTCGCCGACGATCAGCGACACATAGGTGATGACAGCCACAACCAAGCCCACGCCGAGCGGATTTGCCATCCCTTCCGATACACCTTGCAGGATGAGCCAGTCGGACAGACGCGTCCCCAGCGTCGCGCCGGAGAAGGCACCGGAGAGCACACCCACCAGCGTGATACCGATCTGGACCGTCGAAAGGAAACGCCCGGGATCAGCCGAGAGAGCGAGCGCGCGTGCCGCACCGCCTTGACCCTGCTCCGCCCGGGATTTCAACCGGGCAGGTCTGGCGGAGACCACAGCCAGCTCCGACATGGCCATGAATCCATTGAAGAGGATGAGGACGAAGAGAATGGCGATTTCTACAATGAGCATAAAAGCTCTTTATCACTCCGTGATGAACCGCGCGAGACTGCCCTGTGGGCAGGGGAAGCGCTATTTGCAGGCGCGGTAGCCGTTGCGGCGGCCTTTCAGATCAAAATGGAAATGATCACGGTGATCGTAATTGTAACCCGGGCCGAGAACGGTGGTGAAGTAGTCGCATCCTTCGGCACGCACAGAATTCAACAGACCGCGTTCGCGGAAGGCGAAGAAGCCAGGCTTGCGCACATCGATCTCGCGGCCGTTTTTCAGTTCGATACTCATCACGTCGAGAGCGTTGCCCTTGGAATGCTCCGAAGCAACGCTGGTGCCAGCAATGCGGCGGCAGGAATAGCTGGAGCCCTGCCGTATTTTCCCGATGCCGGTGAGGTAGCGTTTGCGGGCTGCCGGGGCGAGCTCGTTTTTTGTCCATCGGGCGAATGTCTCCGCCATTTGGCAATTCAGCGTGGCGGCGGGCGCCATGTCAATGTTGCCTGAAAGGCCGCTGACCTTGACAGGCCAGTCAATACGGCAGGCACCACCGTCATTGATGGGCTCCAGGTCCTGATACTTGACGCCAAGACGTTTGAGGCGACGACGGCACGCGATCTCTTCCGCCGGCATGGCGCGAGACGCGCTTTCGCTGCGCGGCAGAGTTACGCGCGGATAGGAAACCATCATCGGGTTTGATGAAACCAGCGCCTGCAAACCCCTCGCGTTGTCAGATGTGGGAGTGGAGACGGAGGGAGATGGCGCTTGCGGAACCGGTACCGTGGGGGCAGGCGCTAGCTGCGGGACCGGCACCGCTGCGGTCTGGACTCCGATATCTACCGATGGGCGGGGGGACATCACATCGCTGACAGAGCAAGCGGATAGAGCCAGAAGCGTTGCAGCAACCACAACGCGCCGCAACGGTGCGTGTAGTGGTGTCGCAACCGGGTTGCCAACACGAATACCGACCATGACCACGCCCCGTCCACCTTGTACGCTTCCAGAAAAAGCGTACCGTAGTCAGACAAGGTAAAGGAAAGGTCAGCAGAGGCATTCAGACCTGTGACCTCTTTGTGACGAACCCGCCTGCATTCTATTTGCAATAGAGGCTATCGTTCCGGCGTTTTTGCAGATCCAGATGGAAATGGCTGGCGTGGTCTGCGTTGGTGCCCGGGCCGAGAACTGTCTTAAAGGGGCCGCAAGCAGCGCTGCGGAAGGCATCGAGGAACTTTGCGCGGCCACTTTTCGGATTTGGCTGTCGAGCCACTTTGAAGTTGGAGCCATCTGCGAGATCGAAACTCGCGATATCCAGCGCGTTTCCAAAAGCGTGTTCGGAGAGTTTCTGCAAACCGGCCCGCGTTCTACAAACATAAGCTGAAGCATGCCGAACGGCCGTGACCGGCTGTTTCAGGTGACCCCTGGCGAGGGGCGGAATCGTGTCTGTGAAGAAGCGAGCGAGTGTCAAAGCCGTTTCACAGTTGAGCGTTGCCTCCGGCTTTAATGCGATTTTTTCGGAAAGGTGTTTGATCTCCAGCGGGTAAGCGATCGAACAGCCTTGTGCCTCTGATATGGAGGGCTGCTCGGAATACGAAACTCCCAGTTTGGTCAGGGCGCGCCGGCAGGCAGTTTCTTTTGCGGGCAACCGGCCTTGCTTTCGCGCGGGCGGGCGTTTCTGGGGTTCTGTCTTTGCTGGTGGACGGGGTGTGGGAATGGGGACCATGACCGACATTTCCGTACGCCGCACTTCTCCGCGGCTATTGGGTATGGGGCCGGTGGCCGGCAGCGGAACTGAGGCAGTTGGCTCTGCTGCATGCAGATTATTCGAGAGGGAAATGAAGAACAGAGCGCAAAGCAGCATGGCCAGTAGCGCACGTCGAACAGCTGAAAGAGCGATCATGCCGGATGTTTGCCGGAACTTGGGCTGATCGGGAAATAACGGTGTGTTTCGAAACGTTCACGATGCACCGAGTGCATCAAGGCCATCAATCAGCCAATCATAAAGCATTGGCATCCCGAGCAGATAGGTAGCCACATGCTTGGCGCCATGCTGGCGCGCATCGCTGACGGCGGTTGACCACTCTTTCACGTCGTAGTCGCCGCGCCCTACCCATGCGAGCGCTATCAGTTCGGCAATCTCATCCACATTGAGATCGGCCACCAGTTCTCGGAATTCCACTTCGGTGAGGTCTTCTTCCTCTTCCTCGATAAGCCCGTCATGCTGATGCCGATCGCGGGCATCGCCGTCGATCTCGATTTCGTGCTCGTGACCATCATCATAGTCTGCGTTGAGCGCGGCGCTTAGAATGCGCGCTTTGCTTGCCAGCAAACGCACTGTTCCCGGGTCAATGGTCAGCGCCCATTCCTGCTCAACAGGCTTCTGCATAAGCTTCTCCTCCGGCACTCCGGAAGTATGATAACGCAGAACCTGCGGAAATCACGACGGTTTGTTGAGCTCTTGTTCAGGCGACGCTGCGTTGCCGGTTGCGCAGAGCCGGAACGATCTCGACAGCGAGGATCGCTGCAAAGATCATTCCGCAGCCGGCGAGGCCGAGCGTCGGCAATCGTTCACCGAGAAAGATCGCACCGAAGAGCGCGGCGAACACTGCTTCCGTGGACAGGAAAATCGCAGCTTGGGGGGCTGTGGTGTAGCGTTGGCCGATGACCTGCAGTGTGAAGGCGATGCCACCGGAGAAAATGCCGGCGTAGAGAATTTCGGGCAGAGCGGTGCGAATGGCGGATAGGTCGACCTGTTCGGCAACGCCCGCAATGGCGATAGCTATGACCGCGGTGATGCCAAATTGGCTGACGGATAGCGTTACAGGGCGGCCGGTATGACTGGCGCTTCTTCCAATCATGATAACCTGGAGCGCCCAGAAGAGTGCGCAAAGGATGGTCAGCCAGTCGCCCGTCGTCAGTGCCACGCTGCCCGCGCCTGAGAGCAACCATATGCCCGCTAGCGCAGAAAGAGCTGCCGGCCAGACCACAAGGTGTGGCCACTGGCGGAACAGTAGGACTGCCAGAAACGGCACCATGACAACGTAGAGGCCGGTAAGAAAGCCGGAATTGGTGACACTGGTGGTCAAAAGCCCGACCTGTTGCGCCGCCATGCCAGCGAACAGAAGCAGGCCGATGATCAGGAAATTCCGCTTGTCAGTGAAGGTCAGCGGCCTTGTGCTGCGTCGATATTCCCATACGGCGAAGGGCAACATAGAGAGGCAGGCGATCGCAAAGCGCAAACCGATGAACAGAAACGGCCCTATGGCATCCATTGCGGATGACTGGGCGACAAAGCCCATGCCCCACATGGCACCTGCAAGAAGCAATACAAGGTTGGCCTGAACCCGTGTCATACGCCTGTCCGAACCGAGGAAATCGCGCATGTCTTAAGGAGCTGCAATCCGCCGCACAAGAGCCGATGCTCTTGTCTTTTATGGGCCAGCGTCGGCTTGCATCATTCCGAACGGAATATACGGATGATCTCGCCCCGGCGCTTGTCGGTCAAAAGCCAGATTGAGCCGTCAGGTGCCACATTGACATCCCGTATGCGCCCGAAGGCTCCCTTGAAAAGGCGCTCTTCACCAAGAATCTTGCCGTTTTCGTCTCGATCAAGGCGGGCGACGAGGTGATATTTCAGCGCCGCAACGAGGAGATCTCCCTGCCATTCGGGAAACATCTCGCCCTGATAGACCGTTGCGCCTGACGGTGCGATGGACGGATCCCAGTAATATTCAGGTTGTTCGTAGCCCGGCGCTTCGCTACCAACGCCGATCTTGGTGCCGCTATAGTTCACGCCGTAGGAGATGATCGGCCAACCGTAATTCTTTCCTGCTTCGGGGCGGTTGACCTCATCGCCGCCGCGCGCCCCGTGTTCGACAGTTACGATTGCGCCGGTCACGGGGTCGAACACGGCACCTTGTGGATTGCGATGCCCGATGGACCAGATTTCAGGCGCGGTGTCCGCGCTCCCGGTGAAGGGATTGTCTTCAGGGATCGTCCCATCAGGGTTGATCCGGAGTATCGATCCGGCATGGTCGGCGGGATCTTGAGCCCGGTCGCCTTCACCGCGATCGCCTATGGTAAAAAACAACGTTCCGTCAGGATGCGGCACGATGCGCGAGCCGAAATGCTGACCTGCACCGGTTTTGCCGTTCATGGAAAAAATCGTCGTGACATCTTCAAGCCGCGCGTCTGCGCCGTTTTTTACAAGCTTGGCCCGGGCAATGGCTGTGCCGGCTCCGCCCTCGCCAGGTTCTGAAAAAGAGAGAAAAATCGCTCCTGTCTCGGCGAACTCCGGCGAAACGGCGACATCCAACAATCCGCCCTGACCCACAATTGCGACCTCGGGCACGCCTTCTATGGGAGCCGAAAGGGTCCCGTTCGAGAAAAGGCGCAACTGGCCCGGACGTTCCGTGACGAGCGCGCTTCCATCGGGCAGAAAGTCAAGACCCCATGGATTGGAGAGGCCGCGAGTGAGGGTTTCAGCCTCGACTGTCACCGCCTGGGTGGTAAAGGTCTTGGCGGCTGCTGCACCGGGAGAAGCCAGAAAACCTGCGGCGAGGGCGGTGCGGAGAATCTGGTCTTGCATCTGCGGAACTCCCATTGTCGCTTTCATCATGAGATAGGACATGAGTGTTGTCGAACAAGACAACATGCCGTGAGGAAACCGATTGTGGGAAAACGGACGCGCAAAAAATTTGCGTGAAAATCGTCACCGGCTTGTTATATTGGGAGAGGTCATACGAAACGGTTCCGTAGGCAGACGCTTTCGGACCGTTTCTTTTTATGTCTGCACCGGCGGCAGGACGACGCTTCGCTTAAGGCGTTTCGGGTCTTCCTGCCTTCAAGTCTGGAAGGTGAATGAAATGAACAAGGTCCCTATGACGCTTGCCGGAGCCGCGGCGTTGAAGGAAGAGCTGCGTTGGCGCCAGCAGGAAGAGCGGCCACGCATCATTGAGGCGATCGCGGAGGCGCGCGCCCATGGCGACCTTTCGGAGAATGCGGAGTATCACGCCGCCAAGGAGGCCCAGAGCCTCAATGAAGGCCGCATCGGCGAACTGGAAGACTTTATTGCCCGTGCCGAGGTCATCGACGTGACGAAACTGTCCGGCGACACGATCAAGTTCGGCGCGACGGTCATGCTGGTCGATGAAGATACAGAGGAAGAGAAGACCTATCAAATCGTCGGTGACCAGGAAGCCGATGTGAAGGCGGGCCGCATCTCCATTTCCTCGCCCATCGCACGGGCACTGATTGGCAAGGCGGTGGGGGACTCCATCGAGGTCAATGCTCCGGGCGGCGCGCGCGGATATGAGGTGGTGGAAATCCGCTACGGCTGACCATCATGTCCGGTAAAACGCCCGAAAGCGGCTTCCGGCTCCGCGTCCGTGATGTGGACGTGGTGGCCCCAAACTTCAAAAAGCGGCTTTCGGGCGTGACCAGCACGATCGTGCAGCTTGTTCCAGAACAGTCGAAGACGGTTGCGATAGCAGCGTTGGGGCCGGGACTGCCCGGCATGCTCCCCAAGTTGCGCTGGTGGCAGGTGCCGGGGCTCCTGCGCAAGCCGGCGAACCGGCCTTTTCGGATCTGGCATGCGCGACGCAACACAGAGATGCTGGCTGGGGTGCTTCTAAAGCAGATCCTGCGTGCCCCTATGAAACTGGTTTTTACATCGGCCGCTCAGCGTCACCACTCACGTTACACCAAATGGCTGATCCGCCGTATGGATGCGGTGGTTGCAACCAGCCGGCGCTCCGGTTCGTTCCTGCGTGTGCCCTATAAGGTGGTAATGCATGGTGTTGATACTGAGCGCTTTCACCCGCCCGCAAAGGACGGTGACGATTGGCAGGTCACCGGTCTGCCGGGCCGCTACGGTGTCGGTTGTTTTGGCCGTATTCGGCACCAGAAGGGGACCGATCTTTTTGTCGCGGCAATGATTGAGTTGTTGCCACGTTACCCTGATTGGACGGCCGTGGTGCTTGGGCGAGTTACCGCAGAAAACAAGGGATTTGCGGAGGAGCTTCAGCGTTCAATCGACCAAGCTGGCCTCTCTAGCCGCATCGTTTTCCTGGGTGAGGTGTCGGACGTTCGACCTTGGTTCAGAAGAATAGATCTTTGTGTGGCGCCCTCTCGGAATGAAGGTTTCGGGCTCACCCCCTTGGAAGCGATGGCTTCGGCCACGGCGACGGTGGCGAGTGATGCTGGTGCATATGAAGAAATGATCCTAATAGGCGAAACGGGTGAGGTGGCGCCTGCTGGTGACGGTGTGGCGCTGAAACAGGCGATTCAGCGATATCTCGAAAGCCCGGAATTGTGCCGAGCACACGGACGTTCGGCACTTCGACATGCGCGTTCGCGTTTTCCGCTGGAAGGCGAAGCCAATGCCCTCAATGCGCTCTATAAAGACCTTTGGCGTGAGGCCAGAACGTGAAGATCGAAGGTTTCATCGTTCATCTGAAGCGCGCAACGGCGCGTCGCGCGCAGGTGGAGCGCCTGATGGCGGATCTGCCCGTCGAAAACCATGTGGTGGATGCCGTCGATGGGCAGGACCTTGGCGATGAGGAGATCGGGCAGCGCTATGGGAAACGGCTGCACCAGCCGGTTTATCCCTTCACGCTGAAAAAGTCCGAGATTGCCTGTTTTCTTTCTCACCGGAAGGTGTGGCGCATGATCGTGGAGCGCGGGCTTGATGCAGGACTGATCGTCGAGGACGACGTGGCGCTCGACATGCCGCTTTTCGAACGATGTCTCGAACTTGCCAAACGGGCCTGCACGGGAAAGGCGTATGTGCAGTTTCGCATCAGCCCCGTTCGCGGAAGCGCGCGGGAGCTGGCACGGGAAGGCGATGTTCGCCTCGTCGCACCCGAGGTCTCGCAGCTTGGCACCGTGGCGCAGCTCGTGACACGCGAAGCGGCAGAGCATCTTCTTGCCCTGAGCGAGCGTTTTGATCGGCCGGTCGATGTGTTTCTGCAGATGCGCTGGGTGACAGGGATCGCGCCGTGCTGTGTGGTGCCGTCGGGCATCAGCGACCAGTCGGCCGAGATCGGAGGCAGCACAGTCAACGTGTCGGGGAAGGACAAGCGCGGTCCCGGAGAGCGATTGCGCAGAGAGTGGAAGCGATTTGTCTACCGGGGCCAGGTGCGAAAATACTCTCGTGGCTGGCGTGCGGGAGAGGTGCAGAAGCAATGAAGACGCTCGTCATCAATCTGGAACGTGAAACAGCCCGCCTTGAGCATATGCGGAAGGTGTTTGATGAACAGGGGCTCAACTTCACGAGGGTGAAAGCGGTCGATGCCAAGCTCCTTTTACCGGAAGACCTGAAGGCCGGCCGCACTGGAAAACCCCGCTTCTATGAATTGGGGGCGGGTGAAATCGCCTGCTTTCTCTCACACCGGAAATGCTGGGAGATCGCGGCGCAAAGCGAAGACCCTTACACAATCATCTGTGAAGATGACATTTTCCTTGGGGAGAATGCGTCGGCCATTTTTGGTGATGAAAGCTGGATACCCGCGGATGCGGGTGTCGTGAGGCTGGAAGCGTGTCGACCCAAGACGCTGATTGGAAAGGCGGTAGTTTCCACGGTGGCCGGTCGGAAGGTGCATCCTTTGCGCTTGGCACATGCTGGCTCGGGTGCATATGTCGTTTCCCGAGATGCCGCCATCAGGCTGCTTCGTGAAACCACCGAGTTTTGCGACCCGCTCGATCAGTTCCTTTATAGTTCTGAAGAGCCGGCAACCGGTGCTCTGGAAAAATACCAGATGGTTCCCGCGCCTGCTATCCAGGAAGTATTTCTTCGAAAAGATAAATTGCTCGGAAGTTCATTGCTGGATGAACGTTACTCGGTCCAATCTACCGGGAAGCCGAGAGGTGTTGGGAAAAAGATCCTTCGTGAGATTGGACGCTCCAGGAAGAAAATCGCACGCTTTTTTGCCAACGTCTGGACTTATATAACCACCGAGAACATGTGGGTTCGTGTGCACTTCAAATAGTGGCAAGCGCCGCGCTGCTCACCTTTCTTAGATGCCGAAACGATGCATGAGTTCCGCAAGAGGAGAACCCTTTGGCGGTCGGGTGCCTTTCAAGCCGGCACTTCTGAGAACTTCATTCCACAGGTGAATGGTTCTGGTTTTCTCCGTGCAAATTTCTGCGAGGCTTTTTCGGCTATCGTAGAGCAGAGGGGCATCCTTGAAGTGCAGTGGGTAGAAGACCTCTTTTGGCTCTGCCAGATCAAAAACACCGTGTTTCTTGGCGAGATAAGTAATAGCCTTTGGGCCAAATGTTCCCCAGGGAAGGGTTGCGGGTTCGATCTTCTTCCCGAGGAACCATGATTTCAAGCGAAGGCGAATGGCATCGCGACTTCGTGTCCACGGCGGGATCGCATCCCGGTTGAAGAAAGAAAGGACCTCTTCAATAACCGGGTGATCCGGTTTTGCGTAGAGGAGGGCGCCATTGATGTAAGTAGCGCTTTCTCGACCAAACACGATGTCTTTCTCAAAGCTCACTGGTTTGAGGCAGATCATGTCCAAATCCACCCATGCACCACGTTCCTTTTTTTGCAGAAGGAAACGAAAGTAGTCAGATGCGAGCGCGTAGGACCCCGTTTTTCTATGGCGTAGTCGATCTATCTCCGTACGAGGAAGTATTTGTGCAGCGTCGATATTTTGCACGCCCGGTGGTGTGTTTTTTATCTCTTCGAATGAATAGAGATTAACATCGTGTCCGGCGTCGACAAAGCTCTTTGCGGACAGAACCTCTATCTCGCCAAGGTTTCCTCCGATCCAAAGAGTGTTGATTTTCATCTAAGTGCCTTTTCTACTCTTGACTTCATGCTTGTTGAAATCTGGTTTTTGAATTTTTCGCCAACTTTATTTTTTGTAAATATCTTTTTCTCTCGGAAGCCGAATAACTCTCGAAAGCCGTTCTCAAATGCTTGGATCGTTGGGGCGCCGAATTCGTTGATGATGTTGGTTCGTCCATCTGGCTTCTTGGGCATATAGAGCGTCGGAATACCCATTGCCATGCAGGGCATGGCTGCATGTATGCGGGACGTGACAACCAGACTGGCCTTGTCTCTGTACAAGGCGAGGAGGTCTTTCGCGAATGCCCGTTGAACAGGCGAAGAGACCGGGGCCACCTCATGTTGGATGGCAAGTTTGCTTTTCCAGCGTTTTACTCGGTGTGCGGGTTTGGGAGCATCCACGAGAATAACAAGCTCTTCCTCGGGCTCCTGTGTGCGGGTCGGGAAAGTCAGCGTTGCACAGTAAGAAAGATACGCTTGCACACCCCAACTTTGAATGATCTCCAAAGTGCTTTGATCGCGGCAACCGATCGGAGCGTGTTTTTTGAAGTAATCTAAGTGCTTCCGGTAGTATTCTGCCGCCCCAGGGGTGATGTGGAATCCGTGAAAAATCGGAGTGATTTTTTCGCTGGGCGGCCATGCCTGAGGGCGGTGGCTGAACCATCCATTCATGACAAGCATACACTCATCGCCGTCATAGGTGTTTAGAGAATCACGATCCAGATAGAAATCGACTTTGGGTAGATGCTGTTCGACCGCCAGTGTCTGAATCCAATCACCGATATTGGCAAGAATCCCGGTGGGATATTGAAACGAAAGGGCGGCGATCTTCATTGGAGTGTCCCCATCCTGCTGCTGGGGACGGTACGGCAAGAAAAGGGCTTATCTATGGCCTAGTCGATCGCCACCAGGCCTTCGTCCTTCACCTGGCGGATGGTGAGTGCGGTGCGGACCGTGTCTACATTGGGCGCGGAGGTCAGCTCTTCAATGACAAAGGTCTGGAAGGTGGTCAGATCCGTTGCCACGCAATGCAGCATGAAATCAGAATCGCCGGAGACCATCCAGGCGCGGCGTACGATGGGCCATTTCAGCGTTCGCTGAGCGAAAGTCTTCAGCTCGGTCTCCGACTGATAGTGGAGCCCGATCAGGCAGAAGGCGACCACGTCATAGCCAAGTGCCGGGGAATTGAGCAGAGCACGGTAGCCCTTGATGATGCCGCCTTCCTCCAGTCGCTTGACACGCCGGAGGCAAGGTGGCGCGGAGATGCCGACGCGGCGCGAAAGCTCGACATTGCTCATCTTGCCGTCGGCCTGAAGCTCACGCAGAATTTTCCAGTCGATTGCGTCAAGATCGGCCTTTAGCGGCATAGTGTTTCCCATTTCTGCTCAAAACGCGCGAGAATCTTTCACGCGCGCAGACCGAAATTAGGGCAAGCGTCCTGACAAGCCAAGCAATGCATTGATCGGTAGCGGGGACTATCCACCGTGTTTGGAGGCCTCGGAGAAGCACAAATGCGCGGGCGTGGCATTCGGTAGCTGTTGGAAACCTGTTCCTCGCCTTGCACTTTGGGGTGGTGGATACTTAGATCATGTCACCAAAATGTTTTGGATGGCGGCCTAGGGAAGACGCTCGAAGGTCTGTTGTCCGGTTTCGCGTTTTCTGTCCGCTGGCGGTCCCGACGCGCTCACAAGTCAAGAATGCCCGATGAGGTTGGAACACCCGCGGTGCTTTAAGGAAGAAAGGATTTCATCCATGTCACGTCGTCACGCGCCCGTCCTTATCATCGGTTCGGGCCCGGCTGGATACACGGCGGCGATCTACGCGGCGCGCGCCATGCTGAAACCCCTCCTCGTGGCTGGTCTGGAACAGGGCGGACAGCTCATGATCACCACCGATGTGGAGAACTATCCGGGCTTTGCCGATCCTATCCAGGGACCGTGGCTCATGGAACAGATGCGCGGCCAGGCGGAGAATGTGGGTGCGGAGATCGCCAATGACCTCATCGTCGATGTCGATGTGTCGTCGCGCCCCTTTGTGCTCAAGGGCGATTCCGGCACGGAGTATAGCTGCGATGCGCTGATCATCGCCACCGGCGCCAAGGCGAAGTGGCTTGGCCTGCCTTCCGAGCAGACCTTCATGGGGTTTGGCGTCTCGGCCTGCGCGACCTGCGACGGGTTCTTCTATCGTGGCAAGGATGTTGCCGTTGTGGGCGGCGGCAACACGGCTGTGGAGGAGGCGCTTTATCTTTCCAATCTCGCAAAGTCGGTGACGCTCATCCACCGCCGCGACGAATTGCGTTCGGAACGGATCCTTCAGGAGCGCCTGATGGCCAAGGAGAATGTGACGGTCATGTGGGATGCGGTGGTCGAAGAGATTACCGGGACGCCTGCAAAGCCGCCCATGCCTGCATCCGCATCGGGGGTGCGCGTGAAGAACGTGCACTCGGGTGCGGTGTCCGATCTCGCCGTGGATGGTGTCTTCGTGGCGATCGGTCACGCGCCTGCGGTCGAGTTATTTGAAGGCAAGCTCAAGCAGAAGCCCAATGGCTATCTGTGGACGCAGCCCGGGACCACGCAGACGGATGTTCCGGGGGTTTTTGCCGCCGGTGATGTGGCGGACGACATTTATCGCCAGGCCGTGACGGCAGCCGGACTTGGCTGCATGGCGGCGCTGGAAGCAGAGAAGTATCTGGCAGCGATGGAAACAACGAAAGAAGCTGCCGAATAAAGGGGAACGACGCAGCGACAAGAACGGGCGGCAACGCCCATGACGGTACAAGCGCCTGACAGAGGAGAACGAGGCGTTGGACTGGGACAAGCTCAGGGTTTTTCACGCCGCCGCAGAGGCCGGCTCGTTTACGCACGCCGCTGAAACGCTGCACCTTTCGCAGTCGGCCATTTCACGCCAGGTGAGTGCGCTTGAACTGGAAGTGGGGGTGCCGCTTTTCCATCGGCACGCTCGCGGGCTGGTGCTGACGGAGCAGGGCGAGATGCTTTATCGCACCGCTCATGACGTGCTGATGCAGCTGGAAAGCGTGCGCGTGCGGCTGACCGAGGCGAAAGATCGTCCGTCCGGCCTGTTGAAGGTTTCCACCACGGTGGGGCTCGGCACCGGCTGGCTGACGGAAAGGTTGCCGGAGTTCATCGAGCTCTATCCGGACATCGAATTGCAGCTCATTCTCGACAATGAGGAGCTCGACCTGACCATGAGACAGGCTGATTGCGCGATTCGGATGCGTCAACCGCAGCAGCCGGATCTCATCCAGCGTAAGCTGTTTACCGTGCACTTCCATCTCTTCGCGTCGCCTTCCTATGTGAACAAGCACGGAAAGCCGTCGTCTATCGCCGATCTGGACAAACATCGGATCGTGACATTTGGCGAGGCTGTGCCACCACACCTGAGTGACATGAACTGGCTGGAAACGGCCGGGCGTCCTGAGGGGCAAAAGCGACAAACGGCGCTGCAGATCAACAACATTCTGTCGATCAAACTGGCTGTGCAGCGTGGGGCCGGCATCGCTATGTTGCCTGATTATGTGGTCGGCAAGAGCAATGATCTGGTGCAGCTGCTGCCTGAAACAGCCGTGCCGTCGTTCGATACATATTTCTGCTACCCGAACGTGATGAAAAATCAGGCAAAGCTTCACGCTTTCCGGGATTTCCTCATATCGAAATCAAGGCATTGGGCATTTTGACGCAGTATTTCCCAAGAAATACGGGGCGTTATGCAAAATTGCATGGGTGAATTGCAAAAACATGTGGTTGTTATTTAGGCTGTCATTGCCCATATGAGAAGCACTCCCGGGGGCGTTCTCCTCCCATTTGCCCCCGCGAGTGTTCCCCTCTGGAGGTTTCGCCTATATGGCACTTCCAATGACTAAAGCCGGATCTCCGTGATCCGGCTCTTTTTTTATCTGCTTGGCTTCACGTCATTTCCGGCTGTGGGGCTCACCAGGTGGCTCTGGTGAGCGTCAGCGATAGAGCTGCTCGTTTTCCAGCCCGCTATAGAGGTCGGCGACTTCCTCAGCATAACCGTTGAAAAGCTGCGTCGGTATGCGCTCGCCCGTATGCAGTATCTGCTCCTCGGCCTGACTCCAGCGCGGGTGGGGCACGTCTGGATTCACATTTGCCCAGAAGCCGTATTCGCTGCCGGCGGTCTCCTCCCAAAAACTCACCGGCCTCTTTTCGGTGAAAGAAATGCGTCGGATGGATTTGATGGATTTGAAGCCGTACTTCCAGGGCAGGGCCAGCCGCAGAGGCGCGCCGAACTGCTTGGCCAGAGGTTTACCGTACGCGCCGGTGACGAGGAAGGCGAGGTCGTTTGACGCCTCTTCGATGGTCACGCCTTCGACATAGGGCCAAGGATACCACACCTGCTTTTGGCCGCCGGCGACGGAGGGATCGTTGAAGGTTTCAAAGCGGATATAGCGCGCGGACGAAAGTGGCTTCGCCATTGCCAGAAGAGATGAAAGCGGAAAGCCGGTCCATGGCACTGTCATTGACCAGGCTTCGACGCAACGATGCCGGTAGAGGCGCTCTTCGAGTGGCATGCGCTTTATCAAACCCTCGAAGGCAACGGTGCCGGGCTTTTCCACCAGACCATCGATCTCAATGTCCCAGGGATGGGTTGAGAGTGCCTGCGCTGCGAGCGCGATCTGCTTGTGCGATCCGAATTCGTAAAAATTGTTGTAGGTGCTGCTTACATCTTCTGGCGTGAGGGGGCGTTCGATCTGGTAGGCTTCGTTCCGCTCCGCTGGGTAAAGGGATGCGGTTCGCGACGCGGCGTCTCCGTCTGCCTGCGCCTTTGCTGGCAGGGTCAGCAAGCCTGCGCCGGCGATCACCCCGAGACCAAGCCCCGAAAGTACTGCGCGACGATTTGCAAAAACGCATTCGGGCGTCGCCAAGTTTTCGGCGACTGCCCAGCGCGGGCGACGATGGATCGTGAGCATGGCTTTCTCCGGGAGACCTCTGATAGCAACGCCTTTGGTAAGACCGCTAGCCAGCGGTTCAAAATCACGGTGCTTCACGATTGCGTTGCGATCTTTGCGGTTGATGCTCTCATCAAGCCGCCTTGCCCTGCGCGCTCATCGCCGCATCCGCCAAACGCCCGGTCAACTCGGCCATGTGATCAAAGGTGCTGCGATAGCTGGCAACACCCGCAGTGGCGGACCGCAACTCGATAATCAGATCGTTGGTTTCAGATGCTGGGATTGTCGCCTCCACAATGTCCCAACCTGTCCAGCCGGGGCGTGCGTCAAAGCGAAGAATCTGCCCGCGCCGTTGCGACAGAATGGCGGTGATGCGGGCGGTAGCATCCGATGGCGTGTAGACCTCGACCTTGAGGATCGGCTCCAGGAGAACAGGTGAGCACTCACCAAGCCCTTCCTTCATGGCAAGTCGCCCGGCAAGTTGGAACGCCATGTCGGAGGAGTCCACCGAATGGTAGGAACCGTCCGAGAGATTGACGGCGAGATCTATGACCGGAAACCCGAGCGGACCGGATTTGAGGTGCTCACGAACGCCGGTTTCGACCGATGGAATATACTGCTTCGGAACGACCCCGCCGGTGATCGTGTCGGAGAATTCGAAACCGGAGCCGCGGGGCAGGGGGCGTATCTCGAGCACAACATCTCCGAACTGACCGTGACCGCCCGACTGCTTCTTATGCCGGCCGCGTTTCGTGGAGCTCTTGCGAATCGTTTCGCGGTAGGCAACGCTCGGCACGGCCGTGTCCACGGGGATCTGGTATTTGCCTTCCAGGCGCTCGCGAGTGACGCGCAGATGCATCTCACCTTGTCCGCACAGTATCGTTTCCCCTGTTTCCTGCCGTTGTTCGACGCCAAGTGAAGGGTCTTCCTCCATGAGCTTCTGCAGGGCGAGTGAGAGCTTTGCCTCGTCTTTGCGTTCGCTGGGATGTACCGCGACGGAATAGACAGGCTGAGGGCTCTCGAGTGTGATGAGTGGCGGGAGCGGAGTCGTAGCCGCGCTCAGCGTGTCCCCTGTCTTCACCCCCTCAAGCTTACCGAGTGCCACTGTGGTGCCGGCCTCCGCATTCGTGACCTTGGTCTGTTCGCGCCCGAGAAGTGTGTAGAGGCCTGAAACCTTGTCGATCGTTGAGCCGCTGCGCAGTTCCATACCATCGTCGACCGAGCCGGAAAGCACGCGTGAGAGAGAGAGCTTGCCTCCATGCGATGTGTGGATTGATTTCATGACCTGCAGAACGGGCTCACCCGACATGGCCAGTCCAAGCCGCTCTCTTGTCGCTTGAACATCCGGCGCATCGTGTCGGATTGCTTTCAATAGCCGCAATATGCCGTTGCCTTTTTCTGCAGACCCGATCAGCACCGGTGTCACAGTCCCGTCGCGCAGATCGGCGGCGAGGTCGTCAAAAATAGCGTCGCGGGGCGGTTCTATCTCCTCTAGAAGTTGCTCCATTAGCCTGTCATCTTGGTCCGCCAGAGTTTCAAGCATGGAGAAACGTGCCTCGATCTCACGTGCTCTGTCGTCGTTGGATATGGGGGCGATCTCACTGCTTGCGTGCTCCCGGTAGATGTAAGCGCGTTCCAGTGCCAGATCGATGGACCCGATGACGATGCTGTCCTTGCGCAAGGGAATCTGGCGCAGAAGGAGCGGGGTATCACTGGTCGGTTGGAGCATTTTCAGCATATCACGGACGCCCATGGTTGCATGCTCGATCTTGTTCAGGAAGATGATGCGCGGAATGCCGAGCTCGTCGAGCCGATGGAGTGTAAGCTGGAGGGCGGGGATTTTCTTCTCGTCGGGTTCGGTGACGACGATGGCCATATCGGCTGCTGCGAGGATCGGATCCGCCTCATAGGCAAATTCGACCGAGCCGGGACAATCCACGAAAGTGATGCTTTCACTAAGGAAACTGGTGGTGGCGACATTCGCCTCGACGCTCATCTGGTGGGCCTTGGATTCAGCGGAGTGGTCCCCCACTGTGCCGGAACCCGTACTTGCCTGTTTGGTTACGGCGCCCGTGCGTTCCAGAATGGCTTCAAGCAAAGTCGTTTTGCCACTTGAAAACGGACCGACAATGGCAATGCATTTCGGTCCGCGACTTCTCTCTCCCGAGCGATTTCCCATGGTGGGTGGCCTCCTCACACGCGTTTACTTGCACACGTTTCATGAGCGGCGGCCGGCCTGTGCGGCCGTCGCGCGGTCGCAGCGCGAAGACGGATGAGCAGGAGCATTCTCGCCCTTGAAGAGCCCGTTTGCGGCACTCACATGCCGGTGCGCCAACGTTTCCCGTAGAATATGGTCACACGGCTTGGAATTTTGGGCAAGGGGCGTTCAGGCGCTCAAAGCCAAACAGGTGAGATCCTCATTCCTTTTCCGGACCAAGGGCGCGGGCTGAGGGCGCCCGAGGAAATAGCCCTGAAAGCGATTGCAACCGGCAGCGCGTGCGAGATCGAACTCCGCTTCAGTTTCGATCCCCTCAGCAACGATTGTGAGACCTTGAATGCGAGCAATCTGCGTCAGTGCGGAGACGAAAACCTGTGCGATACGATCATGCCCGAGGTTGCGGATGTAGCTCCGATCAATCTTGATCGAGTCGATCGGCAACGTCTTGATGTAGTTGAAGCCGCAATGGCCGGTTCCAAAGTCATCAAGTGCGATGTGGAAACCCATCGCGCGCAAACGCTCGATGCGGGCGATGATTTCTGGTGTCGCCGCCGTGGCGACGGTCTCTGTGATTTCGAGAACGAAACTGTTGGCGGCCGTGCCGGTTTCTTGCAATACGCGATCCAGCATATGCACGAGGCCATCGCGCTTGAGCTGCTCTCCCGAGACGTTGATGCTAATGCGTCCACTCGACAAATGGTTGAGATCGAGACAGGCGCGACGGAACACCCATTCGCCCACCATGTCGATCAGGTTCGATCTTTCGGCAACAGGTATGAAGTCAGCGGGTGATATCATGCCGCGCACAGGATGACGCCAGCGTACCAAACCCTCCAGGGCCGTGCAGTTGCGTTCGGAATCGGTCAGCGGTTGGTAGTGAAGTTCAAGCTCATTCAGATAGATCGCTGCCCGCAATTCGCGCTCCATAAAGCGGCGCTGGCGCTTTTCAGAGAGCATGTCGGGATCAAACACGGTAATGCGTCCGCGTCCGGCCCCCTTGCTTTCGTAGAGCGCAAGATCGGCGAGCAATGGTAGCTCCTTGGGGCTGCTGGCATGTTCCGGCGCCACAGCGATCCCGATAGACGCCCCGAGGGGGATCTGATGTCCCTCGCAAACTCGGCCTTGCTGAAGCAATGCAAGCAACTTTTCGGCCCGGGCCCGGCAGCGCTCTAGGTCGTTGCCGTACATGAGTATGGCAAACTCGTCTCCGCCGAGTCGACCGATTGTACAATCTGGGAAGCAGTGTTTCGCGCAGGCGACCAAATGGGCAAGCGCCTGATCCCCAAACTGATGACCGAAGCCATCGTTGAGTTGTTTGAAATGGTCGAGGTCGACGAGCAGCAGCATGATGCGGCGCGGCCTTGAAAGTGTCCCAATGCCGGCGCTGAGTTCGTCGAGGAAACGGCCGCGGGTAAGCGCGCCCGTGAGGAGATCATTTTCTGTAAGCCGCGTACGCTCCGCTTCAATGCGCACAGCGTCCTTGAGTTGATCGGTAACAGTGCGTTTGAGATATTCAAGCAGACCAAGGCCTGTCGCCCCAAGCACAAAACACGTCAGCAGCAGCCAGTCCGACATGCTGCTTTCGCGCGGCGCTATGAAATAAGCCACGGCGACAAGCGCAGTTGCTGTGATCAAAAGCGCTTGAACGCCGATGTAAACACGTGCGCCATTGCGGCGAACGGTGGAGAGGATGCTCATGCCCCTAGTGTCTCCCCGAATCCCTTGGAAAACGAGAGAACAATGAGAAGCTTAAAGAGTGCGTTAAGAATATTGCGCCGCCGAATAATATTTTGCGGTGCAATAGTCAGACCCTCGACTGAAAGTTTATTTCAGTGATGCGGTAAAGCGCTGGATACGGCTGCAGGCTTCTTCCAGCAGGGCCTCGGACGTGGCGTAGGAGATTCGGAAGTTGGGTCCTAGACCGAACGCCGAGCCATGCACGACCGCGACACCTTCTGCCTCCAGAAGCTCCGAAACGAAATCCTCGTCAGTGTTGATTGTCTTGCCGGATGGTGCTGTTTTCCCAATCAGCTCTGCACAGGAGGGATAAACGTAGAATGCGCCTTCAGGAATGGGGCAATTGATGCCCTTTGCCTGGTTGAGCATTGATACCACGAGATCCCGGCGGCCCTGGAAAATCGCTTTGTTCCTGGCGACGAATTCCTGAGGCCCGTTAAGCGCCTCGACCGCGGCCCACTGGGCAATGCTACAGGCGCCCGAAGTCTGTTGTCCCTGAATCATGTCCATGGCCTTGATGAGCTCGATGGGGCCTGCTGCGTACCCTATGCGCCAGCCTGTCATGGCGTAGGCCTTGGAGACGCCGTTCATCGTCAGCGTGCGCTCATAGAGCTTCGGCTCCACCTCAGCGATGGTATGAAATTTGAAGTCGCCGTAGGTCAGGTGTTCATACATGTCATCTGTCAGCACCCAGACATTGGGGTGGGCAAGAAGAACCTCGGCAAGCGCCTTGAGCTCCTCAGCCGAATATGCCGCCCCCGAAGGATTGGACGGCGAGTTCATGATCAGCCATTTGGTCTTGGGCGAAATTGCCTTTTCCAAGGCCTCCGCAGTGAGCTTGAAACCGTTCTCGATGCTGGTTTCGGCAGCCACCGGCGTGCCGCCGCAGATGGACACCATCTCAGGGTAACTCACCCAGTAGGGGCTCGGGATAACCACTTCGTCTCCCGCGTTGAGTGTCGCCATCATCGCGTTGAATAGAACCTGCTTGCCGCCGGTGGCGACAATGGTCTGCTTCCAGTCGTAATCGAGATTGTTCTCACGCTTGAATTTTTCGGCGATCGCTTCGCGGAGCGGCTGGATGCCGGAAACGGGTGTGTATTTCGTCTCACCTCGGTCGATTGCCTCGATGGCCGCTTTCTTCACATTCTCTGGTGTGTCGAAATCCGGCTCGCCTGCACCAAGACCGATCACGTCACGTCCCTGAGATTTGAGTTCGCGCGCTTTCTGGGAAACCGCGATGGTTGCGGAGGGTTTTACCCGTGAAAGGGCATCGGCAAGGAAAGCCATAATGGAGGACTCCGGTTCCTGTGAGATTTACGCTGAACATCAGCGTGATCCTTCATGTCCGATTGGGGACAGAATCGCAAGCGGCTAGCCAATTTGCGGCATAGAGCCAGTCGTTAACGGCGAATAAAGGCGTTGGATGGCATTTTAACCGCCATGAATGAAAAGTCTTGAGGAAGCGCAGTATGCCGCGCAGCATCGGCCCCGGCCACATCGCCCGCCAGGACGACGGGACCGTTGTGGGCATTTGGGGCGGCTATACATTGAAATCGGCCTTCCAACCGATCTTTGCCTTTCGCGAGGGCCGTCTGCTCTTAAGCGCATATGAAGGCTTGATACGCCCGTTCAGGAATGAACAGCCTGTGGGGCCAGGCGTTTTCTTTGCCAGCATTCCCGACATCGACCGTTTGCAGGTCGAAACGCTGGCTAGAACGCTGCATTTGTTGAATGGTGGGGCCAATCTGAGCAAAACGGCTTCGTTGTTCGTCAATTTCGACCCATCGCATTTTGTGGACGCGGCTTCCGCCGCAAGCGCCCTGCGCGACGTGCAGGGCGTCATAAAGGAGGCGGGTATCTCCGCAGAGCGTGTTGTGTGCGAAATCACCGAACAGGAGACGGGTTCTGATGAAACGCTGATCAGATTTGTGCGGGCGCTCAAGGGATATGGGCACCGAGTTGCGGTGGATGACTACGGAGCCGACAGTTCCGATTTGAAGCGGATTGAAGCGCTTGGGCCCGACATCGTCAAATTCGATGGTGCCTGGACCGGCCGCCTTCTTGCGTCAGCTCCTGGCATAGCGATGCTGACCGATATGGTGCGGTCGTTCGCTCAGAAAGGGATACGAACCGTTTTCGAAGGCATCGAAACCGGTCAACAGCTTGAATTGGCGGAAAGCTGCGGCGTTTCCATGGTGCAAGGGTTCGCACTTGCCCGGCCACAACTGGCTCCAGGCGCTTTTGCGGAATTTGAAGCGGCACGCGAGAGTGAGCGAAGGCGAGTGCTGGCGGACGCTGTGGAGAATCTCCTACAAGGCAAGCTCGAAAGTACCAAACTGGACGCTTCTGCCAATCGTAGCGGACGCACGTTCGGGCGCCGTGGAACCTGAAAATATGGGTGGGCAACCGATCTCCGGGCCAGTCGCGGCATCCATCATCGCAGACGAGGTGGGGTTGGAAACGGTTGTTTACGGGAGCTATCAGCTTCGCAGCCTTTATCAGCCTATTTTCCGCGTTGCATCGGATGTGTTGATGCCCGAGGGGCTGGAGGCATCTATGCTACCAGTGCTCAATTTCCAGCCGATGGGCAGGGAGACGTTTCTTGCCTCTATCGAACCTGCCGCCCATGCATACGTTCTGTTGCTCTCCAATCTCCTGCATATAGGAAATTGTCATCATGCCAGGCATGATAATCTTTCCCTGCACCTACCTTTCGAGAGTTCCATGCTTTGCGGGGAGGAGGCTATCGAGCAGCTTGCTCTCACCTTTGCACGGCTTGCTGAGACCGGTTTTCCTCCAAGCTCCCTGGTATGCAGTGTTCAGAACGTCGAGAGCTGTGAACCGAAGCGTTTCGAGCGAATCTTGGCTGTTTTGGGGGCTGCTGGTGTAAGGTTGGCGGCTGATGGATTCGGCGTGCAAGGTGAGGCGATAGACACGGTAAAGCGGCTCCAGCCAAGCATTGTGAGCGTGGATGGCTCCTGGTTTCGTCGTGTTGCGGAGGTCGACGCCGCATTGCGGCTTTTGCGCGAGGTGATCGAAAGCCTCAAGGGCGGAGGTGCTGAAGTTCTGATTAAAGGGCTCGAAAGCCCGGCTCACCTGCTGGCGGCGCTATCGGTCGGAGCCGATCTGGTTCAAGGCGAACTGCTCGCGAGACCAGAAGAAGCAGGCTCTATCATGGATGTGCGGCCACTGGACATCGCGCGCATATTTCGAGATCCAGAGACGGTCGTTGTGTGTTTGACATGAAGCCGGGATCAAACTGAACTGGCCTTACCGACCATCGTTTCGGAGATCAGGGCCCGACTTTGTCGAGCCCTAATCCATTTTTAGTGCTCGGAATTGCTGTTCGCTGCGGACAGCGGATCTTGGTTCTCGCCGTAAGCTGCGGTCACGGAGCGCAGATCGCTTCTGGTCTCAGATTCGTTCTGAAGAAGAGCGACTTGCGCTGCGGCTTCCGGCTTCGAAATGCGCTGCAGCATTGATGCGAATTGCTCATGCTTTTGCACCTCGAGTGCGGCTCGCCTGGCCCAAGCCTCAATCGAGACCACGTCTGTTGGTTCCTCGGGCACCAAGTGCATAGACGAGAGCCGGTATTGGTCATTCATCGCCGTCGTCTGACTGGATGCGCCGGGCGACGTGCCCGCTGCAGGGGCTGATGGGCTCGCATTGCCACCCGGGCCTATCATCTGATCATCGGTTGGTTCGGGTTGGGTCGTCTCGTTGGGCGGCGACGCAGGCTCTTGAGGCTCAGCTTGGTTTGCTGGTGGTCTCAGTCTGTCGAGCAAAGGTAATTTATACAAGTTTCCGATCAGCACGGTGCATCCTCTCCTAGTTCAAGTTCTTGCAATTGGTTGTGCTATTTTTCCAATTGCTACCAGAGAGGGATTTTGAATCGGTGTTCGGGACCGGAAAAATTCGAAACAAATTTCTTTAAAACCGTACGGAGACGCTTCAGGCTGCTGCTCTGTCGTTGGCGCTGCCTGTCTCTGCTTTCGCGCGGCTTTCGTTCGATATGCGTTCCGACATCTTCTTCCGCATCACACGCAAGACTGCATTGAGAAGATCAATGTCGATATAGAACTGTTTCGACAATTCGGGAGCAATCTGATCCATCTCCACGCCTTGTGCGACAAGGCGTTTGACCTCTGCAATCATCGCTGATGGCTCAGTGAGACGATTCTTGATGCTGTTGTCGGCAGATTGATGCATGGAATTCCCGCCGGTTGAAAATCACGGACGCAATGACCCAACGCTGAACAGAAATATCGCCGATAAATCGACCGATTGACGGCGAGATTGTGGCTGTCCCCACTGATCACGAGGATCACCCGAATCGCATTTATTATGCGCCCGCCTCGCTTGAGTGCAAGGTATGGGGTTCAACCGGCACTAGAATGGAAGTATTCCCTGCTTCTCGTCAGCATTTGGCGAGCGGGCATTTTCCAATGCAAGCATTTTTTGTTTCGTCGTGATGCCGCCATGGGCGGAAAAACCACCAATCCTGCCACCTGCGGCAAGCACGCGATGGCAGGGGATGATCAGGGGAATGGGGTTTTTGCCCATGGCTGCGCCCGTTTCTCGGGTGGCTTTCGGGAAGCCGACGCTTTCACAAAGCGCGCCGTAGGTTGTGGTTTCCCCGTAGGACAATTTTCGCATGGCCGTGTAAAGCGTTCGATGAAACGGACTGATGCCGGAGAGATCGAGAGGAAACTCGGAAAAGTCTTCCCGAGTCCCATCGAAATAACGTTCGGCAGCCGCGACCAGGCTTGTCATGACGCCTGCCGCTGCTGCGGCCTTGCATTCAGGACGCCGCTGTTTCAATAGCCGTTCGACCGATCCCGCATCCGGTGTAGGAAGAATGAAACGAGTGAGCCCACATGCGCTCCAGCCTGCACCGCAGAAACCGAAAGCTGTTTCGAAAACCAGATATGCACCGGATGCCATGAGCACCTGTCCGACTCCTCCCAAATTATCGGTAACATGCGAACACCATCGCACAAAGAGTGAACGATGACTCTCCTGACATGAGATTGCCACGCCCTGCGTTGCACGATAGAAGGCGCGCGGGTGGGGATGATCTTATTAAAGGAAAGTGCCTTGCCGTTGTTTTCCCGTTATTTGGCCGCCGGTCTTGTGCTTGCCTTGCCGTCCATGGCGGGTTGCACAACGACCGGGAGCGATGGTCAGGCCAGGACCGATGCGATCGAAAGCTCTGCCGATGCGACGGTGATTGCGAAGAGCCTTGTTACAGAACAGGATGCCGCGATTTCGGACGAGGCCGTCAGTCCCGACGCATTCGCGGGGCAGCGACCACCATCCGCCGCGCTGACTGCGTTGGAGGCTGGGGCGACTGTGGAGCCCGTGGCACCACGTAGCGCCAAGCTCGATGCTTTGATCGCGCGTTACTCGGCCATCTACGAGGTGCCTGAGCGGCTGGTGCGCAGGGTTGTCAAACGAGAGAGCAATTTCGATCCCTCAGCGCGCAATCGCATCTACTGGGGATTGATGCAGATCCGGCACGATACCGCGCAGACCATGGGATATCGCGGTCCTGCATCCGGTTTGTTGGATGCGGAAACCAATCTCAAATACGCCGTCAAGTATCTGCGAGGCGCCTATATAACTGCGGATCGAAACGAAGATCGCGCGGTGCGATTCTATGCCAGCGGCTACTACTACGATGCCAAACGCAAAGGGTTGCTCCACGAAACGGGTTTGCGGAACTGAGTCTGGCTCGGCGGGAGCTGTCAGCAGGCTTTTAGGCAGGGCGACAAACCCGTTCTGAGATATCCGCTATTGGTGTATGTCTGCGTCCTGTCGGACGCCGCTTGGCGGCTCCTTCTTGCTGTGATGGGCACGAGCGGGAACTGGTTGCTCCGGAGGAATGCAGATGAACGACATGAATCCGGTGGGGGCTAAAACGATCGCGCCTGATTTACCGTCTCTGGCGATTTCCGTGCGCGGGTTGGCCAAGCGCTATGGGACTGTCGCTGCGCTGGATGGAATCGATCTGGATGTTCCGCGTGGCATGATCTTCGGCATTCTCGGGCCAAACGGAGCGGGAAAGACCACGTTGATCCGTTTGCTTGCAACGCTTGCGCGACCAGATGGGGGAACTGCCTCGGTCATGGGGCACGATGTGGCTTCGAACCCGCAGGCAGTGCGTGGTGTCATTGCGTTGACCGGGCAGTTTGCCTCGCTCGACGAGGATCTGACGGGGCGCGAAAACCTTGTCATGTTCGCACGTCTTTGGGGCTTTTCAGCTAGCGCTGCCAAGACAAGGGCAAATGAATTGCTCGCTGCCTTCGAGCTTTCGGATGCTTCCAGAAAGCAGGTTAAGTCCTATTCTGGCGGGATGCGAAGGCGGCTCGACATTGCAGCGTCACTGATCGTGACGCCGGGTGTTCTCTTTCTTGATGAGCCAACGACCGGTCTCGACCCCAAAGCCCGGCAAGGTGTTTGGAAGATGATCCGCTCTCTGGCTCAATTCGGTGTGACGATCCTGTTGACCACCCAGTATCTCGAAGAAGCGGATCAGTTGGCCGCGCGTATCGCAGTGATCGATCGTGGCCGAAAAATCGCTGAAGGGACGAGCAGGGAGCTCAAATCGGCCATCGGCTCCGGTTTTCTACACGTTGCCCTTGGCGATCATAAGCGAATGGATGAAGCGGAGAAAATCTTGGAGAAGGCTCTGGGGGCGCCCGTTCAACGCAGCGCCGAGGGTGCGCAGCTCTCCGTGGTCGCAGGGTCGACCAGAGCCGCCAATGAAGCGCTGGGCGTGTTGATCTCAGCAGGAATAGAGCTGTCCGATTTCTCGATGGGGTCACCGAGCCTTGATGAGGTGTTTTTCGCACTCACCGGGCAGCCTGTGGAGGAAGAATCGCCAGGAGAAGCATCATGACCTCCATTCAGAATGGTCCTGCAATGCTATCCAATGCAGCCCGACCGACCAGACCCTCCGCGCTTGCCAACGCTCTCACTTTCGGTTGGCGGGCAGTGTTGAAATTCAAGCATGTGCCGGAGCAGTTGTTCGACCTGATCATGACGCCTCTCATGTTCACTCTGCTGTTCACCTTCGTTTTCGGTGGCGCCTTGGCAGGTTCGACGAGCGACTATCTACAGTTCTTCCTCCCCGGCATCCTTGTTCAGACAGTCGTGTTCAACTCAGTTTATTCCGGGATGGGACTTTCCACGGATCTCTCGAAGGGATTGTTCGACCGTTTCCGCTCATTGCCAATCTGGTCCCTTTCGCCCTTTGCAGGGCTCATGGCCGGCGACGTCCTGCGCCATACAATTGCAGGATTGATTATTCTGTCCGTCGGGCTGGCCTTGGGCTATCGCCCCGAAGCAGGCGTGGTGGGGGTTCTTTTTTCGTTTTTGTTGTTGATTGTCATTGGCTTCGGTGTTGGCTGGATCTTCATCGTGCTTGGCCTTCTCATACGTACACCGATGACCGTCATGACGATCGGTTTCACGTTCATCTTTCCGCTTGTGTTCGCCTCCAACATCATGGTGCGTCCCGAGACGATGCCGGGATGGCTCGAAGCATTTGTTGTACGAAATCCGGTGACGCACATGGCGACTGCCCTGAGGGGGCTGATGAGCGGAACGGCCACAGCAGGCGATGTGATGCTTGCTTTGACGGCGCCGGTGCTTTTGACACTCGTTTTGTCTCCGGTTGTTTTGTGGCTTTACCGGCGCAACTAGCGGGCGTCCCCCTAAGCGAAGAAATAGAGCGCGCCCCCTTTGGGAGGGCGCGCTCGGACTTGACTGAAGGAGCCTCCTTCTCATCGCGGTATGGGACAAGGTCGAACCCTTTGTCCTGATACTGGAAGAGGAGGCAGTCGATGCCCTCAACGCAACCGCTGAAGTGCCTCAGGTGCCCAGGCAACTCATAATACGAGCCTTTCGGGTACACCGTCCGCCTGCCGTCGACCACAATGAAAAACGTGCCCTGCACAACCACGGTCCGGATGGATCGGGTGTGATAGTGATACGGGTTGTCCTTCCCGGCGGGATACAGAACAAAGGCCTCATAAGGGGCCGCGCCTGCTAGGTCGCCGCGAACATTGGCATATCGTATGCCACCCGAATCAGGGATCTCGATCCACTCGAGTTCCGACGCGGGGAAGGAGATGATCCTTTCCTTGAGCGATGCCAGATCCGAGCAGGCGGCCACCACAGCCGACAACGCCGCAAGCGGCAGGGCAAATCTAAAAAAGGGCTTCATCGTAAAAATCCCTCGTGCTCAAAAAAGCGCACAGAGCCTTAAAATGCGTGGCTCCGAAATCTTGCTTCAAAGGCGCGGGAAACGCGCCGATATTCCTGTTTCACCAATGTTGTTCGAATATTCTCGACGTTCAGTTTGCACACTTGGCGCTGGTATATTGTTTATTTTGTATATATATGAAAGCCTTGCCTTTCTGCGCCGATGTTTATGTTTCTATTATCGGCGTTTATGAAGGCTATCCAGTCGAACTTTATCTATTCGATATGGCGGCTCCATCGTGTCCGCTGTGGCGAATGCCCGAGATCAAGGAAGGGTATGGGGGACAGCCAGGAACATGCTTGCCGTTCAATGGTGTCAGTACACCAAGCGCTGGCATGTGGCGTGGGGAGCGGGGACGGCTGCAGCCGCGCCGCCGAGCCTCAGGCCCGGCGGCCGCGCAGGTGCTGAAAGGCTGCCTAGAGGAAATAGCTCTGCAACGGACGCACCTCAAGGCTGCCTGCCTTGAGAGCAAGAATCGCCTCGGCCGCAGCCTCGGCACCTGCCATGGTGGTGTAGTAGGGCACTTTCTGCATCAAGGTCGCGCGTCGCAACGATTTGGAGTCCGACAAGGCCTTTTGCCCGTCCGTCGAATTGAAGACGAGTTGAACCTGACGGTTGCGGATCGCGTCCTCGATATGCGGGCGACCTTCCAAAACCTTGTTGATCTTCTCGGCTTTGACGCCGTTTTCGCGCAGGAAGCGGGCCGTGCCACCGGTGGCCAGAACATGCCAGCCGGCATCAGCGAGCCGCTTGACCGCCGGTAGGACGCGGGCTTTGTCATCGTCACGCACCGAGACGAACAGTGTGCCACCGCGCGGCAGGTCGACGCCGGCGCCGAGCTGTGCTTTGGCGAAGGCAAGCGCGTAATCGGTGTCGAGACCCATCACCTCGCCGGTGGATTTCATCTCCGGTCCGAGCAGCGTGTCGACACCGGGGAAGCGTGCGAAGGGGAAGACGGCTTCCTTCACCGCGATATGTCCGAGGTCTCGTGCATTGGGCATGGTCCCGTAATGAGCGAAAGCGTTCTCCAGCGTCTCGCCCGACATGATGCGGGCGGCGATCTTTGCGATGGGGCGCCCGATGGTCTTGGCCACGAAGGGTACCGTGCGCGAGGCGCGTGGATTGACCTCAAGCACGTAGATCTCGCCATTCTTGACGGCGTATTGCACGTTCATTAGGCCGCCGACTTTCAAAGCCCGGGCCAGGGCTGCCGTCTGGTGTTCCAGCTCGGCCACCAGTGCTTCGTCGAGCGAATGAACCGGCAGGGAACAGGCAGAGTCTCCAGAGTGGATGCCGGCCTCCTCGATGTGCTCCATGATGCCAGAAACATAGGTCTGGCTGCCATCGGAAAGGCAGTCCACATCCACTTCGACGGCTTCCGTCAAGTACGTGTCGAAGAGGAGCGGGTTCTTGGAAAGAAGCGTGTTGATCTGGCCGGTCTTGTCGGCCGGATATTTTTGGCGGATTTCCTCGGGAACGAGGCCTGGCACCGTGTCGAGCAAATAGGTCTGCAGCATCGTCTCGTTGTGGATGATCTGCATGGCGCGGCCGCCCAGCACATAGGATGGGCGTACGACCAGCGGGAAGCCCAGCTCGGAGGCCACGACCCGTGCCTGCTCAACAGAGTAGGCGATGCCGTTCTTCGGTTGTTTCAGCCCAAGCTTGATCAGGAGCTTCTGGAAGCGGTCACGGTCTTCGGCCAGATCGATCATGTCGGGTGCGGTGCCGAGGATCGGGATGCCAGCCTTTTCCAGCGCATCGGCAAGTTTCAGCGGCGTCTGGCCGCCAAACTGCACGATGACGCCGTGCAGGGTACCTGCCGCCTGTTCGGCACGCAGGACTTCCAACACGTCTTCGGGTGTGAGGGGCTCGAAATAGAGACGGTCGGAGGTATCGTAATCTGTGGAAACGGTCTCCGGGTTGCAATTGACCATGATCGACTCGTAGCCGGCGTCGGCCAGCGCGAAGGCGGCATGACAGCAACAATAGTCGAACTCGATGCCCTGGCCGATGCGGTTGGGGCCGCCGCCGAGGATCACCACCTTCTTGCGGTCCGAGACGTGGGCCTCGTCGGCCACCTCGCCAGCGAAAGGCAACTCATAGGTCGAGTACATGTAGGCGGTGGGGGCAGCAAACTCTGCCGCGCAGGTGTCGATGCGCTTGTAAACGGGATGGACGCCAAGGGAATAGCGAATCTTTTGAATCTCTTCCGTCTCTTTCTTCGTGAGTGACGCGAGGCGAGCGTCTGAGAAGCCCATGGACTTCAACAGGCGCAGGTTCTCCGCATCCTCTGGCAGGCCGTGCTCGCGCACGCGCTCTTCCATGGCGAGGACCGCTGCGATCTGCTCCAGGAACCAGGGGTCGATGCGGCACATGGTGTGCACGTCTTCAAGGCTGGTGCCAAGGCGGATGGCCTCAGCCACCATGCGCAGGCGGTCGGGCGTCGGGGTGCCGAGCGCGGCACGGATGGCGTTCTTGTTTTCCGATGGATCGCCTTCCGGATCGTAGCCGGGAATCTCGATCTCATCGAGACCGGTGAGGCCGGTCTCCAGGCCGCGCAATGCCTTCTGGAAGGACTCGGCAAAGGTGCGCCCAATGGCCATGACTTCACCCACCGATTTCATGGCCGTGGAGAGAGCCGGTTTGGAGCCCGGGAACTTTTCAAAGGCGAAGCGCGGGATCTTGGTGACGACATAGTCGATGGAGGGTTCGAAGGACGCGGGGGTTGCACCGCCGGTGATGTCGTTCTCCAACTCGTCCAGCGTATAGCCGACAGCGAGCTTTGCCGCGACCTTGGCGATGGGGAAGCCTGTCGCTTTGGAGGCAAGCGCCGAGGAGCGCGACACGCGCGGGTTCATCTCGATGACGACGAGACGTCCATTCTCCGGATTGACGGCGAACTGGACATTCGAGCCGCCGGTTTCAACACCGATCTCGCGCAACACCGCAATCGATGCGTTGCGCATGATTTGGTATTCCTTGTCCGTGAGCGTGAGGGCAGGGGCGACTGTGATGGAATCGCCCGTATGCACGCCCATCGGGTCCACGTTCTCGATGGAGCAGATGATGATGCAATTGTCCGCACGGTCGCGAACCACCTCCATCTCGTATTCCTTCCAGCCAAGAACGGATTCCTCGATCAGAACTTCGGTGGTGGGAGAGGCATCTAGGCCTGACGACACGATCTCGAAGAACTCTTCGCGATTGTAGGCGATGCCGCCGCCCGTGCCGCCCAACGTGAAGGAGGGGCGGATGATGGCGGGCAGACCGACAAAATCGAGCGCCTGGGCGGCCACGCCCATGGCGTGGTTCATGTAGCGCTGCTTGCGGTCGCTCTCGCCGAGGTTCCATTCGTTTTCGAGCTCGTCGAGCGCCTTGTCGAGCGCGTCGCCGGAGAGCTTGTCTTTGAGTTCCTTGCGCTTGGCTTCATGTTTCTTGCGGTCGGCATTCTTGACGTCGGAGGCGTTGGCGAGCATGGAACGGGGCGTTTTAAGCCCGATTTTGGCCATGGCCTCGCGGAAAAGCGAACGATCTTCGGCCTTGTCTATGGCGTCGGGTTGCGCGCCGATCATCTCGACATTATAGCGCTCCAGAACGCCCATGCGGCGCAGGCTGAGTGCGGTGTTAAGTGCGGTCTGGCCGCCCATGGTGGGGAGAAGCGCGTCGGGCCGCTCCTTGGCGATGATCTTGGCGACAACTTCCGGCGTGATCGGCTCGATATAGGTGGCGTCGGCGAGCTCCGGATCGGTCATGATCGTGGCCGGGTTGGAGTTCACCAGGATCACGCGATAACCCTCTTCTCGCAGCGCTTTCACGGCCTGGGTGCCGGAATAGTCGAACTCGCAGGCCTGGCCGATAACGATGGGGCCGGCCCCGATGATGAGGATCGACTTGATGTCGGTGCGTTTTGGCATGGAAGATCACTCGTGCGTGTGAGCCGAACGCCACGCGGGCGTATGCCGCGCGCAGGCCGGGCAAAAATTGTCGGGCTAGGCGCGCCTTATAGGCAATGGGCGGCCCCGACGGAACCCCGAAAATGACGATATTCACGCTGTTGGTGGCCGAGACGTTGTTTCGCGGTGCTGTCATCCACTCAACAGGAGATGTCGTTTCTTCAGCCAAGAGACGCCGGTCAGGTTCCGTAGACGGCAGGGTGTGTCCAGGAAAATCAGATTTAAGCGTTTCGGATACTACAAGGAATTCGAAGCTTGGGGAAACCAACATCCCTTTCCGTCACGCAGACGGGGTAACAACCTCTGGCCTTGTGGCATATAAGCCGATAACTAGTGTTTTCTGGAAGCAACTGGGAACTCTACGCATGCGCTGGAAAGGTCGTCGCCAAAGCAACAATGTCGAGGACCGTAGGGGTCGTTCGGATAATGGGGGAGTGTTTCCCGGCGGGTTTGGTCGATCTGGCGGCCGCGTGAGGCTCCCCGTAGGCGGGGGCAGACGCGCGGGCGGCGGGCTGTCCGGCATCGTTGTACTTGTGGTGCTTTTCTTCGCTTTGCGTGCGTGCGGTATCAATCCGATGGACATGTTGTCTGGAGAACCGGGCGCTAGCAGTCAGACCACCACGACGCCACAGCAGTCTCCGAGCGGCGCCAGCGATGAGATGAAGCAGTTTGTGAGCGTCGTGTTGGCCGAAACGGAAGACACGTGGAATGGCATATTCGAATCCCAGGGGCTCGATTACAAGGAACCCTCTATGGTTCTGTTCACTGATTCCGTACGTTCAGCCTGTGGCTTTGCCTCGGCGGCGACGGGGCCATTTTATTGCCCCGGCGATGAGAAGGTCTATCTTGATCTGGGCTTCTTTGATCAGCTTTCACGCCGCTTCGATGCATCGGGGGATTTTGCGCGGGCCTATGTGGTTGCGCATGAGGTGGGCCACCACGTGCAGAATGTGACCGGCATCCTGCCGCGCTTCAACCAGATGCGCCAACGTATGAGTCAAACCGAAGCGAATGCGATGTCTATTCGCGTGGAGTTGCAAGCGGATTGCTTCGCCGGCATCTGGGCACATTATACAGCGCAAAAAGGACTTCTCGATGACGGCGACATCGAGGAAGCATTGAACGCGGCCAACCAGATCGGCGATGATACGCTGCAACGACGCACCCAGGGTTATGTGGTGCCGGAAAGTTTTAACCATGGTACGTCCGAACAGAGGCGGACATGGTTTGCGCGGGGGCTCAAGAGCGGACGGCTGGCCGATTGCGATACCTTCAACGAGCCAATCTAACAACGAATCTATCCAAACCCGGACCAGTCGTTCCCTCACCACGCACGAGGTGGATTGGAAGATGTTTGGAATAAGAAGAATACTGGCCCTTGCCGTGGCGGTGGTCTGCGGCTCTGTAACGTCTCAGGCACCTGAATTCTCTCAGCAGTATCGGCAGCGCCTCAATGGAGCTCAGGATGAGTTGCGGCAGGTTGTCGAGGCTTTTGATGCCGACGCAGCCGAAAATAATCTGAACCGCAACAGTGCGATAAGGGTTTACGAAAAGACCGGCAGCAGCTTTCTGCAAGCCCGCGCCGAATCTGTTCGAGCCGCAATCGGAAGACTTGGGGATTTGGAACGGCAGTCTGAGGCATTTGATGAAGCAATGCCCGTACTCAGGCCGTTGGTCGTAGCGCGTGCACCCGACGGTCCTGTGCTGCAGGGGGCTCTGCGAGATTTCGAACCGGCAATACCCGTCACATTCCATGGATTTATCTGGGCCGGCGCGGGCGTGATACTAGGTTTCTCAATCGCATGGCTTATCGGTTTGCCATTTCGGCGCAGGCAACGTTATGCTCCGCGCAATCTTCGCGTGTAGAATTGCAACTACTCGTTTAACGCGTTTTTAAAACCCGCGAGTTATTTTGCCGCCAACAAATAAAGCTTGGGTGGGCAACATGGTTTCTCGGTTAGGACGCGTTCTGCGCTCCGGTAAGCGGCTTTGCAAGCGCTTTGGCTCTGATAGGTCTGGTAATTTTGCAATGATGACGGGCCTGTCGGCCATGGCGCTGATCGGCGCCTCCGGATTCGCCGTCGACTATGCAAACATGAGCCGGGTGCGCTCTGAATTACAGAATGCACTTGATACGGCTGCGTTGGCAGTTGCACAAAAGGGCAAAAAAATTTCGGATTCGGAAGCGAACTCTGTCGCTTACAACTATCTTAAGGGCAACTTTCCCAGAGATTTCGATGCGTTGCAGGTCGAACGCGATGGGCGATCTGTTCACGTGACGGCCAAGGTCGACGTGGATCTGATGTTTGGCGGAATATTCGGTAAGGATTCCATGCCTGTAAACGCAGGCTCGAAGGCTGACGTCGCTCTGGTATCCTATGAGATCGCGCTTGTGCTCGATACGACGGGTTCCATGCAAGGCAGCAAGCTGCGTGACATGAAAAAAGCCGTCGAAGAAATGATCGACAATATCTCGGCTCAAGTCGACAACAAGGACCGACTTCGCTTTGCGCTCGTTCCATTCTCGACCTTTGTGAATGTTGGTCCCCAATACGGGCCGGAGTTCGATGAGAAGGGAAAAATCAAGGAAGGCACTGGTGCGCAATGGCTCGATCTCTATGGCATCAGTGAGATCCCTCAGCTTGAGCTCAAAACAGGTGTGAGTCGCTTCGAGGCTTTCAACAATCTCGGATACGAATGGAAAGGTTGCGTCGAGACGCGCATGGCCGATGGCGACAAACGTCATGATGTAGCGGACACACAGGCGGATCAACGCGACCCGGCAAGCCTGTTTGTTCCCGCGTTCGCGATCGATGAGCCCTCCGGTTATCAGTACAGAAACAACTATCTGAACGCGACCTTCAACCCGTGGGACAATCACGCATTGGCGAAGCTGGAAAAGCTTAAGAAATATGGCTTTGATCTGCTTGGCGACATTCTTGGTCTCTTCAATCTCAATCGCACGGGTACCGGCTATGGCCCGAACGACATGTGCGATGCTGAACCTCTCACGCCGCTTACCAACGACTATTCGACCTTGAAATCGAAGGTCAAACAGTTTGAGGCGAAGGGGAACACCAACATCATGGAAGGCGTGGCTTGGGGTGCGCGCGTTTTGTCTCCGGAAGAGCCCTTCGCGGGCGGCAACTCGGAAGATGGCCTGAACAAGGTGATGGTCGTTCTTACCGATGGTGCCAACACGTTCGGTGTCCGCAACAACGGGTTGCGATCGTACTATTCAAGCTTCGGTTACATGATTGACGGTCGCCTTGATGGAGAAGTCAATGCAAGCACCAGCAAATCCACGAGGTTGATGAACGAGAAGACAATCGAAGCGTGCGATTTCGCAAAGGAAAGCGGTATCGATATCTACACGATCAGGCTCGAGGTCCGCGATACCGACACTGGCGACATGATGCGTTCCTGCGCGAGCCGACCCGATCAATACTTTGACACGCCGTCCAGCCGGCAGCTCAAGGAGGTGTTCGAAAAGATCGGTGAGCAGATCGTGAAGCTGCGTCTATCTTCCTGAGGGACGCTTGAGGCTAAACCAAAAAGGGCGGCCCTGGGCCGCCCCTTTGCTTATTCAGCCAGCGCAGGTTCGCCGCGTCGCTCACGAATGAGATTGGCAAAGCGGCGAAAGAGGTAATGGGAATCCTGCGGGCCGGGTGAAGCCTCGGGGTGATGCTGAACGGAGAATACTGGTCTGCCGACGATCGTCAGACCACAATTGCTGCCGTCAAACAGAGAAACATGGGTTTCCTCAACACCCTCCGGCAGGGTGTCGCCGTCCACCGCAAAGCCGTGGTTCATGGAGACGATCTCGACCTTGCCGGTGGTGAAATCCTTGACCGGATGGTTCGCGCCGTGATGACCCTGATGCATCTTGACGGTTTTGGCGCCGAGTGCGAGCGCCAGCATCTGGTGACCGAGGCAGATACCGAAGATCGGAATTTCCGTTTCGAGGAGTTGGCGGATCATCAGCACGGCGTATTGCGCTGTGGCTGCCGGATCACCTGGCCCGTTGGAGAGAAACACGCCATCGGGGTCCAGTGCAAGAATGTCTGCTGCACTAGTCTGCGCGGGAACCACGGTGACTTTGGCGCCGAGACCGGCAAGAAGACGCAGAATGTTGCGTTTTGCGCCGTAGTCGACAGCCACAATGTGATGCGTGGGGGCTTCCTGAGCGCGGAAACCTTCGTCCCAGATCCAGGGTGTCTCCGTCCATCCCTGCGATTGACCCGACGAGACCTCCTTCGCCAGGTCGAGGCCGACGAGACCGCTCCACTCCCGCACCTTCGCCTTCAAGGCGTCCATGTCGAAAACACCGTCCGGATTATGCGCGATGATTGCGTTGGTTGCTCCCTTTTCACGCAAAAGCGCAGTCAGTGCGCGTGTGTCGACGCCGCTGATGGCAACGATTCCGCGCCGTTTAAGCCAGGCATCAAGATGCCCGCTGGCACGATAACTCGACGGGTTCGTGATGTCGGAGCGGAAAACGGCACCGACTGCTCCGGCGCGAGCAGCAGGATGAAGATCTTCAATATCCTCATCGTTGGCACCGACATTACCGATATGCGGGAAGGTAAAGGTGACAATCTGGCCGGCATAGGAAGGGTCGGTCAGAACCTCCTGATAGCCGGTCAAGGCCGTGTTGAAGCAGAGCTCGCCGATCGCCTCTCCGCCGGCACCCACGCCTTTTCCCTCGATCACAGTGCCGTCGGCCAACACGATCAGGGCAGTCGGCCGGCTCGTGGTCCAGGGGGCGGTCTTGATCGCCATTGGGGTCTCCATCATTCGTGTACCTGAATGTCATCGCGGGCAGGGGCCTGCGCACGCTCAGGTTCCCTTAACATGATCTGCGAGCAGACCGGTTCTCACTTTTTGCCGTCGAACGCAAGGGGGATGAAAATAGGGCTTGAGCATTGGGGGCTTGAAAGACAGTCGCACATGGGCCATATGCCCCAGCGAAACGGATCCACGAGAACGCAAAAAGCTGGCGGATTCAGGCCGAAAGGAAATTGTCCATGCAGGTCACGGACAATAGGCAAAGGCTGTAAAGCGGTCAATCACTCGTAATTAATTATTTATGTCAATGTTTCCAATGGTTTATTGGGGCGTTGTGGCTTGCTTCGTGACTTGGCCGGAGCTATGTTCGTCCTAGCGACGGGAGACAGGTGTTATGATGCGCGAGAAACTCGCCAAGGCGTTAAACGACGCCGTCAAACAGAAAGACAAACGCCGCATTTCTACGCTGCGTCTGGTTCAGACTGCCATCAAGGACCGGGATATTGCAAATCGCGGAGCCGGAAAGGATCCGGTTAGCGACGAAGAAATACTGCAGATCTTGTCCAAAATGGCTAAGCAACGACAGGAATCCGCGAAGGCCTTTGAAGAGGGTAACCGGTTGGAGCTTGCTGAGCAGGAACGCGAGGAAATTGCGGTCATTGCCGAGTTCCTCCCCAAAC
Organism: Nitratireductor kimnyeongensis; assembly: GCF_019891395.1. NCBI lineage: Bacteria > Pseudomonadati > Pseudomonadota > Alphaproteobacteria > Hyphomicrobiales > Phyllobacteriaceae > Nitratireductor > Nitratireductor kimnyeongensis. Next base: position 517,507 of record NZ_CP078143.1, on the reverse strand, counting down.
AGCTTGGTGAAGACGATCTCAAGCAAGCGTGTGCGCAAGTGGTTCATGAAGTTGGTGCAGATGGGCTGCGCGACATGGGCCGATGCATGAATGTGCTCAAGGAAAAGTTCCCCGGGCGCTTGGATTTCGGCAAGGCCAGTGGCATCGTCAAAGGTATGCTGCGCTGAACGTGTAGCACAATTATTCGAAAAAGCTCACAGGCGGCTCAATGAGCCGCCATTTTGCGTCAGCAGGGCCATGAAGGGCGTGCTGCATCTTCCAGAAGTTGGAAGCGCTGTCCCGGAACAGGGAGGGTTGCGGGCGTTCTCGAATGACAGATAACCAGAAACTTCATCAAGAGTGGCCCTGCCGCGGTTCCGAGATGCTTAGGCCGCGTTGGCATCCGCGCTTTTTTCTTTCGTGCGCAGATCGTCTTCGTGCAGATCGTCAAGCGGGCTCGGGCGCCCAAGATAGTAGCCCTGGCCGATCTGGCAAAGTTCCTTCGCTAGAAAGCTCAACTCGCCGGAAGTCTCTACCCCTTCGGCCAGGACTGGAAGGCCTAGTCCGCGGCCGATACCCAGAACCGCGCGAACGATGGTGGCGGCCTGTTCATTCGTATCGACCTGTCGAATAAAGCTTCCATCAATCTTGATCTTGTCGAAGGGGAAGGCGCGCAGATTGGATAGCGACGAATATCCCGTTCCGAAATCGTCCATAGCAACGCGGATTCCGAGAGCTTTTAACTGACGCAGCGTGGTAAGCGCCCGATGCATATCACGGACCAACGCGGTTTCGGTAATCTCGATTTCGAGACGATGCGGTGACAATCCGGTCTCAAGCAGGATGCGGTGGACCGTTTGCACGAAGTTCACGCTGTGAAGCTGGATCGCCGAAACATTCACCGCGACCATCAGGTTGCTTTTCCAACTAACGGCGGCCTGACAGGCTGTCTTGAGAACCCATTCGCCGATCGGAACAATGGCGCCGCTCTCTTCCGCAACCGGGATGAAAATGCCGGGCGATACGTTTCCCCGTTCAGGATGCTGCCAGCGCAGAAGCGCTTCGTAGCCGATCAGTTCACCAGTATCGAGTTTCTTCTGGGGCTGATACACAAGGTGGAATTCATTCCGGGTCACTGCATGGCGCAGCTCGTGCTCCATTATCCTACGGGAACGGGCCTCGATGCCCATGGCGTGTTCATAGAACCGGTAAGTGTCGCGCCCTTCGGACTTGGCGCGGTAGAGCGCCGTGTCGGCATGGTTGATGAGCATCTCCTGATCTTGCGCATCGCTTGGATAAATGGCGATGCCGATGCTCGTAGACATAAGGCCGTCGCTGCTCGCCCGCGCGTTCTCCGCTCGGAAGGCTTCAAGTATCCTCTCAGCGAGTGTCGCAGCCTCTTGGTGATCTGAAATACCAGGTGCGATGATGGCAAATTCATCACCGCCAAGACGCGCCAGCATCTGACCCTCGCTCAAAACGCTTCCAGCGTTCTCCGCGACCTTGCGTAGCATCGCGTCGCCTGCGGCGTGGCCGAACAGATCGTTGACCTCTTTGAACCGGTCAAGATCAAGGCACAGCAACGCTATCGACTTTCTCTCTGAAAGCGTTGCCATCTCTTTTTCCAGCTGGGCTGTAAAGCTCCGCCTGTTGGGCAGATTGGTCAGCGTGTCATTCATGGCCAGGCGACGGATATCGGCCTCCGCCTTTTTGCGTTCGAACAGGTCGCGAACCGCTATGACGGTATGCGGCTTTGCGCTGTAGTCAATGGTTCGGGAAAGAAGTTCAACTGGCCTGCTCGTTCCATTGGCGTGTTGGAGCGTGGTCTCCCAGACGGGTTCCTGGGCATCGGCGTCATCAAACTGGAAGGTGCCGAACAGGTCCGTAAAATCCATTCCCACCAGTTCCTCGATGGTCCGCCCGCACAGTTTGGCGAGGCTCTGATTGGCCGTGACAATAACCGTATCATCGCAGACCAGAAGACCTTCGAAGGCGGCGTTGGCGAGGCCACGCATGCGGCGCTCTTCTGCCAAGGCGCGGCGCTTGTCACGAATGTCGACCCAAAGGGCCAAAGCCGTCAGCGCAAAAATCATGACCGCTGCGAGAGAAACGGCGGCCGCAAGAATTGTGGAAGGAACGGAGAACTGGGATATGGTGATCGCGGGATCGGGAATGATCGAGGCGGCGCCCATGGCCGTGAAATGCATCGTGCAGATAGCAAGCGTAAGCGTCAGGCTCGCCAAAAGATTTCGCGTCTGTGAGGTGCGTGCCAAGGCGATCTGAATGGCAAGGGCACCAAGTACGACACCGGCGATGACGGAGGCGGCGACCAGCATCATATTCCATTCAAGCCGCCCCCCCACTTCAAAAGCGATCATGCCGGTAAAATGCATCACAGCAATTCCACCTCCGATGATCGAGCCTCCAACGAGATGGTGGTCGATGGTCGGTCGGGCTGTCGCAACCGACATCCCCAAGCCGCTACAAACGATTGCAAGGATCAAGGACAGGGCCGTAAGGGGAACGTCATAAGCGGTTGGCATGCCGGGGGAGAATGCCAACATGGCGACAAAGTGCGTGGCCCATACACCAAACCCGAAGCAGATGGCGGCTACAGTCGTCCATAAGAGGCGCGTTTGGCCTGTCGATTTGCGCAGATGCCGAAGAAGCGTCACCGCCGCGAACGAGGCGATCGCTCCCAGAACGCCAGCCAGTACTACAAGCCGGAGATCGTGTTCATTGACAATGCAGTTGTAAACCGTAAGCACGTGTACCGCCATTCTGATGCTTGCAATGCCGACCTTGTCGGCCGGGCCGTTTCGAATCGATCCCGGGGGTTTAGCATCTGCGCTTGAACAATCGGTTAAGTTGTATGACGGGGCGGCACCCTCTCTTGTATTTTCCGGCTGTGAATACCGTGAAGAAGCCTCTTCAAGAGTCGCGGTTGCGGACGATCATGCTTATATGATCGGGTAGGCAGGATAAAAATGCGCTTTCCGAACTCCTTTCTCGATGAACTCCGTGACCGCGTGCCGATATCGCAGGTGGTGGGCACGCGTGTCACATTCGATCCCAAGAAGACAAATGCGTCGCGTGGAGATTACTGGGCGTGCTGCCCTTTTCACGGAGAAAATACGCCGAGTTTTCATTGCGAAGACAGAAAGGGCCGTTACCACTGTTTCGGTTGCGGGGTTTCAGGAGACCACTTCCGGTTTTTGTCCGAGCTCGATGGCATCAGTTTTCCGGAAGCCGTGGAGCGGGTGGCCGACATGGCGGGATTGCCCATGCCGCAGCGCGATCCGCAGGCCGAGCGGCGCGAGCAGCAGCGCGCTTCCCTATCTGACGTCATGGAGATGGCGGCGGGGTTCTTTCAGAGCATCCTGCAAGAACAGCAGGGGGCAGAGGCGCGGGCCTATTTGCGCGGGCGCGGACTTTCAAGCGCCACTCAACAGGCTTTTCGCATTGGCTTTGCTCCTTCGAGCCGAAATGCGCTCAAGGAATATTTGGCTGGTAAAGGGGTTACGAAGGACCAGATCGAGGCTTGTGGCCTTGTTGTGTTCGGTCCTGACATTCCGGTTTCCTATGATCGCTTTCGTGACCGCATCATGTTTCCCATCGAGGATGCGCGGGGACGGGTGATCGCCTTTGGTGGCCGTGCGATGTCCAAGGATGTACCCGCCAAATATCTAAATTCACCGGATACCGAGCTCTTTCACAAGGGAACGGTTCTTTACAATCTCGCCCGGGCGCGCCGTTCCGCCGCCAAGGGGGCTCCTGTGATCGCGGTGGAAGGGTATATGGACGTGATCGGGCTAGCCCAGGCGGGTTTCGAAAACGCCGTGGCGCCGTTGGGGACGGCCCTGACAGACAACCAGCTGGATCTGCTGTGGCGCATGTCGGGGGAGCCGGTTTTGTGTTTCGATGGCGACGAAGCAGGATTACGGGCTGCATGGCGTGCGGCCGATCTTGCGCTGCCGCTTGTGCAACCGGGACGAAGCTTGCGTTTTGCGCTGCTGCCGCAGGGCAAGGATCCTGATGACCTTGTCCGGGAGGAGGGGCCGGACGCTTTTGCGGCTGTGCTCTCAGGAGCACGGCCCCTCGCTGACATGCTTTGGATGCGCGAAACTTCGGGCAAGGTGTTCGATACGCCTGAGCGCCGTGCTGAACTGGAGCGCAATCTGCAGGCGTTGACGGCGCGGATCGGCGACGAAAATCTGAAACGCCACTACAGTCAGGATATGCGCGAACGTGCGCGGGCCTTCTTTGGCGGCAATCAGTCTCAGCGTGGTGGACAGCGCGCTTTCCGCGATGGTGGCAGTGGTGGACGAAACCGCGGCTTTGGCGGGCGCCCCGGCGGGGCTTCGGGACGGCTGGCGGTCTCCGAGAGCCTTGCCCGTTCCGCATTGGTGCGCAGCTCGACGCCGACCATGCCACTCAGAGAGGCCACACTTCTGGTTTCGCTGGTGAACCATCCGGCTTTGATCGATGAGTATTTTGACGCGCTCGACCAGATGTTGCTGGCGAGCGCCGATCTCGGCCGGCTGCGCATGGCGATCCTTGATGCGGTGGCGCACAATCCGACGCACGACCGCGCGCTTCTTCTGGAAAAAATCGAGGCAGACGGGCTCCTTTCCGTCTGGAAGCAGGCGGAGGCCCGCGTGAAATCCGCATATATGTGGCCAGCGCTTGAAAATGCTGCTCTTGATGACGCTCGGGAAGCCTTTGCGCAGACGCTCCACTTGCACCGGCGCGCAGGCTCTCTACATAAGGAGCTTAAAGCGGCCGAACTGGCGCTTGCCAATGATTGGAATGAAGAGGACGCGCGACACCTGGTTGAGATCCAGGCCGAGTTGAGCAACTTGCAGGCAACCGAAGCGCTCATCGAAGGCTTCGGCATTCTATCGGGGCGTGCGAATCGGTCTTGATGACGAGAATGGATCGATGCGGGGTTGGGGCCTGTAAAGTTCGAAAATGTGTCCGAATCACTGCTTGATTCGCTTTTTTGGTACGAATCACGGCGCATCGCCTTGACGTAGCGCTGGAATGCAGGAATCAGGATCGATTCGAGAAGGGAGCTGTGCTGCGTATTTGAAAGGTCAGCACGCAAGAACAAGATACCGAAATTGGACGTGACAGGGAGTCCACCTAAGTATCAGGGTTAATCCGGCATTAACGCAGCTGACGCTAGACCACGAATCAGGTTGCGAGATGCCGCGACGGACAGCCGTTGCAGCGGCGGCGACGGGGTGGCATGGCCCCCCATCGGTTGGAGAAAGCAAAGCATGGCGACGAAAGAAAAGGAAGAGGTCGAAACCGAACGCGAGGGCTCCGACGGCCCATTGCTCGACCTTTCCGATGACGCAGTCAAGAAGATGATCAAGGCCGCGAAAAAGCGCGGCTATGTGACAATGGACGAACTCAACGCCGTCCTTCCTTCTGGCGAAGTCAGTTCCGAACAGATTGAAGACACGATGGCGATGCTCTCGGATATGGGCATCAATGTGGTGGAAGAAGATGAGGTTTCGGAAGACAATGATTCCAATGACAGCGAGGAAGGCGGTGAGCTGACCACGCAGTCAGGGACCGCCGTTACGACCACCACGAAGAAAGAGCCGACGGATCGTACCGACGATCCCGTACGCATGTATTTGCGCGAAATGGGCTCGGTGGAGCTTCTGTCGCGCGAGGGCGAAATCGCCATCGCGAAACGTATTGAGGCGGGCCGCGAGACGATGATCGCCGGGTTGTGCGAGAGCCCGCTGACATTCCAGGCATTGATCATCTGGCGTGACGAGCTCAACGAGGGCAAGATCCTGTTGCGCGAGATCATCGATCTCGAGGCTACCTATGCGGGTCCGGAAGCCAAGCAGGCGCCGGTCGTGCAGCGTCCCGATGAGGAAAACAAGCCGACCGCTGATGAAAAGCCAAAACGTACGCGCGGTGACGATGTTACCGACGTGGGTGGTGAAGGACAGCCTGAGGAAGAGGACGACGAAGAGGATGAGGCCAATCTATCGCTTGCCGCGATGGAAGCCGAACTCAAGCCGGGCGTCATGGAGACGCTTGATTTCATTGCCGACACCTACAAGAAACTGCGCAAGCTGCAGGACCAGAAGGTTGAATCGAGCCTGGCCGATGCCGACACACTGTCGTCGAGCCAGGAGCGCCGCTACAAGCAGTTGAAGGGCGAGTTGATCACTTCGGTGAAGTCTCTTTCTCTCAACAATGCGCGCATCGAGACTCTCGTCGAGCAGCTTTACGACATCAACAAGCGCCTTGTGCAGAACGAAGGCCGCCTGCTGCGCTTGGCGGAAAGCTATGGTGTGAAGCGGGAGTCCTTTCTGAAGGAATATCAGGGATCCGAGCTCGACACGAACTGGACCGAGCGGGTCGCGACGCTTTCCGCCAAGGGTTGGAAAGAGTTTTCGAAGAACGAGGCGAAGGCAATCGAGGATCTGCGTGCGGAGATCCAGAATCTTGCACAGGAAACCGCGATCTCCATCGGTGAGTTCCGCAAGATCGTCAACCAGGTCCAGAAGGGCGAGCGCGAAGCTGCCATCGCCAAGAAGGAGATGGTCGAGGCGAATCTGCGTCTCGTGATCTCCATCGCCAAGAAGTACACGAATCGCGGCCTTCAGTTCCTGGATCTGATCCAGGAGGGCAATATCGGCCTGATGAAGGCGGTGGACAAGTTCGAGTATCGGCGCGGCTACAAGTTCTCCACCTATGCGACGTGGTGGATCCGGCAGGCGATCACCCGTTCGATTGCCGATCAGGCCCGCACTATCCGCATTCCGGTTCACATGATCGAGACGATTAACAAGATCGTCCGCACCTCGCGCCAGATGCTGCATGAGATCGGCCGCGAACCGACGCCGGAAGAGCTGGCCGAGAAGCTCGCCATGCCGCTCGAAAAGGTGCGCAAGGTGCTAAAGATCGCCAAGGAGCCGATCTCGCTTGAAACCCCGGTGGGTGACGAGGAAGATTCGCATCTTGGCGACTTCATCGAGGACAAGGGCGCGGTTTTGCCCATCGATGCGGCCATTCAGGCAAATCTGCGCGAGACGACGACGCGTGTGCTTGCCTCGCTGACGCCGCGCGAGGAACGTGTACTGCGCATGCGTTTCGGCATTGGCATGAATACCGACCACACCCTGGAAGAAGTTGGCCAGCAGTTCTCGGTGACGCGTGAGCGTATTCGCCAGATCGAGGCCAAGGCGCTGCGTAAACTCAAGCATCCGAGCCGTTCGCGCAAATTGCGTTCGTTCCTCGACAGCTAACAGCCCTATAGTGGCTCGCTCCCACCTGTTTTCTTATGTACAGTGAGCGACGACAAATATCTGGAAGCCGGGTCTAAGTGCCCGGCTTTTTTGTTCAAAGACGTTTTATCAGCACCGGGCAGGACAAGGCAGAGCGATGACGATTACGCATCAGGATGAGCTGGACGGCTTGAGAGAGATTGGTCGCATTGTCGCGAACACCATGCATGCAATGGCGAAAGCCATGGAACCGGGGATGACCACCAAGGAACTGGATCAGCTCGGCGGCGCGCTGCTGGAGCGTGAAGGTGCTCTTTCTGCTCCTCAGACAACCTATGATTTCCCTGGCGCGACCTGCATCAGCGTGAACGAGGAGATTGCTCACGGTATCCCGGGCAGCAGGGTTCTCGTTGAGGGCGATTTGGTCAACATCGACGTTTCCGCATCCAAGAATAGCTATTTCGCCGATACAGGCGCTACATTTCGGCTCGGGGCGGTCGATGCCCGTCTCGAAACTCTGTGCCGAGACGGAAAGCGCGCTACGGAGATCGGCATCGCGCAGGTGCGCAGCAACAAACCCTTGGCCGATATCGGAAAGGCAATCGGTCGCTTTGCGGAGCGCCGGGGTTACACCCTGATCCGGAATCTGGCCAGCCATGGTGTGGGCCGGTCCCTGCACGAATACCCCGAGGAAATCGCCACCTGGCCGACACGCAATGACAGACGCCGGATCAACAGAGGGCTGGTTCTGACGGTTGAACCATTCCTGTCTTGTGGAGGGCTTTGGGCCATGCATGGGGACGATGATGTCTGGACCCTGCACGCCGAACCCAGCGCGCCGGTGGTGCAATACGAGCACACGGTCGTCGCGACGGACCGAGGGCCAATCGTGGTCACGTTGCCCGGATGAACCAAGGCCTGATTGCTTGACGCGCGTTCATTGGGGAGCTCCACCAATAGCATGAGACAGACGATTCTGACGGTCCCCACTGCCGGGTGCGGATTGTAAGAGTTCACCGATCGGATTGAGAGCTTCGTTGAGCAAGCGTGCCTTGAGGCGGGGCTCCTTACGGTTTTCGTGCGTCATACATCCTGCTCCTTGAACATTCAGGAAAACGCCGATGCGGATGTGAGAGGGGATTTGGAGACATTCTTCAGCCGATTGGCTCCTTCTTCGGACGATCCCTCCATGGCCTGGATTGTCCATCGCCTTGAAGGCCCCGATGACATGCCAGCCCATATCAAGGCGGCATTGACCCAGACCTCAATTGGCATTCCGGTGATGAATGGCGGGCTGGCTTTAGGCACTTGGCGGGGATCTATCTATTTGAGCACCGCGTTCGACCGCATCGGCGTGAGGTAGTATTGCATCTTTCATGAAGCAACCGCGTCCTTTGTGTTTCGCCCAGGTGCGTACAGAGGTAAAACGGCATGAGATCGTTGAAACGAGGGGAGTAAATATATGTCATTCCTGAAGCGCCTGTTCGGTGGTGGAGCGGGAAGGTCCGCTGCAGGGGAGGGGGAGCCGGTAGGTGATGCTGTCGAGCACAAAGGTTTCATCATCCAACCAACTCCGTTCTCCGAAGGCGGGCAATTCCAGACTTGCGCTCTGATTTCAAAAGAAGTGGATGGCGTTCGCAAGGAGCATAGGCTCGTTCGCGCCGACCGTTTTCCTAGTGCTGATCTCGCGGCCGAGCAGGCGGTCCGCAAAGGTCGCCAGGTGATCGACGAGCAAGGTGATCAGATTTTCATCTGATTCAGTCGTCGACATGTTTTTTATAAGTCTTTCAACAGAGATGGTTGACTGGACCAAAAGGATGGCTTCGGTCAGACTTGCAGTCTGTAATTTAGTGGCTGAAAGGCATTTGCATTGACGCTCGCAGCTTCGCTCTTTCCAATTTTTTGCTGGGTGTTCTACACCGTCTTTGCCCGTTGGTTGGAAAAGCGACGGCCCTCTCTGTCGATCATTATGGGTGCGCAGCGCCACCGATGGGTGCGCAACGCCGTGCGCCGTGAGACGCCGATGGATGCTATTCTCTCAGGAAATTTGATGGGGGCTGTCTCGTTTTTCGCATCAACCACAGTTCTCATCATACTGGCGTTGATCGCAGTGTTTGGTCAGATCAGTGCGGTGGTGGAGGCCGTGTCGGTCATGCAACCCGCGCTGGACATTTCTAAAGCGTCCGTCGAGCGACATCTTGTGCTTTTTCTGGTGATGTTCGTGATGGCGTTTTTATCCTTCACGCTGTCGCTGCGGCAGTTCAACCATTTCTGCATCATGCTCGGGGCGGCAGACGAGGCGGACGAATGCGACCCAGAGGAAATCTATGTTATGGCCGCGCTCAACACGATTGCAGCGCGCAATTTCAATCAGGGCATTCGAGCCTACTATTTTTCATTGGGTATGATCGCCTGGTTTGTTTCAGCTTGGGCGGCTATCGGTGTCAGTGTTCTGCTGTTTGCATCGATACTTTACCGGGAGTTCTTCTCTGCCGCTCGTGAACTTGTTGCCGGTCTCAAGGTTGACGTGGCCAATCCTGCACAGACTGCGGGTGGTAAGAGGAGCAGGAGCAAGCCGTAGTCTGCGCCTACGGAGCGGGAGGTAGCCCCTCTATCAATCCGGCGAGGGCTTTACGATAGCTTTCCGCATCCGCACCGGCATCAATCGCCAGCGCTGCCCGGTCAAATGCCGCTCCAAGCAGGCCGGTCAAAGCATCCAGCGGCAGATCGCGAATCTGCCGGGCTTCAATCGCAGCCTGCAACCCTTCCTTCAAGGTCCTGTTGCCGTGGCGATTGTCGACTTGGTCCATTCCGTTTCTTCCTAGAACAGCGGGCCCATCGAGCAGCAAGAGACGTGTGCGGCCAGGGGCGGTCATCGCTTTCAAATAAGCTTTTCCCCCATCGATCAAAGCCATCGTCGCGGATAAGGAGGCCGCGGTGTTCTGCTCGATTTCCTTCGCGACTATGCTTGCCTCACGCTCAACCACGGCAGCAAACAGAGCCTGTTTGTCGGCGAAATGATGATAGAGTGCGCCCCGTGTTACCCCGGCTTCCCGCGCGATCTCTGGTGTCCCTGTTTCCGCATAGGATTTCTCCACGAAAAGACGCCGCGCGGCCTCAATGAGCCTATCGCGGGTTTCCTCGCTGCGCTCCCGGTTAGAGCGGTGTCCCGATTCATGTTGCATACATGCAGCCTGTATGTTATTTATCGATACATGCAGTCTGTATGTTTATAGCGACGGTCGCTGATTGCAAGTGTTATACGTGTCGCGGGATCAAAGCCTGCAGTTGCGTCCAACGCGCCAAGAGGAACCACACCGATGAAGATCACCAGCTACTACCCGGTCGTCATGACGGAAAAAGTTGCCGAAACCGCAGCATTTTACTGCGCTCACTTTGAGTTTCATCCGGCTTTCGAGGCGGACTGGTATATCCATCTTCAGTCAAGCGATGACCCTGGCATCAATCTCGCAATACTGAATGGAAGTCACGCGACAGTACCGGAGAGCGGCCGGGGGAAGGTGTCGGGTTTGATATTGAATATTGAAGTCGAAGATGTCGATGCTGAGTATGAGCGGCTACAAAAAGCGGGTCTTCCAATTCTACTGGAACTGCGTGACGAAGCGTTTGGACAACGTCACTTCATCACCGCCGATCCGAATGGTGTTCTGATTGACATCATAAAGCCGATCCCGCCATCTGCCGAATTTGCAGTTCAATATTCGCCTGATGCCGTTCCGCAGTAATGCCGCATGTTAACGGGGAGCCGCGGTGCAAATGCACCGGCGGCTTCCGCACTATCGTGATCAGGCGCCAACGATCTCGATGACTTCAATGTCAAAGATCAAATCGTGTCCGGCCAGGGGATGATTGGCGTCGACGGTGATTTCATCATCACCTACGCCGACCACAGTCAGGGAAATCTGATTTCCTTCCTGCGTGGTGGCCTGCAGGTTGGAGCCGACCTGCACGTCCATTTCAGTGGGGAGCGCCGAACGTGGCACCGCCTGAACCTGATTTTCATCGCGTGCACCATAAGCTTCCGCTGCAGGTATGTTCAGTGTGCCGCTTTCACCCTGCTTCATACCTTGGATTTGCCGGTCGAGGCCGGGAATGATTTGGCCGCTGCCGACCTTGAACTCGAGCGGTTCGCGTCCGGCCGAGGAATCAAACTGCGTGCCGTCGGCCAGCTTGCCTGTGTAATGAATGCGCACGACATCGCCGCTTTTGACCTGGCTCATGTCTGTCTCTCAATCGCTTTTGTGTGAGAAGATGTTGACGCGGCATAGCGCTCTGCGTCGGCGAACAGGGATTTGGCAATGCCTTTCGTCCCTTGTCGACACAGCCTAATGCGAGCGGGGCACCCCTGTAAAGCGATGGACGCAAACGACCGGGGATGGTTTGTCCCCGGTCGCCTTCCACAGCGCGGAACGGCCCGACGGCTTGGGGGCACCGGGGGGGGCAACGCGGTGAAAGAGCGCGCTTCTTGCAGAGTTCGAGCGATTCTATTTGCCGACGATCGCCCAGATCACACCGAAGGGATCGAGAAGCTGCCCGTAACGATCACCCCAAAACATGCGTTCCAGCGGTTGTGTCACCTCCATGCCGGCACCCATCGCGCGTGCCCACCAACTGTCGACATCGTTAACGTTTAACGTCAGCGTGTATCCGGCATGCCCGCGCAGGGGCTGCCCATACTCGGGATAGGGGTCGCACAGCATGAGCGAACCGCCATGGACGTAGAGATGGATGTGCATGGTGCGGCCATTCTCGTCTTCCGGTTGCCGGAAAACCTCTTTGGCCGCCAAAGCCTGCTTGTAAAACTCGGCGGCTTTTGATGCGCCATCGACGATCAGATAAGGGACCACGCCACCCAGAACTTTGGGCATCTCCTCTTCATCTGCAACATTGTGGGTTTCGGACATGGATTTTCTCCTCATGACAAGCCCGCGATGTCGGGGCTTGTCATGAGGACGAATAACGGCCGGTAACTCCGACAGACGGACCGATTTTTTGTTCAATTCACCTGAGTCATCACGGCCAGTTGGTCGAGATGCTGGCGTATGTGAGCAGCTTCGGCTGGTGTACGAGCCAGCGCTATAGCGCGGTCAAACGCTTCGCGGGCTTCTTCTGCACGGCCGGTTTTACTCAGATACGCACCGCGCACACCATGGTAGTAAAAATAGCCGGAGAGGCGCTCTGCAAGAGGCGCGATCAGTTGCAATGCGGCTTCGGGGCCCTGAGTTTTGGAGATCGCGACTGATCGGTTGAGCGTGACGACGGGTGACGGAGTCTGGCTTTCCAGCATCTGATAGAGGAGGTCGATTTCTTCCCAGTCCGTTTCCTCCGGCGTTTTGGCACGGGCGTGTAGTGCCGCGATCGCCGCCTGCACCTGATAGGGGCCGGGCTGCCCGTGGCGCAGAGCCTTGTCCACCAGGGCCAATCCCTCCTCAATCCCGCTGCGGTTCCAGAGCGTGCGGTCCTGGTCGTCGAGTAAAACGGCATTACCGTCCGCATCCGTGCGGGCGGCGCTTCGGGCGTGCTGGAGAAGCATGAGGGCGAGGAGCCCCATAATCTCGGGTTCGGAGGGGAAGAGCCGCAACAACAGGCGGGCAAGCCGGATCGCTTCATCGCACAGCGAGGCGCGCACGACGTCCGCACCGCAGGTCGCCGAATAACCTTCGTTGAAAACGAGGTAGATCATTGCCGCGACTGAGCCGAGCCGTTTGGACCGCTCCACGGCGTTCGGTGCGGTAAATGGAAGATTGGCCTCGGCAACCCGGCGTTTGGCGCGGGTGATGCGCTGTTCCATGGCTTTTTCGCCGATCAGAAACGCGCTGGCGATTTGGCGTACGCTCAGCCCTGAGACAATGCGCAAAGCAAGCGCCACCTGTTGCGTGGCGGGCAGGTCGGGATGGCAGCAGACAAACATCAGTCGGAGAATATCATCCCGGTAATGCGCATCGTCCAGCCGTTCAGCCATATCGGTTTCGACATCATCGAGGTCCGATATTTTGTCTTCGGGTGGTAGAGCGGTGTTGCGGCTGTCACGCCGAACACCGTCGAGCGCTGCGTTGCGACCGACGAAAATCAACCAGGCGGTCGGGTCGCGCGGAGGGCCCTTCATCGGCCAGTTCCTCAAAGCTCGCAGACACGCTTCCTGAAACGCCTCCTCGGCCCGGTCGAGGTCGCGGAAATACCGCACGAGCGCGCCCATCGCCTGGGGGCGCGCGCTTGTCAGCGTATTCTCGATCCAGGCCAGCTCGGTCATTTCGTGGACGCTTCCCGCTCCGGAAGGTTCCCTTTCTCGAATATCTGCACCGGACGGATTTCGAAGGTGACGCTTTCGCCTTCCTTCATGCGTTTGGCGAAATCGACCACCTCTTCCAGGTTCTCGCAATCAACGACATAGAAGCCGAGCAACTGTTCCTTGGTCTCGGCGAATGGGCCATCCAGTACAAGCTGTTCGCTTCCCGAAGCCCTGATCGTCGTTGCAGCGGATGTGGGCATCAGACGTATGGCGGGGCCCATGCGATCCGTGTCCACCAGTTCCTTTTGCACGCTCCGGCGCTTGGCCAGAACAGCATCGTCCTCTTCCCTGGACCAGGACATTACGACATCTTCATTGTGGTAGCAGAGAATCGCGTAAAGCATTCCGGTTCCTTTCTCATCTGGAAGACGCCAGACCTTGGAGCATTCCGACACCGTAGGTCGAGAAAATTGTGAGACGCATGGCGCGTAGCCATCCACCGGAATATTGTCGGAAAAACTTCCGCCCGGCGTTCAATCCTGATAGCTGAAAGCCGCGTCACCAAACGAGAGCCAGCCATGTTCGCCAACACATTCCCCGACCGCGCCCTGATTGCCCAGACCGTGGCCAAGATGCTGATCGAGATCAAAGCGGTTCATTTCCGGGCTGATGAACCCTATACGTTCACTTCAGGGCTCAAGAGCCCGGTCTATATAGACTGCCGGAAGCTTATCTCTTATCCGCGTATTCGCTCAGCCATCATGGACTTTGCGGCCTCAGTCGTGTTGCGGGATGCCGGATTTGAAAAATTCGATGCGGTGGCAGGTGGTGAGACGGCGGGCATTCCTTTCGCTGCCTGGCTTTCCGACAAGCTTGGCTTGCCGATGCTGTATGTTCGCAAAAAGCCCAAGGGCTTTGGCCGTGACGCGCAGATCGAAGGCGATTTGAACGAGGGCGCGCGGCTGCTTCTGGTGGAGGATCTGACCACGGATGGCGGGAGCAAGCTCAAATTCGCCGAAGCGGTTCGCAAGGCCGGCGCCGAGGTGACTGACACGTTTGCCGTCTTTTACTACGGTATTTTTCCCGATACTCCGAAGCGTTTGGAGGATGCCGGCATGCGGCTTCACTATCTTACAACCTGGTGGGATGTGCTGCAGGTGGCGCGCGCGGACAAGCTTTTTGACGAGAAGACACTCGATGAGGTGGAGAAGTTTCTGAACCATCCACTCGAATGGTCTACAGCCAATGGCGGCATCTCCGAGATTGGCGAAAAGGCCGGCTGACGCGCTGTCAATCGATCTTCTGGATAGCAAGTGGTGGCGGCGACAGTTTCGGAGCACGGAACTGTCGTCTCGTTGTTTCACGGGGTATCTCGTCAATAGAAGCTTTTTGCTCAAATGTGAGCGGCAGGTGCGGCGGCAGCGGCGCAGCAAAGCTCGCGTCATTGTGCAATCGCGCCGTCAGGTATTTTACCGAGGGAATGGGGGAGCGCCGAAAGCGCGGTGCGCGCACGAGAGGCTGCTTCGAGGGTGTTGTCATTTATCGGTTCGGACCACAGTTTCGCGACGAGCGGTGCCGTCACGCTCGCTGTTGTCGAGATGAATTCGGCATAATTCTCAGCTTCTGCTCTCGAAATCGAGGCTTCATTGCTCGGGAATACTGCGAAGTCGCTGATCTTCGCCGGTTGTGCCGAGCACGTTCACTGCGTCGCAGCCATTCTCCAGCGCCCATTCCGTATTGCACAGAGAACGCACGGTATCAGGGGTACCCGATGATAGCGCAGGAGTCGGGACGGCGGCGAGACGCCACGCTGACCATTGTGCTTCATGAGGGAACTCCTTTGAATTGGGCATTCAATTCGAATGGATCTTGCAAATTTCGCAAGCAAAGCGAAGCCCGGCCGGAGGAGGGAACATCCGGCCGGGCTCCTCTCGCCAGCCCGCTGCCGGAGCATGGGGCGGACAAAAAGCAATTCCGGCTTATCTGGTGCTCGCCACCGGCGCCACAAGCGGGGTGATTCGCCGTAGCGCTACACGCCGGTTTTCGCGCTCGCGCTCCTGTGTTTCGATCTTGAGATAACGCTCGCCATAACCTTGTGTGACCAGATTTTCCGGCGGGATGCCGAACACATCCGTCAAAGCTCGAGCGACGGATTCAGCGCGGCGGTCCGAGAGTGCCAGATTGGCAAGATCCGAACCGACAGCATCCGTATGCCCCTCGATCAGGAAGGTTTCGGCAGGATTGTCGTCCAGCATGCGCTCAATGGCGGTCGCAATCGCTTCAAGCTCGTCAATCTCGCTCTCGTCGATATCGGACGAGCCGAAGGCAAATTCGACTGTATCTAGATCGATACGGCGAACCATATCGCGCAAGCGGGCCGAGCGCTTCACCTCTTCCAGCGAATACATACGCCGTACCGGCTCCACTGGAGGCTTTTCCAAGAACGTATAGTACCGCTCGGGATCCTCCACCCGCTCAGCCTCCAGAATGTAATCGCTGACGGGGATGGTCAGGCGGAGCGGAGGCAGCTCGCGAGCCGGGTCTTCCCAACGGTCGACTGTCTCAAGCCGTTCATCCGGAACGAATACGAGGACCTGTTCGCGGCCCTCGGACGTGATACGCACACGACGGATAACGTCGCCGTAGCGGTTGCGAACAGTGATCAGGCGAACGCCATTGGGACGCGTGACAACCTCGCGCACGCGGTCGCGCGGCAATTCTTCGTAATAGACTTCGTCATCGTCGCGGATAAGGCGATTGCTGTCCTGGCTTTCGACGAAAACCTGGTTGTTGATCTGAATGATGGTTCGATTGTCGTTGAACTCACGCACGACCTCTGCAGAATCGCGGCGCTGACGCAGTTCACGCTGGCGTTCGCGGCGCTCCTCACGCGTCTCGCCAAGCTCAATACGTTCACCCTGTTCTTCAAGAATGTTGCGTATCTCGGTGCGAAGTGTGTCGGGGCTGACGGCGTCGGCTTGTGCTTCGGCATCGCTTTCAGGCATCAGGGCCTGTTGTGATTTCGCTTGGGCTTTGTTGTTCGTAGCGTCGGTCGCTTCGGTGGGCGTAGGGCTCTGTGACGTTCCCTCGGCCTCGGGCTCCTTTTCGCTGTCCAGTATAGGAGCGGCATTTTCAGGCAGAGGCTCGTTCTCTTGCGCTTCAGGCTGGGGCTCGTTCTCCGGCTCGCTCTGATACCCAGTCGCGTCGCTTCCAGGTTCTTCCTGAGGCGCGGGAACGGCCTTTTTCGCTTGTCTGGAAGGCCGTCTCTCGGCGGGCACCAGATCCTCGACAGGTTGATCTTCTGCTGGTTCATCCGTGCCGGGTGAAGGTACGGCTTCTGCGGGCGCATTTGTGTCGTCGGCAGTTGGTTCTGAGCTTACCTCCGGCCGAGAGCCGGTGCCTTCCACGGTGTCCGGCGAGGTCTCATTCATGCTGGAAGCCGGTTCCCCATCACCGGGGGTGCTTTTCGCCGTTTCGGGCTCGACAGGGCGCGTAGGCCTCTCCTTCAGTATCTCGACATCGGAGGGGGGTGCCTCGACCACTCCTGCGTCGTTGGATCCTGCATCCTCCTCAGTGCGGGGGGCTGCCGGCTTATCGGATTGTGTTTCCGCTGCAGGTGCATCGACCTCAGGTTCCGGCGCGGTCTCAGGTTCCAAGGCAGGTGAGGTCTCCTCATCAGCCGGAGCATTGCCCCTTTGCTTTTGTTCGCCACGCCTCTCCAAGAGTGCGCGCCAAGCTTCTTCCGTCATGCCTTGGGGCTTTTCGGCTTGTGCCAGCAGCACACCGGAGAAACGCTCCGTTGCAAGGCTCGGCTGCTTCGCCAAAGGTGCTGCGGCGATGAACAGACCGAGGGCGGTAGTCGTCATGATCCGCTTTCGCGTTTTCATAGAATTTCTCCTGTAAGCAGGCGTCCCATCGCCGCTTTAACCACTTGGAGGACGTTCGGTTCCCAGGTCTGTGTGATTGACACTCCGGCGTGTGGAAAGATGACGGTTTCGTGGTGACAGCATATCTAGGTTGGAAACAGAGCGATGCTTGACGCGCGTCGACTGGCGGTCCAAAGCTCGAACATGACAACCAAAGAATTCTGGAAAACCAAGGCGCTTGCGGAGCTGAATGACCAGGAATGGGAGGCTCTCTGCGATGGCTGTGGTAAATGCTGTCTCGCCAAGCTTGAGGACGAGGAGACCGGCGAGATCTACTGGACAGGTGTGGGATGTCGCCTTTTCGACGGCGAAACTTGCCGATGCAGCGACTACGAGAACCGGCTCAAACGCGTTCCCGATTGCGTGCGGCTGACACCGGAGAACGTGGGCAATATCCCCTGGCTTCCGAGCACATGCGGCTATCGCCTTGTCGCGGAGGGCAAAGATCTGCCCTGGTGGCACCCGCTGGTTTCGGGTGATCAAAACACCGTGCATGAGGCTGGCATTTCTATTCGTGGCCGCGTGAAGGCCAACGAGGCTCAATTGGCAGAACCGGAAGATTATTTTGCATTCATTCTGGATGAGGAACCTTGAACATTACCCAATGTTTCTTTCCGGGGCGCTTTACAAATGAGGAGTAATGTCGATGTCCGAGGAAGAGGTACGAAGCCTTGTGCAATCTTTTCTGAAAGCCCTGAACACCAACGATCATGATGCAGCTCTGGCAATGGTAAGCGAGGATGTGGCGCACGATCCGTTTGATGGTGAAAGGGAGATCGGGCGCGAGAAACTGGGATGGCGTCTCGGACTGAGGGGGCGGCATTTTGATGAGCGCCTGGCGGATATCACGGTGATGAACGCTCCTGGTGGCATTCGGGCTGCTGCGGAGTTCACGGTTCGCGGCACCTACCGAACAACTGCAGAAGGCCTTCCGGAGGCGGCTGGGCAAACCTATACGCTCCCCGGTGGGATGTTTTTCGAGATCGATGGCGGCGAAATCACGCGGATCAGCGAGCAGCGGAACCCGGTACAGTGGTGGGCGGCTTTGTCGGCCACCTGCTGAATGCGAAATGAACAACCCGTTCCCGAATGGTTCAGGCACGGTTTGAGATTGTGATCTCCATGAGGGGCACATGAGTGTCCTGAACACCAAGGAGAGCACATGTTTCAGAAACTGAAGATCGCCACGGCTTCAGCATTGATTGGGTTGGGAACCCTGCTTGCTGCGCCGGCCACTGCTCAAGCGGACAGTCTGTATTTCGGCTTCGGGATTGGTGGGCCCTCAGGCGATTATCTCTACGGTAATAGCGGTCGCAGCCATCGTGCCGAACGTCCCCGCCACCACCATCCTTCCTGCACCCATGGGCAGGCGGTTCGCAAAGCGGAAAGCATGGGCATTCGTAGAGCGCGGGTGGTCAGGGCCAATCGTAACATTATCCGCGTTGCGGGACGCACCCATAGAGGACCACAACAAGTGGTTTTTGCTCGTGCACCACGGTGTCCGGTAATCCGTTGAAAGTGGACTGACAACCTGGAACAAGAAAGCCGCCGGCTTGCGCCGGCGGCTTTCGATTTTTGCTATTCGAGAGTCGGGTCTACCGGTCGAGTTCAAACGTCACATTGACCTGTACCTGGTAGGCGTTCTCGCCCGCTTCCACCGGCACAGCTTCGGCGGAGGCCTGCATCCGCACAGCCTTGCCAGCAAAGGGCATTGGGGCGCGCTGATGCATCTGCTCGGAGATCTCAACGATGTCGCCCAATTTCACGCCGGCAGCCTCAGCAAGCGTATTGGCCTTGTCGAGTGCGTCCTTGACGGCGCGCTTTCGGGCTTCGGTGGTGGCTTCTGATGGATCGTCGTTGGTGAAGCTGAGATCACCGCCCTGGTTCACGCCCAAGGTGACTGATTTGTCAAGGACTGCGCCGACCTTGTCGAGATCCCGGATGCGAACTGTCAACGTATTGCCAACCTCGTAGCCCACGATCCGCGGCGTCTTCTCGTCATTCTTCTCGTTCGGATAGACATAGCGCGGATTGATCGATAGTCCGCCCGTCTGCAGATCACGCGCTTCAATGCCGTCTTCCTTCATTGCATCGATGACAGCGGTCATTGCCTGATTGTTTGCGTCGAGAGCGTCGCGTGCCGTTTCTGCTTCACGCACCACGGCGATTGTGAGAATTGCCATATCGGGGCTGACAGCCGCTTCTCCCTCGCCAGTCACGATAATTCGCTTATCCCTATCGTCTGCCAAAGTTGGAACAGCGCTGAGCAGGGAAACAGCAAGCACGGGAGCAGCGAATACGGCGGGGAAGACGGATTTGGTCATGGAAATCTCCTTTTGCGATGTCCCGAAAAGCGGCCTAGCTACGGATTGTGTGTCGATTGCGGCAAGATGACTTGTGCGGGGAGAAAAAAGCAATTAATCCATCGCCACCGGGCCTGTAGCTCAATTGGTTAGAGCCGGCGGCTCATAACCGCTTGGTTGGGGGTTCGAGTCCCTCCGGGCCCACCATCAACCAGTCTTCTGGTGATGCAGGTCTAACCCGGTCGTTTGATCAGTTTTTTTATCATAATTAATTAAGTTTTTATTAATCCACGGATTCCCCAAGAATTGGTGTTTCCGGTGGAGAAGCTACTATTACGATCAATATTCTTCTTCATACTTTGTCTTTTCCCGGACTTTGCCTTTTCCCAAATCGGCATCGGTTTCCGTGGAGATGGCAATTATGTAGGGACGATCGGATCGAACAAGGGATCGGTCGAAGCTTACAAATGTCCGGCCGGAACAGTGCTTCGAGGGCTTCATCACGCTGATGTTTCCATGAGCGCAAATTTTTCCGGCGTTCGCGGTATGACAGCGCAAGTTGGGCTTTATTGCGCGTCGATCACTGTCCTCCCGAACGGCACTGTGGAAACGATCAACACGTCTGTTGATGGTACTCCTGAGGTTTCCGGCTACGCCTATCCAAATCAAGGAACCCAGCGACATGGATACTGTCCTCCAGGACATATAGTTCATCAACTAGGGGGGTACGATCGTGTTGCGGCTCCAAGCAGATTTTCTTGGGCTTCCAGTTTGCAAATGGCGTGTCGTCCTCTTCAATTGGGTGCATCGGATTGGGTTTCCGTCAATACGGCTGCGACAGCAGGCGTGCAGACCGTTGGGGTGAACGAGAGCAACGCCACGCATAATTTCCGGGGCTGGTTTTGCAATAATGAGGCGTATCGCGCAGCCTCGGGGATTCATAGGCAGGCTGGAGGGAGTGGCTACGATGGTATCAATGTCTACTGTGGTCAATTGGAGCAAGCGCGCCACTCGGCGGCTCTGAATTTTTCCGATTTTGCATGGGATCAAACGATTGGCGGCACAGGCTGGCTGCTCAATCTGACCAAGGATGGGGTTCTTCTCGACAATGGAAGCGGACTTTCGGGAGAGGATGTCCAGCCATATCTCGCTGCTTCCGACAACGATACGGCTGATTACGATTCCAGCAAGGAGGTTTATGTTCTGCCGGGATCCGGCTATGGGGCTACGACATCACAAAGACCAACGGACATTCCCGAAAACTCTTTTGCGGAAACAGGCAGTTGCGCGAGCAACATCCTAAAGGTCGACCAGGAAGACAGCACCTGTTCTCTCACGGTCTCGGGTCGACCCGATCTTTCAATTTCCATCTCAGCGCCGGGGGGTGTTTACCACGCGCCAGGCGACACGATGGATATGAGTGTGAGTGCCACCAATCTTGGCCCCGGTCCTGTCGAAACCTCTGATGGATTCGCCATCATAGTTTCCGTGCCGGCAGGGTGGACAGCCAGCCCGGTTCCCGGGTGTACGGTCTCAGGACAAACGGTGTCGTGTGCTATAAACACGCCTCTTTCGCCCGCTCCTGTCCCTGGAGGCAGCGGGGGAAACATAGGCTTCACCATCCCGTTGGTCGCAAACTCGGATGCCGTTTCCGGAAGCTATCCGCTTGTTGTCTCGCTTGACCGGTCTGTCTCCGACGGAGACACCGACCCGACGAACGATGATTTTGTTCTGTCAAACGATCAGGCGCAGGGGACTGTGCAGTTCGTCAAATTGCCCAGACTCACGCTTCGTAAGACCACCTTGGATGATGTCGGTAGTTTCACCTTCACCGGCAACAATGGATGGGAGACTCAGACGATCACCACCGTGTCCCAAGGCGTTGCTCAGCCGGGAGCTACGCAGATCCTGGCAGAGGTCGACGTCCAGACGGTCATTTCAGAGACTTTGCCACCCAATTGGGTTCTGGTCGACGTTGTCTGTTTGGGAATGGGGGCAGGGGGAGCGGTGTCGTTTAATGAGAGTTCGTTCACACTTTCTCCTGAGGCTGTGGCGGTCGACAGCGAGATCGACTGTGCGGTTATCAATCAGAAGGTCTTGTTGAATACTTCGAAGGGCTCGGATGTTGGCAATGGCGTCGGCGTCCAGGTAGGCGACACGATCACCTACACGCTGACCAGCGTGGTGACGGGCGGTGTGACGACGCAGGATCTGGTTGTGACCGACACGCTGGGGGCGGGGCTCGACTTTGGCAGTGTCACGACGCCAGGGGCTTTCGTTCCAGATACGGGAAGCGCGCCGAGCCTCTCCTTCACCTTGCCTGCCGGCACGGCAGCGGGAACCTATAGCGTGTCCTATACGGCGACGGTGTCTGACAGCGCATCGGGATCGGTTTCGAACAGTGCGGTGGCCGATGTGGGGGAATGCTCTCCCTGCGCGACCATGAACTCGCTTGTTGAGCTCAGTACATCGAAGGCTTCGGATGTGGGTGACGGAGTTGGTGTTCAGGCGGGGGACACGATCACCTACACGCTGACCACACTCGTAACCGGAGGGACCACAACACAGGATCTGGTTCTGACCGACACGTTGGGGGCGGGGCTCGACTTTGGCGGTGTCACCGCGCCTGGGGCTTTCGTTCCAGATACGGGCAGCGCGCCGACTCTGTCCTTCACCTTGCCTGCCGGCACGGCAGCGGGAACCTACAGCGTGTCCTACACGGCTACGGTTTCTGACAGTGCTTCGGGATCGGTTTCGAACGGTGCGGTGGCGGATGTGGGGGATTGCTCTCCCTGCGCGACCACGAACCCGCTGGTGGAACTGAGCACGTCGAAGGCTTCGGATGTGGGCGATGGTGTCGGCGTACAGGCGGGGGACACGATCACCTATACGCTGACCACTGTGGTGACGGGCGGCGTGACGACACAGGATCTGGTTCTGACCGACACGCTGGGCGCAGGGCTCGACTTTGGCAGTGTCACGACGCCAGGGGCCTTCGTCTCAGATACAAGCGGCGCACCGATCCTGTCCTTCACCTTGCCCGCCGGAACGGCAGCGGGAATCTACACCGTGTCCTACACGGCGACGGTATCAGACAGTGCATCGGATTCGGTCTCGAACAGCGCCGTGGCCGATGTGGGCGATTGTTCGCCCTGCATGACCTCCAATCCACTTGTTGAATTGAGCTCATCCAAAACATCGGATGTAGGGGACGGTGTTGGGGTTCAGGCGGGGGACACAATCACCTATACGCTTACGGCCGAGGTGACGGGAGGAACGACGACACAGGATCTGGTTTTGACCGACACGCTTGGGCCGGGGCTCGATTTCAACACGGTAATCGTGCCTGGCGCATTCATTGCCGACGCCGGTTCCGCGCCGGTTCTGTCCTTCAGACTCCCAGCGGGATCGGCGGCGGGGACACACAGCGTTTCCTATACGGCGACGGTCTCCGAGAGTGCTACCGGACCCCTGTCCAACTCGGTGGTCGCGAATGTGGGAGAATGCACATCCTGTACAATGGCAAATCCGCTGGTTCGGCTAGGTACGTCAAAGACGTCGGATGTGGGCGACGGTGCGTCCGTCGAAATCGGAGACGCGCTGACCTACACATTAACGACGGTGGTTGCAGACGGGACGACAACGCGGGATCTCGAATTAACCGATACGCTCGGGCCCGGGCTCAGATTCGGCAGTGTGGTCAGTTCCGGCCTGTTCGAAGCAGAAACAGGTGCAGCACCGGAGCTTTCCTTCAAGCTTCCCGCGGGAACGCCGGCTGGAACTCACAGCATCACCTATACGGCTGTCGTCGACGAGGATGCACCGGTGACCTTGTCCAACACAGTGGTTGCCAGCAATGGGGCGTGTGCACCTTGCCGAACGGAAAACCATATTCCTCCGGATGTGAGTGTTGCAAAATCGCTTGTGACGGAGGGAGGCGCGGTTCCGAGGCTCGCCGAATTGGGAGAGCCCCTTACATTCGAGATCGTGCTGACCAATGTCGGTAGCGCTGCCATCGACTTTTCCGTGCTCGATGTTCTGGACCCGCATTTGCGGTTTGTGGCCGCCAGCCACGGTGGACGCCACAGCAGCGGTACTGTCGAGTGGACAGGCTTGACTGTCCCGCAGCGCGAGGGGAGCACCAACGGTCAACTTGTTCTGAGGGTCGATGCCTCTGTGGTCGAACGACTGGCACACCCGGCGGATACGGTAGTCAACTTTGCCAAAGTCCCCGCTGAAGCGGACCCAGATTGCCCCTCCGAACAATGCGTTGTCCTGCCTCTCCAGTTCCCCGGGCTGAGCTTGGCCAAAACCGGCGAATTCTCGGATATGGATGGCGACGGCCTGGCTTCACCCGGCGATGTTCTCCTATACGAGTTTGAAGTCACCAATACCGGCAAGCTTCCGGTCACCGACATTCGGATCGAGGACCATGGACCTAAGTTCAACGGGCATGCTGCGAATGGCCGCTTGTCTGATGTACAGCCGGCAACGCTAGCGCTGGAGGCAGGGGAGACGGAGCGCTTTTCAGCCAGCTATATGCTCACGCAGGCTGATATCAAGAATGGTGCGGGAACCTCCGAGGCGGTTGTGAACACAGCAATTGCTTATGGCTCAGTTTTGGATGGCGGTGGAGCGGTGTTTTCGCTCGCTTCGAACGAAAGCACGCTGCCACTGACATTACCGGCTGGGGCCGGCAACCTTGCGATCAGCAAAACTGCGGAAAGAACGACCATCCGGCGGGGTGAGTTGGCGCCATTCACGATCATCGTAACCAACAATAGCGATGGGCCCGTTCGAGGATTGAAAGTGGAGGATCGGCTTCCGCCGGGGTTTCGCTTTGTTGAAGGTTCTGCACTGGTGGATGGAGCGCCGGCAGCCCCGGTCGTGAATGGCCGTTTGTTGCGCTTCGATGACATTTTACTGGAGGCACGCAGTTCCATTGAAATCCGCCTGAGCATGAACGCCCCGGCGTCTATAGGCCCAGGTGTTTACATCAACACTGCGGTGCTGACCGATCCGCTCGGTCGCCGGATATCCTCCGAAGCTCAAGCCAGTGTCCGGATAGAAGAGGAGCCGGTTTTCGACTGCGGTGATGTGATCGGTAGAGTTTTCGACGACATAAACCGGAACGGGTATTCGGATGAAGGTGAACCGGGACTGCCGGGGGTGCGCTTGGCCGCAGTGGAAGGGAAGTTGACAACGACCGACGCGGCGGGTCGCTTTCATATACCATGCGCGTCGCTGCCAGATCAGCGTTTGGGGACCAACTACGTTGTCAAAGTCGATACTCGAACCCTGCCTTCCGGCTATCGCCTGACGACGGAACATGTCCGGGTGGTTCGTTTGACGGCGGGCAAAATGACCAAAATCAATTTTGGCGCATCTATCTACCGCTTGGTGCGGCTTGATCTTCGGAGTGACGCCTTCATGCAAGGGAGAAGTGTGCTGAGACAAGATTGGCTCTCCGCTGTCGATCAGCTGATCGAGATTCTCGACAGGGAGCCCTCCATCCTGCGGGTAAGTTATCTGGATGAAGAAGGCAGCCGCACCCTCGCCAGACATCGCCTTGCGTGGGTTGAAAAGCGCATCATAAACCATTGGCGTCAGTGGGGCGGCCGATATCGTCTGGACATTGAAACACGTGTGCTCACCGGCAAAGTCCGTCCACCTGGATATTCGGGCTTTGACCTGGGCGAGACCATCGGGGAGTGAAATCTGTTGGGGAAGGATAAGCGCCCCGCCGGAGAACCCGGCGGGGCATTGTCATGGTTCTTCCCATTATTGGAGTTGATTGCCCTTGTCGCGCGGCCGCAGGAGTTGCGGATTGATGCGCAGCGGACGATCAAGCTGCTGCCGGGGCACCCGGTTGACCGGCGGCGTCACGCGGATCTGCCGGCAATTCGGGTATTTGCCCGTGGTGCCCGGCGGGCAGCGGCGCTGCACAACAGGACGGCAGTTGGGGAATTTTCCTGTAGTGCCACGCGGACAGCGCGGTTGCACGATGGGTACACAGTTGGGATAGCGGCCCGTGGTTCCCGGCGGGCACTGTCGCTGCACCTCCGGCTTGCGGCAGGCACCGGCCACCAGACGTGTTCCGCGCGGACAGACGCATTGTCCGTCCTGTGTGCGGATCATGCCCGGAAGCAGGCGGCACTGCTGGCGGATTGGCCGGCAATTGGGCGGTGTGCCCGTCGTGCCGCGCGGGCATTCGCGCTCGACCTGCGGCTTGACGCAGCGGCCGTTGGTCAGCCGTGTTCCGCGTGGGCAGACACAACGACCATCGCGTGTGCGGATCTGACCCGGCAGGAGCCGGCATTGCGGCCGGGGATCTGCCTGCGGCTTGGGCTCCGGCTCGCGCGGCGGTGTTGGCCGCGGCGTGGGCAGTGGGACCGGGGCGGTCTGCGTGCCGACGCACCGGCCGTTGCGGAAGGTGGTGCCTTCCGGACAGACACAGCGCCCTGCATTGTTGAGGACGAGACCCGGCGAACATTGCTGGTCCTCTTCCTCGTCTGCCAGGACGGTGAAGTCATGGCAGTCATAGGCACGGCTATCTCCATCACCATCCGGCGTACCGGAAAGCGAGGGTGCGGTGCGCACATCCGCATCACGGTCGATCACCGCAGCGCAGTTGCGTCCCGATGCACCATTGCCCACTTCATTGGCGAGGCCGCCATCTTCCGGCAACTCGACAACGACCTCATGCGCGCGGCTCTCGCCACTGGCAAGGGTGAGGCCGGCTTCGCAAGCGAAGGGAAGCTCGGTCGGTTCGGGGGAACAGCCGAAGGGCGGATTCACCGAAACGATCCGGGCCGGAACGCCGCCAAACCCTTCGACCCGAAGCGCATCGCCGATGCGAACCGGACCGGAGATCGATGACGGACCTTCATTGCGGATGGTGATCTGGAACGTGCACGGCTGGCCAAGCAGGCACTCTGCATCGCCGGTCTTCTCGACCGAGATCTGCGTGCCGCCCTGAGCACAGGCCTCGCCGATGGGATAGACGATGTCGTCTCCCGGAGCCGGGCCGAAGGAACCGCGTGCGCAGTTTTCGAACCGCTGATTGGGTGAGACATTGACCGTCACATCGAAGTGCCGCGCGGTACCGGGCGTCATGGTGGCGCCGGGAATCTCACAGGTGAGATTTGCCGCAGGCACTGCGCCGCACGACCATTCCGGACCATCAGGCGTGACAGTCTGGATATTGACCGGCGCACCGCTGCCGATGATCTCGGCGGCGTCGTTGACGCGAACCGGGCCGACGGGTGTTGCCGTTCCGGCATTGCTGACCGTGATCCGGCAGGCCACACCTTCGGCGAGCGAGACGGTGAGCTCACAGGTCTTCTGGATGCGCATTTGCGGTTGGCCGCCGGGGATGCCCGGTATGGTCGCCGTCGCGCACGCCTCGTTGTTGGCGAGATTGGTTTCGCCTTCAAGCGCGGTCACTTTCGCACAGTTCTCGACCTCGTTTGTCGGATAGTCGCCAACGATTGTGGTCACGAGAATGTCCGTCGATGCGCCCGGCACGAGGTTCAGGCCCGGATGATCGCACTGGAACGTGTTGCCGGCGAGCGGCGCGCACGACCAGGGCGGTGAGGGGCTGAACGATGCCGAAGCGACATCACCGGCCGGGAACGTGTCCACGAAGCTGACGGGACCGTTGATCGGCGTCGCGCCCGCATTGAGGATGGTCACGACATAGGTGCAAAGACCATCCGGCGTGCAGACCGTGGGTTCTGCGCGCTTGCGCACGGCGATGTCCGGGATGTCGTTTTCCGGCCGTGTGCAGGCCGGATCGCCCGGCAGGCAGATCGCGATTGTGGCGCAGGCCTTGTCGTTGGTCGGATCGCCGAACGGATCCTTGCCGCTGGCCGTGTAGTCATATTCGGCGCAGTTGCGGATCGCGCTCCAGCTCCATGCCGGCCCCGGCTGGAAACCGAGTTTCAACTCCACGAATTCGCCCGGATTGAGGGTCGTTTCGGGATGCTCGCACGACATGGGGCTGGCCATCGGCACGCAGGTCCATGGCGCATTTGGCCCCGAGACCACCGTTGCATTGACGGGGGTCGTCACCTCATCCAGCACGATCTTGCCGGTGTAAGGGGCGTCACCCGCATTGGAGACGCGAATGGTGAAATCGCATGAACCATCGATCTCGCACTCGGCCTCATCGGCGCGCTTTTCGACCTTGATATCGGGCTCGCCTTCATCGTCGGGTGGGCATTCGAGGTCTTCGGGGATCTCGATGTCGACCACCTGTGAACAGCACAGGCCGACGCCTTCGGCCGGACCCGCATAGGTCTCGATGCCGGTGACGATCAGATGCACCGTATCGCCGGGCAGTGCGCCGGTGATTTCCCATTCGAACGTGCCACCGCCGGCCGGAACGGCCTGGCTTGGCGGATCGATGGTGATGCCGGGCGTGGTGGAGGTGACGGTGACGACATTGCCTGCCATTTCCGGCCCCACGTCCATGCGATAAATATAGGCGCCGCCGCCGGGAAGGCAGTCCACCTCACCGGTCTCGACCGAGAAACAGGCCTCTTCCGGCCCGTCACCGGGCGGCGGAGGTGGCGGTGGCGGATCGCAATCCGTCACGTCGATCGAGATGGTTGTCGGGTCGCCGGTCTTCCAGTCGCCATCGTCCGGCAGGGCGGGATCGTGCGACGGAATGGTGGCGACAAGCCCGCCCGTTGCCGTGCGGATCACGGCCACTTTGGCCTGATTGTCGACATTGGTTGCGACAGGGAACGCCGCCTGGTCGATCTTTGCCTTGATGGTGATGTCGATTGCGCGCTCGGTCAGACTGCCGTCGCCGTCGAGATCGGCGGCGGAAAGGTGGAAGTCCGACTGGGTGGCCGTGTCGTCCAGGGTTGCGGTCGTGCTGACCACATGGGGTGGAACGGCTCCACCGCCGACACCGATGATGTCGCCGCTGAAACTGGCGTCGACAATCGACAGATTGGCGGGAAATTGATCGGTAAACTCGAAGGTTACATTGGTGAGAAACGCGTCGAGGCCCGGGTGGGCGATCATATCAGGTGTGCCGCGCACGCCGAGTCGCAGGCGGTATTCCACATAATCGCAATTGAGCTGTGCTCCACGCTTTTCAAGGAAAGGCGTCAGATCGGGCTCGACTGCGGGTTCCAATGGCTCAAGCTCAATGCGTGGGCCTTCGGCGTCGCCCGGCGTTTCGAGAACCTCAAGCTCTTCGATTGTCCGGTCCTGGGCGCTGGCCTGATTGATGCCGGAAAGCGGTATGAGCGTGGTGGAGAGCGCCATGCCCGCCACCAGCAGCCAGCGCGGCGAGCGCGCTTTTTCTGCAAGGGGTTTCATGGTCGTCTCCATGACGTTGTTGACCGTGGTCCGGTCGGTGGGAAAAGTGAACATGATCATCTCTCCCTCCTCACGGCGCACAGGATTCAAGCGGCGTTTCAAGCGGCAACGTCACCTTGCAACAGGGGAAGTAGCCACCCGCCTCGGCGTCGGACTTCTTATAGAAGCACAGGCCGAGATCGACGGTTTCGCCAGGGATGTGGCCGTTGATGCCGAGTGTGAACGGCGTGGCCAGACCGGGGACCGTCTGCTTGGACGGGGAAACGCCTACGCCGGGCGTGAGTGATTTCGCAGACAGCGAATCGCCACCGATGCCGGCGCGGTCATGGATATAGAGATCGGCTTCGAGCCCTGCGGGCGTACAGAAATACGTTGCCGTCTCTAGCTCGATACAGGGCGGGAGATCGTTGGGCGGCCGGAAGCCGGGCGGCCAGCCGGGGACGGGAATGTCGCCCGGATAGGGGATAGGCTCGTAGTAGCCGGTGCGGCCCTCACAGGGACGCCAGACCTCCACGTCGCCGACATGCCCCTTGACCTCGGGGTCTTCGAAGAAACCGTCGTAATCGGCAAACCACGAGCCGAAGGGCGGTTCGTTTTTTGGCCGCACGAGCGTGCTTCTCGTAAGCTGTGCGCCATGAACGGCAAGCGGCCCGCCTTCGATGAGCTGGTCTTCAAGGGCGGGGTTGTCGCGCAGACTGTCGCCGGTTTTGACCAGCGTGGCGGCGCAGGCATTGCGATTGAAGAAGCCTTCGGCGTCATAGCCATATTGCAGGTCGATGCCGCCGGCTCCCTGTCGGTATGGTTCGGGAAAACCGACTGCATATTCCTGAGGTGCCGGCACCCAGATGCTTTCGGTTTCGGGATCGTCGGGGCTTTCGCGCCAGTAGCGCAGCACCGACGCCTCGCCGCTGTCAGCGAAGCTTGAGTAGTCATAGCGGTTTTCGACCTCGCCCCGCTGGGCAAGGTACATGAAGCCGCGCGTGTCGAAGGCGATGTCGGTGACCGGAAGGTCTTCGTCCGCTTCCACCGTCAACTCCCAGCGCGGGTCGCCGGCGAAGGTGCCGTCGCGGGCGATGCCCACGGACCAGATTTCCGCTTCCTCACCGACTGCGTAGTAGAGGCGTCCGCCATGCATGGCGAGGCCATGGACGCGACGCTCTTCCTGCGTGTAGCCCCAGCTTTTGGGCTCTTCCGCGTCGAAAGCAGCACCCTGTATGTCCATCACGGCGCCATCGTCGCCCACGGGATCGAGCCCGCGTGCCGGCCTGCCGTCGACACCATGATCGAACGTGTCGATGAGATTGCCGTCGATATCGATGCGGTGAATGAGGCCGCTGTCCAGATCGGAAGCGAAGAACTGGCGGTGTAACCGGTCAAACGCGATATTGCCGATGCCGGGTCCGCTGTTCATGTCGATATTGGCAAACAGGGTCACGGCACCGGTGACACCGTCGATTTTCCAGATCGAACCGGGCCCGCCGCCATTCTTCTCGCCAAACTGACCGTCCATAAAGCGTGCCCCGGCTTTGCCACGGCGCTGCCGTTCGGGCCTCCCGTCCTCGTCTTCATCTTCAGTGACGATCTGGAGGCCGTGCAGGGACGTGGCCGCGGCATAGAGGTTCGGCACGATGGCCATGGTCTCTTCGCGCTTGCCGTCATCATAGGCAAGGCCGAACACCTGGCCGATTTCGGAGGTCGGCACTTCGAAGGGCGGTGGCGTAAAGACCACCTGCCCGCTGGGTGGTGCGCCGAGCCAGGTCATGTCGAAGATGCGCAGCGAGGCACTCTCGGTGTCGATGAAGGTTTCGTCCACCGGGTCGACACCGGGCAAGAGCCCTTCCTCGAAACCGGGGATGAGGGTGCCGGGGAACCCTGTCACGGCCATGAAACCCGGCTGGATGATCGCGTTTTCCTGCGCGCGCGCTGGCGCATGTGCTGAAAAGCCCGCCATGATTGCGAGCGCTATGGCGGTGCTTTTAAGAATGCGTTTGGCGATTCTGCCAGAACGCGCATGTGCGTTTTCTTCGCACCGTGCCGGGAACTGCCGGTTATGCCCCATAACGTGCCTCCCGAAGCCGTTTCGGAAGGTCGCCGGATGGGCATCTTTCTCGAGCCCTGTTCCCCTTGTTCCGGTGTATCCCCCCGAAGCGAGGTTCATTTCAACCCCGTCATGGCAGAGCGTACGCCTCGGCTTACGCAAGGTCAATAAAGCCGCCCCAGCCATGCGCCGCGGCGGCTTGAACGACCGTTTGCAGTCGATATGCCGTGTCATCAGAACACTCCTTTCCGGGTGCGCACCATGCGTACCCTGCAGGGTTTGTCTGACGGGGCTGTGAAAAGGTTCACACTGATGTGCGCTATAAAGTCGGTAGAGGAAGGCAATTCTGTTTCCACCGACCGTCAAATGAATTAGCTTTTCAGAAACTGGGGGAAGCGATGAACCGAAACGTCCCGTCGCGCGACACATTGTCGAAGGGCCGGTCATGAGTGGTGCTGATCGGACATCCGATGCAGCACTCATGGCCAGAACGGCGCGTGGCGACAGGGCAGCGCTCCGGCTCTTGTTCATGCGGCATCACGGACGGGTCTTTCGTTTCGTGATGCGCCAGACGGGATCGGAAACGATGGCAGACGAGATTGCGAACGAAGTGTTTCTGGAGGTGTGGCGTCAGGCGCCGCGCTTCGAAGCGCGCTCTCAAGTCTCCACCTGGTTGCTCGGTATCGCCCGCTTCAAGGCGCTTTCGGCATTGCGCAAGCGCCGGGAGAGTGCGCTGGAGGAAGGACAGGCCGAGGCGATTGAAGACAGCGCCGACACCCCCGAGGTAACCACAATGAAAGATGACAAGGCGGCGGCGCTGCGCGCGTTCGTGAATGCCTTGTCGGAAGAACATCGCATGGTGGTCGACCTGGCCTACTATCACGGCAAGTCGGTAACCGAGATCGGCGAAATCCTTTCCGTGCCCATCGCCACCGTAAAAACCAGAATGTTTTACGCCCGCAAGAAGCTTGGAGAAGCCTTGCAGGCGGCCGGATATGACCGAGGCTGGCCATGAACGAAAACGCGCAATCAAACCGCCGTGACCGGCTGGAAGCGCTGCTGCCGTTCTTTCTAAACGGAACGCTTTCGGGTGCTGAGTTGCGCGAGGTCGAGGAGTGGCTTGCATCCGATCCCGAGGCCATGGCCTCGCTGGCAGAGGCGGAGGGTGAATATTCGGCCACGCTTGCCGACAATGAGGCGATCCTCCCGCCGGAGGACGCACTGGCGCGGTTTTCCAAGGCGCTCACCGAGGAGGCCGGTCCCGAACGGATCGCCAAACTTTCGTTGCGGGAAAGGCTGGCTACCTTCCTCCCATCGCTCCCCGTTCAGGCCGCTTGGGTGGCTGCCGGGCTGGCCTTCGCGATATTGCTCGGGCAGACATTCTGGTTCAACCTCTCACAGACCGAGCAATATTCCGTGGCGGGCGCAGAGCGTGAGAATGTGCCTTTTCTCTTCGTCACTTTTTCCTCGCATGCCTCCATCGCTCATGTCTCGGCACTGCTGGAAGAAAGCGGGGTTGAGATTGCCGCCGGGCCACTTCCGGGCGGTCTTTACCGTGTGGTCGTTCCTGTCGAAACGGTAGAACAGTATGATCGCATCGTTAATGAGCTCGAACAGGCTGAATTGGTGGAAACCGTGGTGACGGGGCGCAGACCAGGCAATGAATAGGCTTTTTGCATGCATGGTGGCCGGGCTCGCACTCTCCATTGAGATCGCGGTTCCGGCATATGCGCAGTCTCCTGACCTCGCTCAGATTACTGATGCTGAAGAGCAGCCGCGACTGAATGCCAGCGAGCGCAATGTGGTCTTTCTGCCTCAGATGCTGGCAGAGCTGTTTGGCCCTGGCGAGGACGCCGGTACGCTGGCCCAGCCTGCGGCTCCCGGTGATGTATCTTCGGCGGGGGATGGCAGCGCGGCAGGAAACGGTGCCACAGCAGTCACCCCGGCGACCACGATAGGGAGCGCGGGCGCCAATGCCAGACCCGTGGCGCCGCAGCGCGCGATCTCCGGTACGTTCGTTCCAGATGAAGTTCTTGTCACCTTCGATGGTGATGAGGATGTGGCTGCTGCCATTGCCGCGCAGTTTGGCCTGGAATTGCGCTCGGCCCGTGGTTCGGCCTTGCTGGGGCGCACAATAGCCCAGTTTGCCATTCCTGACGGGCGTCCGGTAGCCTTCGTGCTTGCGCAGCTCGAGGGTGACGGCCGGCTGGCAGATCGTGTGCCGAACCATGTGTTTCAGCTTCAGCAGGCGGCAGGCGTCGTCAATTACGCGTTCGAACGGATCGCACTCGATGCCGGTGCGGTGAGCGGCGAGAATGTAAGCGTGGCCGTGGTAGATACGGCGCTGGACGAGGCGCATCCGGCCCTTGTCGGCCGTGTGGCAAGCGTGTTTGACGCGCTCCCCGACATGGAGGTGAAAGACCGGGAGCATGGCACGTCCATTTCCGGCCTGATTGCCGGGGATGGCCTGTTTCGCGGCATGGCGCCTGGCGTGCGGCTACTTCATGCACGGGCTTTCGAGGGTGGTGTCTCCAGCACGAATGTGCTTCTGGCCGCGCTCGACTGGGCGGTAGAAGAGGGCGCGCAAATCGTGAATATGAGCTTTGTCGGGCCGGAGAACCCGCTTTTCTTGTCGGCCTGCCGCAATGCGATGGCGCGGGGTGTCGTGCTTGTTGCCGCTGCCGGGAACAATGGACCGGGCGCACCTTTCGGTTATCCTGCGGCCTATGATGGCGTGATCGCCGTAACGGCGACGGATGTGCACGACCAGGTGCTGGGCAAGGCCAATCGCGGTCGCTATATTGATCTTTCCGCGCCGGGTGTGAACGTGGTAGCGCCTATTCCCGGTGGCATGGATGTCGTCACGGGCACATCTTTTGCCGCTGCAATCGTCTCAGGTGCGATTGCCAATCTAATTCATGCCGGCGAGGACGCCGAACCAAAGTTGCTTGCGCAACTGTTGCGGACGACGGCGGTGGACTTGGGCACACCGGGACGCGATGATGATTTCGGCGATGGACTGCTGAACGCGCGGGCGGCGATGCAAGGACGCACGGCCAATTAGCTGGCCGTAGAAACCTTTTTGAGTCCAGTTGGCGCGATGATCAAGCCCTGATCGTCCTGTGCGCGATGGGCTGTTACGCCATAAATCATCGCAAGGTTTTCATCTGAGAGCACGGTTTCCGGGCCTCCGAGTGCCGCCAGCCTTCCTTCGTCGAGAAGCATGACCTTGTCACACCAGCGGGCGGCCAGTGTCAGATCGTGGAGTGAAACCAGCACGGTTCTTCCCTCGACAGCGAGCCGTTTCAGCGATTGCATCAGCGTGATCTGGTGCGCTACATCAAGACCGGAGGCTGGCTCATCGGCCATGAGGAGCGGTGTGTCCTGCGCGATTGCACGCGCCATCAGGACTCGGGCCTGCTCGCCGCCGGAAAGTTCGGTGGCGACCCGATGGGCAAGGGATGCAATATCTGCCATCGTCATGGCGCGGGCGATAGCGGCTTCGTCCCGGGCGTTCGGGCGCTGGCCGAAAGCGCGCCATGGCAGACGTCCGAGTGCCACGAGATCGCGCACGGGAAGACGCCAGCCGATGGTTCTCTGCTGCGGCAGGTAGGCGATGAGTCGGGCGCGCGCCGCAGGGCCGATGGTTGCAAGATCGTGTTCGCCAAGACGCATGGTGCCGACGGCCGCGATGTGCCGGTTGAGAGCGCGCATGAGCGTGGATTTACCGGCGCCATTCGGTCCGAGTAGACCGATCACCTGCCCAGGTTCAATGTCAAAACTGATGGCATCGAGGACCTGTCTGTTTCTGAGCGCCACGTTCAAATCTTTTACGTGAATGTCCATCACAGCATCTCCCGGCGGGCGCGAACGACGAGCCAAAGGAAAAAGGGCGCGCCGATCAACGCTGTCAGAACACCGACATTCAGCTCGCCGGCAGGCAAGATGATCCGCGCGGCGATGTCCGCGGCGAGAAGAAGTGAGGCGCCACCCAGACCAGCGGGTAAAAGAAGGCTGCTTGGCATTCGATTGGTGAGCGGTCGGATCAGGTGCGGAACGACCAGGCCGATGAAGCCGATCGTGCCGCTCACCGCCGTGGCCGCACCGACGGAGAGCGCGACACCGGTGACGATCATGAAGCGTGCGCGCGCCATGTCAATGCCGAGGCTGGAGGCCGCTTCCTCGCCCAGTGAGAGCGCATCGATGGCGCGGGCTGACAGCGCGATCAGGAACCAGCCCACAGCCATCAGCGGCAAGGCGATGACAACAAACTCCATGGAACGGTCCTTGAGAGACCCAAGAAGCCAGAAGATCATCTCGTAGGAGGCAAAGGGGTTGGGCGACAGGTTGAGAACAAGCGAGGTCAGCGCTCCCGCGAGGCTCGAAAGCGCAACGCCTGCCAGAATGAGAGTCAGCGTCGACCCTTGGCGCGCGGCGATCGCAAGCAGGATGAGAACTGCGAGGAGTGCGCCGAACAGCGCGCCGGCGGGCAGGGCGTAGAGCGAGCTTCCGGCGAGGCCCGAGTAAAACACCAGCACCGCTCCTAGCGCTGCCATAGAGGACACGCCGATCACGCCGGGTTCCGCCAGCGGATTGCGCAGAAACCCTTGCAAGACCGCGCCGGATAGCCCCAGTGACATGCCGATGGCGAGACCGAGCAGGGCGCGTGGCAGGCGGATTTCGCGCATTATGATGCCCGTTGCCTCTCCACCGCCGGCAAAAAGGCCGGCAATGCTGTCTCCAATGGACAGCTCAGCGGGGCCGACCAACAGCGACAAGGCGAAGAGAGCGAGAGCAAGGGTCGTCAGTGAAATTGAAAGCTTCATTGTGTGGCGCTCCCGGGGCAGGGGGCGATCTCGGCACGAAGTGCTACCAGTGCCCTGACGGCTTCTATAACCGAGGGTGTGCCGCAGGATAGCGAACCCTCCGGTACGAATGCGCCGATGCGCGTATCCGGGAGAGCCGCAATTGCGGGATGGCGTGGCACATATTCGCCGAGCGTCGGTGCCGTGTGTCCCACGTTGACGTTTATGACATCAGGTTGGGCGGTGATTACCTGCTCCAGTGGGAAGGGGGCAACGCCGACGATATCCATCTCCGCGGCAAGATTGGCAAAGCCGGCAGCCCGGATAACGGAATCGGCCAGCGTACCGCGTCCAGAGGCGATGCCGTTCTGGTCATAGGCGATCATGGTCGGGGCTTTGCCGCATTGGCCGGCGGCAATCGCTTCGAGCTCGCGGGTAAAATCGTCTGCTATGGTTTCAGCTCTTTTTTCTTGCCCGATGAGTGCTCCCATGCGCCGGACTTCACCGGGAATGGTTTCAAGTGTTTGCGCGAAGGAAAATTCCTCGACATGAAAGCCGAGACGTTTCAGCATCGCGGTGGTGTTGTGCAATGAGTAAGTGCCGGTGACGATCAGGTCGGGATTTTCCAGAAACACTTCTTCTGCAAGCCCGTGATTGACCGGGTATCTTTGCGCTTTCTCATGCAGCATGGAAAGGCTCGGCTCGCGCGCAAGGAAGGAGACAGAAACAAGCTGATCCGGTTCTGCCAATGTCATGGCAAGCTGGTCAGTGCACAGATTGAGCGACATGACACGTTTTGGCGAGGCGGAGACCGGCACGACAAGCAGTGCGCCGACCAAAAGTACGAGGCCGGAAAGGCGGGGGAGACGTTTCCGGCGCTTCAGCATCAGGGAGCGAACTTTGCACGGAATCCGGCGAAGACGCCGAAGCCGGGTGTGCCGTAACCCTGAACGACTTCGTAGTTCTGATCGAGCAGGTTTTCGCCTCGCAGATAGAGCTCCGTGTTTTTGTTCGGTTT
Organism: Nitratireductor kimnyeongensis; assembly: GCF_019891395.1. Taxonomy (NCBI): domain Bacteria; kingdom Pseudomonadati; phylum Pseudomonadota; class Alphaproteobacteria; order Hyphomicrobiales; family Phyllobacteriaceae; genus Nitratireductor; species Nitratireductor kimnyeongensis. The sequence goes on along the minus strand of NZ_CP078143.1, from coordinate 480,593 downwards.
GTAGGCGATTTTCGCGTTCAGAAGAACGTAATCATTAAGCTCCGAGCGCGGGCCGTCGACATAACCGTCCACCGTATCGAGAGCGATTTTCGCTGTCGCTCCGATTTCCCAGCGTTCGGCCGGACGGATCGTGGCGCCGAGGGCGATGTCGTGCTTCGGGATTCGGACTTCCCGCAGTCCGTCAGTCTGTGTTGCTTTCGTGTAGGTGTAAGCGCCATGCAGGTCGAGCCAGTCGGTCGCCGCAATGGCAAAAGACGCCTCAACGCCGCGCGTTTTCACCACGCCGTCCGTCTGGATGTTCTGGAAGGTAACGGGATCGTAGCCAATAAAGTTATCGACATCGATCATGAAGAAGGTGAGGTCGGCGACGAGCCTGTCATCCAGAAAACGCTGTTCGACACCAATGTCAAAGCCGATGCTGGATTCAGGCTTCAGGTCGATATTGCCATAGAACGGTGCGTAGAGCTCATAGAGGCTCGGCGCGCGATAGCCCGTTCCGACCGACGAGTGGAAACGTGTTCCGGTGCTGGCAAATTCATAGGACCCGGTGGTGCGCCAGGATGTGTGTCCGCCGAAGGTGCTGTGTTCGTCGTGTCGGAGGCCCGCTGTCAAAGTCAGCGCGTCAAACGGGCTGTAGATCGCGTCGATCCAGCCGCCACCCATCGAAACGCTTTTATCGACACTTGCGGTAAGGGCGGTCTGACGCTCCCAATCAGCGCCGAAGTTCAGCGTCAATTCGGGAGAGATTTCCAGAGAACCGAGATAATCCAGCTTGTAGCGCAATCCGTCAAAGGTTGAGGTGGAACCGAAGCCGCTGGTGCTTTCGCGGGCAGTATCGGATATCTGCGCCGAAACCGTGTTGTTCAATTGACCGTCAAACAGAGAGAATTCGGCACCAACCCGCCCGGCAGCCTGTCGAAACGTGCTATTCGCCGGGCTGTCAGCGATGGGATACCCATCATCCGTCTCCGTTGAACCATTCAACAAAAGCCCGCTGGCGAAAACGGCTAGATCGTCGCTGATCTCGTATCGGCCGCTGAATGTCCCGGTCAGATTGGTGTACCCATCATCTTCAACACCGGATGATGCCATTGAAAAGCCATCGGTGGTGAAGCCAGATAGAGAAAGGCCAAACTCGCCGCGGTCGAAACCGCCCGTCAGCGTGTAGTTGCCAAAGCCGGTTTTGCGCGACCCGCCTTCGACATGAATGCCGTGTTCGATGCCCTGCGGAATGCCGCCAAGTGTCGAGAGATTGACCACGCCGGCCATCGCATCGGAGCCATAGAGCGTGCTCTGTGGGCCTTTCAAAACCTCGATCCGACCGATACTGCCGGAGAGGATATGACCGTAGGCGGATTGCACGGTCGGGCCCGTAACCTCCGAAATTTCGATGCCCTCGAAGAGGGTCTTTACATACTGCCCGCGGAGGCCGCGCATGATCAGCGTGGTGGTGTTGCCCGGACCGCCATTCGGGGAGAGATTGAGACCAGGCAATTGATTAAGATAATCCTGAACCAGCGGCAGGGACTGCTCCTCGATTTCCTTGCGCTCGATGATTTCCACCGTGGAGCCCACTTTCGCTGCCTCCGTTGGCGTGCGGCTGGGGGTGATGACCAGAGTGTCTAGCTCGAAATCCTCAGCCTGCGTGGTCAGCGCGGAGAAGCCGAGCAGCAGGCCGGCTGTTCCGGCCAGGATGGAGTTTCGGTGTCTGTTTGAAAGCATGCGTGTGCTCCAGGACCAGATTTTCAGGTTTGCTGGAGAGCGACAGACGCTTAAGTTCAGTCTCCCCGCCAGCGATGACTATCGTCACCACTGCGAGAAACACAGCCCCGGAAGCGTCCCGCATCCGGTCGGTGACGGCCTGAGGCAGGTTTCCTGGCTCGCGCTTCGTCGGCTTCCTCGCCTTCCCGGGACTTGCGCCCAGTGGCATTCGAGGAGCCTCAGCGCTCACAGTTGCGGGAGCAGCCACGGCTGCGGTTCATCAAAACGACCGTTCCGTGTTCCCTTTTCTCCGGCAGATGAACACCCGCCAAAGCACCTCAAGCGAACAATAACCGCTTATCAAGGGCAGAATTTAGCGTCAATCGCGACACCCGATTTGATTTGCAGGAACCAATGCGGCACGTGAGCGTTTTCAGCAAACGCGGTTCCAAACTTGTTGTAGAAGCGCCTGCCCATGTAACTTTTGCGGCGAGATTGTCGCAAATCCGTCATTGTATCTGTCGAAAAATCTGCAAAATCATGACCGCATCGCTCCTCGGATTTTGACATAAGGGGGCGGATAAGAAATGCTAACACGAACCAATATTCAAAAATGCCTATGTCCATGAATGGGAGTGCGTCGATGTCATTTTTCAAGAGCAATGGCGAGAAAGTGCCAGCCGGTGTTGCTGCCATGGCCGAGGAGGCGCGTGCCGGTCGGGTGGATCGGCGTGAATTTCTCGCGCTTGCAAGCGCGCTAGGCGCGTCAACGGTAGCCGCTTATGGAATGCTTGGCCTTGCAGCGCCAACACATGCCCTGGCCCAGGAGCCCAAGAAGGGTGGCACGCTGCGTGTCGCTATGTTCATCAAGGATCCGAAAGATCCACGCACGGCCGACTGGTCGGAGATTGCCAACGCCATGCGTCAGACGCTCGAGCCGTTGGTGAAGTACACCCGCGAGTTTACCTTTGAAGGCAAGCTTCTCGAGAGCTGGGAAGTCAATGAGGATGCGACCGAGTACATCCTCCATGTGCGGCCGGGTGTGACCTGGAACAACGGCGACGCCTTCACCGCCGACGATGTAATCTACAACTTCAACCGTTGGTGCGATCAGACAGTGGAGGGCAACTCGATGCCGGCCCGTATGGCGTCGCTGATCGATCCCGAGACCAAAAAGGCGCGTGAAGGCGCCATCGAAAAGGTCGACGATATGACGGTGAAGCTGAATCTTTCGGCGCCCGACATCTCGATAATCCCCGGTATGTCGGATTATCCGGCTCTTATCGTACACCCGAGTTTCGATGAAACTGGTCGCGATTTCGTTGCCAACCCCATCGGCACCGGTCCCTTTGAGCTCGTATCCTATGAAGTGGGCAACCGAGTGGAGCTCAAAAAACGTGAAGACGGCAAATGGTGGGGTGGCGAAGCCTATCTCGATGGTATCGAGTTCATCGACTACGGCACGGATCCGTCTGCGACCGTCAGCGCCTTTGAATCCGGAGAAATCCACACGAACTACGAGACCACCGCCGATTTCGTCGACATTCTGGATTCACTCGGCCTGGTGAAATCAGAGGTCACCACGGCGACAACCATCGTGGCGCGCACCAATGTCGACAATGCGCCCTATGATGACGAGAAGGTGCGCCGGGCGCTGCAGCGCGCCGTCGACAACACGACCGTGCTGGCGCTTGGCTACAACAATGCCGGCGAGGTGGCCGAGAACCACCATGTCTGCCCGATCCATCCCGAATATGCGGAGTTGCCGAAGCTCGAGCGCAATCTGGACGAGGCGAAGGCGCTCATGGAAGAGGCCGGCCAGATGGACCATGAGCACGAGCTCATCACCGTGGACGAGGACTGGCACAAGAACACGGGCGACGCCATCGCCGCCCAGTTGCGCGAGGCCGGCTTCAAGGTGAAGCGTACGGTGCTGCCGGGCTCCACCTTCTGGAACGACTGGACGAAGTATCCCTTCTCCATGACCAACTGGAATATGCGCCCGCTGGGCATTCAGGTGGTGGCACTCGCCTATCGCACCGGCGAGGCGTGGAACGAATCGGCCTATTCCAACCCGGAGCTCGACAAGCTGATCGAGGAGGCGCTGGCCATTCCCGATCCCGACAATCGCCGCGAGGTGATGAAGAAAATCGAGGAGATCATCCAGGGTTCGGGCATCATCCTTCAGCCCTATTGGCGCAAGCTCTACAACCATTCCGTGGAGGCCGTGAAAAATCACGGCATGCACCAGACGTTTGAGATCGATCTGGAAAAGGTCTGGCTCGACGAGGGCTGAGACTGAACAAAAAAAGGGGGGCCAGGAGGGCCCCCTTTTGCGCAGGCGATGAACAACAACCTCCGCAAACGGGGGAAGGGGACACTGTGCTTGGGTTTATCGTAAGACGTCTGGGCGTGATGGCATTGACGATGCTGTGCCTGACACTTGTTGTTTTCTTTCTGGTCAATCTGGAGCCCAACCTCAAAAAGCTCGCGATCAGCCAGCTCGACATGCGCTCCTCTGCCGAGGAACTGGAGAGTTGGCTACAAAAGAACGGCTACCGCCAGAACTTTTTTATGCGCTATGGCCAGTGGCTGGGCGTGGTTCAGAAGCAGCCTAACATCGATCCGGAAACCGGAGTATCTTCTCCACGGTTTTCCTATTGCGATGAACCCGCAGAACCTTATTACGGTGGCATTCTGCAGGGAGATTTCGGCTGCTCGACCAAGTTCAAGGTTCCTGTAGCAAAAAAGCTTTTCCCCGCACTTGGCGCCACCGGGATCCTGATGTTCTGGGTCATGGTGGTCATGGTTCCCGTGGCACTTCTCATCGGCGTCCTTGCGGGGATGCGGGAGGGGACGCGAACGGACCGAACGCTCTCCGTCGCCTCGATCGCGACCACGGCGACCCCGGAATATGTGTCCGGCGTGATCTTCGCGGTCATCTTCGCTTCATGGCTTGGCTGGTTGAACGGCTCTGCCGCGACAGCCACGCGACAGGGCATTTCCTTCTACAATTTCACCCTGCCAGTGATGACGATGGCGATTTACGGCATCGGCTATATAGCGCGCATGACACGTGCCTCCATGGTGGAGGTCATGACGCAGCAATATATCCGCACCGCCCGCCTCAAGGGGCTGGGCTTTCGCGCCGTGGTGATGAAGCATGCGCTCCGCAATGCGCTGATCGCCCCCTTCACTGTCATCATGCTGCAGTTTCCCTGGCTTTTGACGGGCGTTGTCATCGTCGAGGTGATGTTCCGCTATCAAGGGTTTGGCTTCACGCTGGTGGAGGCGGCCAGCAACAACGACATCGACCTGCTTTTAGGCTGTTCTCTGGTGTCGGTCTTCGTCGTCCTGTCCACGCAGCTCATTTCGGATGTGGGCTATGCCTATCTCAACCCGCGCATCCGCGTGCAATAGAGAGGACACGCGATGCAGGTGGAAACTCTTGGCATTTTCGGCATCATCTTCGGCGTGCTGGCGCGCTTCTGGCCGGTGTGGATCGTGCTGGCCATCATCCTGTTCTTCAGCCTGCGCTTTCGTGAGCGGCTCGGCCTCTATGGGCAGCTGTTCGATTCAGGCGTCGGCGTTGCCGGTGTGATGATCTGCTTTTTCTGGCTGTTCACGGCAATCTTCGCCGGTACGGTCGCGCCTTTCGACCCGCTGGCGCAGTTTCCGATCATGAAGAATGTACTTCCAGGCGGTATTGAACCGGAAAGCGGCCAGGCCTTTCTGTTCGGCGGCGACCGGCTGGCGCGCGACGTGTTTTCGCGCATGGTCTACGGCAGCCAGATCGTTCTCATCATCGCGCCTGCGGCAACGCTCTTCGCGCTGATGGTGGGCACCACGCTAGGCCTGCCGGCTGGCTATTATGGCGGGCGGATCGACAGTTTCCTGTCCTTCCTGGCCAATCTGGTGCTCGCCTTTCCCGTTATCCTGCTTTTTTACCTGCTGGTGACGCCGGGCATCCGCGAAACACCCATTCCGCAATGGATGGCCGGTGTGTTCTTCATCTTCCCCATCGTGTTTTTTGTGACGCTTTTCTGGACGCGCTACAGAAGCCGCCCGCAGCTACTGGCGATCCAGCTTGCGCTGACATTGCTCATCGGTGGCTGGGCCTATGTGGGGCTCGTGTTCGATGCCGATCCGCTCGGCATCATCTCGATCAGCTCCAACCAGCTCAACATCTTCGTGGCCGTGGTGTTTGCTTCTTCCCCGGGCGTTTTCCGCATCGTTCGCGGGCTGGTGATGGACATCAAGACGCGTGACTATGTGGCAGCTGCGCAGACGCGTGGTGAAACGCCCTGGTACATCATGCTGTGGGAAGTGCTGCCCAATGCGCGCGGTCCGCTCATTGTCGATGTGTGCCTGCGCATTGGCTACACGACCATCCTTCTTGGAACGCTCGGTTATTTCGGCCTCGGTCTTGCGCCCGAAAGCCCGGACTGGGGCACGGGCATCAAGGAATCGAGCCGTCTGCTCAGGGCCTATGTTCACCCGGCGCTGCCGCCCGTATTTGCCCTCATGTCCTTCGTGCTCGGGCTGAACCTGCTTGCCGATGCGCTGCGTGAGCAGTCACTGAAGGATTGAGATGAACACTGAGAGCGACGCCATGAACGAAGCCATCAGCATCACACGCGGTCATAAGAGCGGTCAGCCCATTCTGGAGATCGAAAACCTCTCCATTTCCTTTTTCACGCGCGCCGGCGAAATCCCGGCGGTGATGGATTTTTCCTGCGAGGTCATGCCCGGCGAGGCGATGGGCATTGTGGGCGAATCCGGCTGCGGAAAGTCGACCGTTTCACTCGGCATCATGCGGGACCTGTCCAATGTCGGGCAGATCGTCGGCGGGCGCATCAGGTTCAAGGGCCGGGACATGGCCGAAATGAGCGAGGAGGAGCTGCGCCAGATCCGCGGCAACGAGATCGCCATGATCTATCAGGAGCCGATGGCGAGCCTCAACCCGGCCATGAAGATCGGCCAGCAGCTCATGGAAGTGCCGCTCATCCACGACAATGTGTCGAAGGACGAGGCGTGGTGCCGCGCGCTGGAGATGGTGGACGCGGTGCGGCTGCCCGATCCCGAACGCATGATGCGGTCTTATCCGCACCAGCTCTCCGGCGGCCAGCAGCAGCGCATCGTCATCGCTATGGCGCTACTGTCGAAGCCGGCACTGCTCCTGCTGGATGAGCCGACCACCGCGCTCGACGTGACAGTCGAGGCGGGCATCGTCGAACTGGTGAAGGGGCTCGGCAAGAAATACGGCACGTCGATGATCTTCGTGTCGCACAATCTGGGCCTTATCCTTGAAACCTGCGATCGCGTGACGGTCATGTATTCGGGCGAGGCGGTGGAGACGGGCCGCGTCGAAGACGTGTTCGACCGGATGCGCCATCCCTATACGCAAGGGCTCTTCCGCTCCATTCCGCTGCCGGGTGCCGACAAGAACGAGCGGCCCTTGATTGCCATTCCCGGCCAGTTGCCGCTGCCGCATGAGCGCCCGAAGGGCTGCAATTTCGGCCCGCGCTGCCAGCATTTCAAGGAAGGCCTGTGCGATGCCGGCGACGTGCCCATGCTGCCGGTCGAAGGGCATGCGCGGCATCACTCCCGCTGCCTGCGCTTTGATGAGATCGACTGGAGCGCGCTGCCGGAAGGCGCGATTGTGGACAAGGAGCCGGTTGAACCCGGCAAGCCGATGTTGCGCATCGAAAAACTGAAGAAATATTATCACGTCGCCGCCAACAGCATTTTCGGAGGTGGAGATACCAAGACCGTCAAGGCCAACGAGCAGATCAGCTTTGAGGCGCGGGAATCCGAAACCGTCGCGATTGTCGGCGAATCCGGTTGTGGAAAATCGACCCTCGCCAAGGTGCTTCTCGGGCTGGAAACGGCCACGGATGGCGAAGTGGTGCTGGCAAACGAGCCCATACAGTCCACAGCGGTCGAAGACCGGGATACGGGCACGGTGGCCGGCATCCAGATGGTGTTTCAAAACCCGTTCGACACGCTTAATCCAAGCCACTCCGTGGGGTCGCAGATTGTGCGCACGCTGGAGAAGTTCAACATCGGCAACACGCTGGCCGAACGCAAGCAGCGCATGCTGGAACTGCTCGATCTCGTAAAGCTCCCACGCGCCTTTGCCGAGCGTATGCCGCGCCAGCTTTCCGGCGGGCAGAAGCAGCGCATCGGTGTCGCCCGTGCCTTTGCCGGCAATGCCAAGGTGGTGGTGGCGGACGAGCCCGTCTCCGCGCTCGACGTTTCCGTGCAGGCGGCGGTGACCGAGCTTCTGATGGACATTCAGCGCAAGAACAAGACCACCATGCTGTTCATCAGCCATGATCTTTCCGTGGTGCGCTATCTGGCCGACCGGGTGGTCGTCATGTATCTCGGCCATATCGTGGAGCAGGGGACGACCGACCAGATATTCGCGCCGCCCTATCACCCCTATACGGAGGCGCTGCTCTCGGCGATCCCGATTGCCGACACGTCTGTCCGCAAGAAGCACATCGTGCTTGAAGGCGACATTCCCTCGGCAATGAACCCGCCCTCCGGTTGCCCTTTCCAGACCCGTTGCCGCTACAAGGATCAGGTGCCGGGCGACAAATGCGAGCGAGAGGTGCCGCCGTTGAAAGATCTTGGCGAGGGACATTTCAGCCTTTGCTGGCTGGACGACGAAACGCTGAAATCCATGGAGCCGGTGATCAGTTTCGATGCGCCCGGCGAAACCGCTAAGACAACCAAACCGGCGCGTCGGAAGGGTAGAGCGAAGGCGGCAGATCAGAAGCCACGGGCAAAGGGTGAAATACGACCGATCGCCGGAGGGCGAAAGCCCGCCAAAGCCTCTGTTGCTGACTTCTCAGCGGTTCCGGGTTCTTCCTCGCCGAAACGGGTCCAGGTCGAAGCGGGGGCGGGGCGTCAGGCCGCGTCCGCCCGCGTCAAGCCGGCCACCGCAAAGGCGGCAAAAGACGCGAAGCCTGTCCGCATCCGCAAGCCCGCAAAGCCCGTCGATCTGAAGCTGATTTCCGGCGTGGGGCCGAAGCTGGAGGCGCGGCTCAACGGTCTCGGCGTCTACACTTTCGCGCAGATTGCGGCCTGGAAAAAGGCCGAGCGCGACTGGGTGGATGATCATCTGAGCTTCAAGGGCCGGATCGAACGCGACGACTGGGTGAAACAGGCCAAGGCGTTGGCCAAGGGCGGTGTCGAGGAGTATGTGCGGGTTTTTGGCAAGAAGCCGCGCTGATCCCGATCCTGTCGCGCATTTTAAGCGATCTCTTTTGGATATCGTTACGACTTTGCATCACTTTGCGCGGGCCAGCCCATATGTGATGGAGAGTCGTGTGCCTGCCCGGATCGTTCCCATTTTGCTTGTCCTGCTGACCCTGGCAGGATTGTCGATCCCCCTTTCGAGCTCTGCCCATGCGCAGCGTGGTGTTGCAGCCGAGGCGACTGCCGATGTGAAGATGCGCGAAGGGCCGGGCATGCGTTATCGCGCCGTGCTTACCATCCCGCGGGGCGCCCGCGTTGCGACATTGCGCTGTACACGGCGCTATGAGTGGTGCGAGGTGGGGTATGCTGCGCGAAAAGGATGGGTCTCTGCGAGGCATCTGCGTGATACGCGTCCCCGCTATCGTGATCGCCCGATTTCCGATGTTGGTGCGTTGATCGGTTTGGAGATCTTTGATTTCGTGATGCGAGAGCTGGAGGACCGCGACCGCGACGATGCGTTTGACGAGATTGCGGGCTCTGACGGTGATCGTCGCCCGACCCCGCGTAACGCCTGTTTCTACGATCGTCCGAACTTTCAGGGCCGTCAGTATTGCGTGGGTATTGGTGAAGACGTTCGTGTCCTTGCGCCCGGGTGGCGTGGGCGCTTTGCCTCGGTCCGTGTGGGCAAGCGCAGTTCGGTGGAGATCTGTTCGCGCCCTGACCATAATGGACGTTGCAGTCTACTAACACAGGATGTCCCCCATATTCGGCAAGGTCACGTCGTCTCCTCCTTCCGAGTACTTCGCCGGCGGGCAGGGGACGAACCCGATTTCGAGTCGGTGCGACGGGCGTGCTTTTTTGAACGCGTGGAGTTTCATGGCGCGAGCATCTGTTTCGACGCAGGCGATGGGAATGCGGCACTTCCGCATGAGTGGGTGCGCCGTATCGCTTCAGTGCGCCTTGAGGGCGATGTCCAAGCGCGCATCTGCGAACGGCGCAATTTTGGCGGATGGTGCGAAACGGTTGAGCGCAGCACGCGCCGCCTTAGCGAATTCTACAATGACGATGTTCGCTCCATCGAAGTCTACTGATCCGTTCTCGACAGCGGTTCCATCAGGTGCGCCGCCCCTTGTGGCGGCAATTTTCTTCTGGATGCCGACTCATAAAAATATGACTTGGATATTCATATAATTATCAAGACGATAGCCCGCGACCGGAAATTTGACCGATTGATAAAAAATTGAAACTGCGTTAGCCTTTCCCCAATAATAAAAGGGGAATACGGAATGGCTGATGGTCTCTATGCGGACGGCATCGCCGCCGGCCGCCTTTCCGGTAAGGAGTACGACAGGAACTTCTCCGACCTGCATCCACCGCTCGACCGCCATGAGGCGGCTGTGGAGGCGGATCGCTGTTACTTCTGCTTCGATGCGCCGTGCATGACGGCGTGTCCGACATCGATCGACATACCCATGTTCATCCGCCAGATCGCCACGGACAATCCGCTGGGCTCTGCCAGGACGATCTTCGACCAGAACATTCTTGGCGGAATGTGCGCTCGTGTCTGCCCGACGGAGACGCTGTGCGAAGAAGCCTGCGTGCGCGAGGAGGCGGAGGGCAAACCGGTGCAGATCGGCCGTCTGCAACGCTTTGCCACCGACGCGGCGATGGCCGCTGGCGCACAGTTTTATGAGCGCGCCGCGCCAACCGGAAAGCGGGTTGCCATCGTCGGGGCCGGGCCGGCGGGACTTGCCTGCGCCCATCGTTTGTCCATGCACGGACATGACGTCACCATCTTCGAAGCAAGATCCAAGGCCGGCGGCCTCAACGAGTTCGGCATTGCCGCCTACAAGACACCGAACGGGTTTGCTCAGGCCGAGGTGGACTATGTGATGGCGATTGGCGGCATCACGCTTAAGGAAGGCAAGGCGCTCGGGCGTGATTTCTCGCTTGAAGATCTGAGTAGTGATTTCGACGCCGTGTTCCTGGGCATGGGGCTGGCCGGCGTCAACGCGCTCGGTGCTGAGGGTGAAGATGTTGAAGGCGTGGAGAGGGCGGTGGACTACATCGCACATCTGCGCCAGGCGCAGGATCTTGCCAGCATGCCGGTTGGTCGCCGTGTCGTCGTGATCGGCGGCGGGATGACGGCCATCGATGCTGCCGTTCAGGCAAGGCTCCTTGGCGCCGAGGAGGTGACGATCTGCTATCGCCGGGGCCAGGAACACATGAACGCATCGGAATTCGAGCAGGATCTGGCCGCCTCCAAAGGCGTTGTCATCCGGCACTGGCTGCAGCCCCGGCGCATTCTTGCGGAGAATGGCAAGGTCATCGGGATCGAACTTGAATACACGGCGCTGAAGGATGGAACGCTGTCCGGCACCGGTGACACACTGACCTTGCGTGCCGACCAGGTGTTCAAGGCCATCGGGCAGTCTTTCGAGGTCGGGGTTCTGAACGGCTCCAGCGCATCGATTGCGCTTGAGGGGCGTCGCATCAAGGTGGACGAGGAAGGGCGAACCTCCATGTCGAAGGTCTGGGCCGGGGGCGACTGCATCGCCGGCGGCGAAGATCTCACCGTTTCGGCGGTCGCGCAGGGGCGCGACGCGGCCGAGAGCATCCACCGCGCATTGGCCGGCTGAGGAGCGAGAAACCCATGGCAGACATTCGCAGCAATTTCGTTGGCATCAAGTCTCCAAATCCCTTCTGGCTCGCCTCCGCACCACCCACCGACAAGGCCTATAATGTCGAGCGCGCCTTCAAGGCGGGTTGGGGCGGTGTCGTCTGGAAGACGCTTGGCGAGGAGGGGCCTCCGGTCGTCAATGTCAATGGACCGCGCTATGGCGCGATCTGGGGCGCGGATCGCCGGCTTCTCGGTCTTAACAACATTGAGCTCATCACTGACCGCGATCTTTATCTCAACCTGCGCGAAATCAAGCAGGTGAAGAAGAACTGGCCGGATCGCGCGCTGATCGTTTCGCTCATGGTGCCGTGTGAGGAACAGGCCTGGAAGGCAATCCTTCCTTTGGTGGAGGAGACTGAAGCTGATGGCATCGAGCTCAATTTCGGCTGCCCACACGGCATGAGCGAGCGTGGCATGGGGGCTGCTGTCGGGCAGGTGCCCGAATATGTCGAGATGGTCGTGCGCTGGTGCAAGCAGACCACGCGGATGCCGGTCATCACCAAGCTGACGCCCAATATCACCGATGTGCGCCAGCCGGCCCGCGCGGCTCATGCGGGCGGTACGGATGCGGTGTCGCTCATCAACACGATCAACTCGATCACGGCGGTCGATCTCGACAGTTTCGCGCCCGAACCCACAATCGATGGCAAGGGGTCGCATGGCGGCTATTGCGGCCCTGCGGTCAAGCCCATCGCGCTCAACATGGTGGCTGAGATCGCACGCGATGCCGAGACTGCCGGTCTGCCGATTTCCGGCATTGGCGGTGTTACCACATGGCGCGATGCGGCCGAGTTTCTGGCGCTGGGAGCGGGCAATGTGCAGGTGTGCACCGCCGCCATGACCTATGGGTTCAAGATCGTCGAGGAGATGATCGAGGGGCTGGAAAACTGGATGGACGCCAAGGGGCACGCCACGCTTGATGACGTGATCGGCCGGGCGACGCCAAACGTGACCGACTGGCAGTATCTCAATCTAAACTACGTGACCAAGGCGCGGATCGATCAAGATCAGTGCATCAAATGCGGGCGCTGTCACATTGCCTGCGAAGACACTTCTCATCAGGCGATCACCGCCATGGTGAATGGCAAACGCCATTTTGAGGTGATCGAAGAGGAATGCGTTGGCTGCAATCTTTGTGTCAATGTCTGCCCGGTGGAAGGCTGTATCGACATGGTGCCGCTGGCCGCCGGCGCGCTCGACAAACGCACGGGCGAGACAGTCCAGCCCGTCTATGCCAACTGGACGACGCATCCCAACAACCCGGCTAAAGTGGCTGCGAAATAGCGAGAGCGGCGGCGGCATACTGCCGCCGTTTCCCTGTACACCCTCTTCACACGCATCCCTGCGCTAAACGCCTGCCGCCCGTCTGACCGAGCAACACGGCCATCTGTCAGGAGATGGCAGTTGGTGGTTTGGCTTCTATTGAAGATATAAAATATCCAGGATATTAAGTATCGATATTATGGAGGTCGAGATGAAACTAAGCGATGGTGTCGAGGCTTCTGTTCATTGCGCCACGCTTCTTGCGCAGCTGGATGAGGGACGAACCATGCCGGCCAGTGCGCTGGCCGAATATCACGGTCTTTCGCAAAGTTATCTTCTGAAACATCTCAAGCAGCTCACGGCGGCAGGTCTTCTGGAGTCTGTTCCCGGCCCCCATGGCGGTTATCGGTTGGCGCGCTCTGCGGATGCGGTCACGCTGCTTGACGTGGTGTTGGCGATCGAAGGTCCCAAACCTGCCTTTCGCTGCGCCGAAATTCGCCAGCGCGGGCCGGGGGCTCTGGAGCCGAAAGCCTACGCGAAACCATGCGGTATCAACGCTGCCATGCTGCGCGCCGAACAGGCTTATCGTGCCGAGCTTCGCAAGACGCGGCTCTCAGATGTGATTTCCGACTATCAGGCAAGCGCGGATCCCCGTTCGCTTGCCTTTGGTTGCGCCTTTGTCGAGCGCCATCAACGTCCATAGGGCAGTGCCCGCATTTAGAAGAGAAGGACAGGACCATGCAGGAACGTCTGAACTACATGAAAACCCAGCCCGAATTGATCGGCGCCGTGCTTGATCTGAAGAAGGCCGTGGATAAATCCGGGCTAGATCGCGGGCTGATCCATCTGGTGAACTTGCGTGCCTCGCAGATCAATGGCTGCAGCTATTGCGTCGACATGCACACGCGCGAGGCGCGGAGGGATGGCGAAAGCGAACAACGTGTGCATCTCGTCTCGGCTTGGCGGGAATCTCCCCTGTTTACGAATCGGGAGCGCGCGGCCCTCGGGTGGACCGAACGCCTCACAAAGATTTCCGAAGGCCCGGTGGAGGATGGGGACTACGAAAACATGCTTGAGCATTTCTCTGAAACGGAACTGGTCCAGCTCGCGGTTCTGGTCGGGCTGATCAACGTCTGGAACCGGATCGCGATCCCGTTCCGCTCCGTACATCCTGTGGTTCCGGATAGCGCGCGGAACGCGGCGTAGGGAGACTGGCCATTTCATCTGCAATCGATTGGAGTGGATGATGTTTGAAACAGTACCCACGTTCATTCCTGTTCTGGGGCGTTTGCTTCTTGGTGGAGCCTTCGTCTTCGCGGGATTGCGCAATCTTGGCAGTATGTCCTTTCTGACGGGTGCGCTGTCAGCGCGCGGGGTGCCCCTGGCTTCAATGGTGCTGATAACCGGTATAGCGATCCAGTGTGTGGCCGGGCTCTTGCTGATGATCGGTCTGTATTCTGCATTTGCGGCTTTGGGATTGATTGTATTCCTAATCGTCGCAACCCTGATCTTTCACAATTTCTGGGATTATCAGGGCGAGGAGCGGGTCGCACACCTCAATGGTGTGATCACCAACACCGCTCTTGCCGGGAGCTTTCTGCTCGTCGTCGCGTACGGATGATCCAAGCCTCGGAAGTTTACGGAAGAGCCCGGAAACCGGTTTCGGTTTCCGGGCCTTTTCTTTAAATCTCGAGGGAGAAAGGGAGGCGGGTTTGACCGACACTGTGGACACCAAGGCGGCGCGCCGCGCTGCACATCGCTCAAGCGCGACCGGTATTCAGAAGAAGCTTGGGCATCTTGCCATGCTCGGCTTCGCAACATTGGTGGCCGGCTCTTTTTCGCTAGGGTCCTTGGCTGCGCCGCATATTGGCCCGGTGGCCCTCAATGCGGCGCGTTTCCTGATCGGGATTGTCTTCATGGGCGTGATGGTGCGGCTTGTCCTGCGCCAGCCGCTGCCTCTCCCCAAAGCCCCATGGCGCTTTCTGGTGCTGGGCGGGCTGATGGCATTCTATTTCGTCACAATGTTCATGGCGCTTGGCATGACAAGCCCGGTGTCGACCGGGGCGGTGTTCACGTTGATGCCACTGCTCAGCGCCTTTTTCGGGTTTCTCATTCTCCGACAGGTGCCGCGCGGGCTTGTCATACCAAGTCTCGTTCTGGCGGGTCTGGGCTCGGTCTGGGTCATTTTCGACGGGAATCTGGAGGCCATGCGTCGCTTCGATCTGGGCAAGGGAGAGTTGATCTTCTTCGCCGGTGTGGTTGCGCACGCCGCCTATGCCTCATTGGTGCGGCTTTACAACCGTGGTGAATCCATCATCGCATTTACGTTCTGGACGCTTCTGGCAACCGGTTTTCTGATAGCAATGTATGGCGTACCGGAGATCGCTGCGACTGAATGGAGTGCATTGCCGTCGATTACCTGGATCGCGATCTTTTATCTCGCGATTTTCACGACGGCGGGCACCTTTTTCCTGCTCCAGTTCGCCGCTCTGCGTCTGCCGGCCTCAAAAGTTCTGGCTTATAACTATCTGACGCCGACGCTGATCATCGTGTTCGAGGGGTTGCTTGGTCATGGCTGGGCCAGCCTTTCGGTGATCGCAGGCGCGGTTCTCACCATCTTCGGATTGATCATTCTGGCATTGTCGCCCGAAAGGTGAACCTATCCGACAAACCGGCGCTGGAAGGTGTCGGCGTTCCTGAGCGACGGCAGGCCTGTCTGATCAAGCCAGCGTTCACTGGGCTCGACAAGCCGGCGATAGATCTCGTGAACCAGGCTCCTCGCCTTTTCTCCAGGCCAGTCCTTTGGCAGGAGAGCCATTGGCAGGCCGGGATCGCGCAGAACGATTCGTCGCCAATCATGGATGAGCAGGGTTCGTGCGGCCATCGCGTCGACGGGGTTTGGAAACGGGGTATCAGTAAGCCCCTCAGCCAGGGGCGCGTATTCGGCGACCAATTCGCGATAGGCACCAGCAATCTCGTCTGAGGGCCAGAGGTTTCGCAGCATTTCGGGGTGCTCGGCGCTGGAGCCATGGATCACCAGCATCTCGCTCAAAGGAGCGTCGCCGGTTGCTGTGCTGTCGGGTGGCTCTACGGTGCGTGGAAGGAGATAGATTCCATCGGCGATCTTGAGAAACCCGCCGTCCTTTAGAGTGCAATCATGCACGCCGTTGCTGCCGGGTGCGGCGATGGCAACGGTCCACGAACCATCCCAGGCCGGCGGTCCGGCCGCATAGATACGACGGGTTGCGAGGTCAAAGGCGTGCTGACCGTGCTTGTCGAGGGAAAAAAATGAATTGCGACCGCGCCGCTCGCGCACCACCCAGCCGTCGCTGGCGAGACGCGACATCGCTGTGCGCAGTGCTCCTGCTTCGACGCCAAGCCGCGCCATGACCTCTTGAAGCCCCGCTAGTGGCGCTTCGCCTCCTCGGGGCACTATCGCGTCGCCAAACAGCGTGATGACCAAGGACCACACACGAACACGCCCTCGTCGATGCAGACGATCAATCAGGCCTGCAAGGGCGGTTTCGGCAGGTTCCGCTGGTACATCCATCCACTTCAAATGCCACGAGAGCGCGGGGCTAGCAAGACTGTCAGGGGAGCTCCTTCACACCGCTCACAAGCAGATGGGTTGCGAGCTTTGCATAATCCTGCCGTGAAATCCCGCGATCCTCGCGAAACCACATATAGAACCAGTTGAGCATGCCGAACAGGCTCATCGTAACGGGTTTCAATAGGGGTTTGTTGTCGAAGGCCGAGGGATTCGACTGACGTACCGCCTCGGCAAAGATCGCCACCAATTGTCGTTCCAGAGCCTTCAGCTGTTCCTGTTGCGCCTCGGGGAGAAGCTGAAGGCCGGAGAGCTGAACGCGGTGTTCGTTGTCGGCGTCGCGATAGGCTTCGAGCAAGGCCGTGACCAGCCGTTCGAGTCGTGCACGAGGCTCGGCCTCCGGATCATTCGCCTCTTCCACCGCCTCTACCAGCTCCTGAAGATGAGTCTCGATGATGTCGAAGAGCAGCGCTTCCTTGGAGGCGTAGTAGTGATAGAGCAGCGCTTTGGAGACACCCAGTTCTGTTGCAAGTTGGTTCATCGAGGCGCGGTCATAGCCATCACGCGCGAAAATGCGCGCCGCGCCATGCAGCATGGCGTCGCGCTTGTCGTCATAATCTTTGGCGCGTGTGCGGGCCATCAGTTTCCTTCGAAATCGGGATGCTTGGAAATGTCGGGCGAGATCACTGTTTCACCCGTTTGTCGATGATGCGCACGGCCTTGCCCTGGCTGCGGGCCACGCTGCCGGGATCGGACGCGTGGACACGCACCGTCACGCCGACAATATCCTTGATGCGCTCGCCGAGCTGGCGGCAAACGGAAAGGCGCACATCTTCGCCCGTCTCAGGCGAGGCCATTTCCACATGGATCGTCATGGCGTCCATGCGGCCTTCCTGCGTGAGCTCGATCTGGAAATGGGGCGCAAGGCCCTTCACGGTCAGAATCTGTTCCTCGATCTGGGTCGGGAAGACGTTCACCCCGCGCAGGATCATCATGTCGTCTGAGCGCCCGGTGATCTTTTCCATTCGGCGCATGGATCGCGCGGTGCCCGGAAGAAGCCGCGTCAGGTCGCGGGTGCGGTAGCGCACGATGGGAAAGGCTTCCTTGGTGAGCGAGGTGAAGACGAGTTCGCCCATTTCGCCGTCCGGCAGCACTTCGCCGGTCTCCGGGTTGATGATTTCGGGATAGAAGTGATCCTCCCAGATGTGCAGTCCGTCCTTGGTCTCCACGCATTCATTGGCAACGCCCGGTCCCATCACTTCCGACAGGCCGTAAATGTCGACCGCATGCATGTCGAATGCGTCTTCGATCTCGGCGCGCATGGCGTTGGTCCAGGGCTCGGCACCAAAGATTCCCACCTGCAGCGGGCTCTTGCGCGGGTCGAGACCCTTCGCCCGGTATTCGTCCAGGATCGAGAGCATGTAGGAGGGGGTGACCATGATGGTCTGCGCCTGAAAATCCTCGATCAGCGTGACCTGGCGTGCCGTCATGCCGCCGGAAGCGGGCACCACGGTGGCTCCAAGCCGTTCCGCGCCATAATGCGCGCCAAGCCCGCCGGTGAAGAGCCCATAGCCATAAGCCACATGCACGACATCACCGGGGCGTGTGCCAGACGCGCGGATCGAGCGCGCCATGACCTCCGCCCAGGTGTCGATGTCCTTTTCCGTGTATCCCACCACGGTCGGCTTGCCGGTGGTTCCGGAAGAAGCGTGAATACGCACCACTTTCTCGCGCGGCACGGCAAACATGCCGAAGGGATAGTTGTCGCGCAGGTCCGTTTTTACGGTGAAGGGGAATTTCGAGAGATCGGAGAGCTCTTTCAGGTCGTCGGGGTGAACGCCGGCAGCATCGAAACTCTTCCTGTAGTGCGGCACATTCTCATAGGCATGGTTCAACGACCATTTGAGACGTACCAGCTGCAACGCCTGGATTTCATCGCGCGAGGCGATTTCAATGGGATCCAGCTCTTCTTTTCTTGGGGTCAGGTCTTTCATGTGTCTCTCCCGAAGCTCTCAGGCCTCCTCCTCGAAATGTTTGCCGCTGATCACGCGAGAATTGCCACGGAATTCCGCGATCAGCTTGCCGTCCTGATTTTCGACCCGCACGTCATAAATCCCGGAGCGGCCGAACCGCGCAACCTCCCTCGCGACTGCTTTCAGCCGGTCGCCGAGCGCGGCGGGCGCGATGAAGGTGATGGAATTGTGCTGTGCGACAACGATCTGATTGTAGGAGTTGCAGGCAAAGGCGAAGGCCGAATCCGCCAGCGTAAAGATGTAGCCACCATGGCAAATGTCGTGCCCGTTGGTGTGGTGTTTCTCCACCGTCATGGAGAGGGTCGCGCTGCCCGGGGCCACCGCATCGAGGCTGCATCCCAGCCATTTGGACGCATCGTCGCGCGCCCACATCGCCTGCGCGCTACGCTCTGCGATCTCCTGTGGAGACAGTTGCATTTGTGACATTTAGGCTCCTCCCGAGGCCATCAATGCAATCAGACTTGCATAAACCGACCGGTCGGTCAATAATACTGTTGTGAGGAGGCGGTGGCGCCGCTTCCGGGAGGATAGCATGACGAAAACGGCACAGATCGCTGTGGCGGAAAGCCAGAAACTGGCGCAAGAGTTCGAATTGACGGCACTGCCATCGGATTTCGTGAATGACCCGTTTCCGGCCTATCACGCGCTTCTGGAGCATGCACCCTTGAAGCGCTTTTCCGATGGGTCCGTTATGCTGTCGCGCTATGCCGATCTCGATCGCGTCTACCGCGACACGAAAACCTTCTCCTCCGACAAGAAGGCGGAGTTCCGGCCGAAATTCGGCGACACACCGCTCTATGAACATCATACGACAAGCCTCGTCTTCAATGATCCGCCGCTCCACACGCGGGTGCGCAAGATCATGATGGGGGCGCTGACGCCGCGCGCGCTGGCAGCCCTTGAGCCGGGCCTGATCACGCTGGTCGACGGCCTGCTCGACCGTATGGAAGAGAAGGGCGAGGTCGATCTGATCGAGGATTTTGCCGCGGCGATTCCGGTCGAGGTGATCGGCAATCTGTTCGATATTCCCCATGAGGAACGCGAGCCGCTGCGCGACTGGTCGCTCGCCATTCTCGGGGCGCTGGAACCGGTTCTCAGCGATGAGCAACTCAGATGGGGCAACACCTCCGTCACCGATTTCAAGGCCTATCTCAAGGACATCGCCGATGATCGCCGACGCAATCCCGGCGATCCGGCGACCGACGTTCTGACCCGTTTCATCAACGGCAATGATGGGGAAGAGCTCTCCGAGGTGGAGCTTTTGCAGAACTGCATCTTCATCCTCAATGCCGGTCACGAGACCACCACGAACCTGATCGGCAACGCCCTTTATGAGCTGTTGCAATGGCCCGAAGAGAAAGCGCGGCTTGAAGCGGACCCGGACCTGATCGCAACGGCTGTCGATGAGTTCTTACGCTTCCAGAGCCCCAATCAGCTTGGCAACCGCATGGCGGTGGAGCCGGTGGAGTTTTATGGCGAAACCGTGGAGCCTGGCACACCGATCCATTTGTGCATTGGTGCTGCCAACCGCGACCCACGCCAGTTCGCCGAGCCGGACCGGCTCGATGTGGGGCGCAAGCCGAACAAGCATCTGGCCTTTGCCGGCGGCCCTCATCTGTGCGCGGGCTTCTCGCTTGCGCGCATGGAAGGACGCATCGGCATTTCGCATTTTCTCAAACGTTTTCCCGATTACCGGCTGACCGGCGAACCCGAACGCACCGGACGTGTGCGCTTCCGCGGCTTCTCCTGGCTGCCGGCGCGGGTGCGCTGACCAGTAAAGGAGTTTTCCATGAGCGTGATGCGGCTTGAAAGCTATGTGGCGGGGGCGTGGGTTGCGCCCTCGGGCGACCTCAAACCCCTGCGGAGTGCGGTCACCGGCGATGTCGTTGCCGAACTCGGCTCGCAAAAGCTGGATTTCGCCCGCATGGCCGATCATGCCCGCCAGGTGGGCGGGCCGGCGCTGCGCGCGATGACGTTCCACGACCGCGCCTTCGCCATCAAGGCGTTGGCGCAATATCTGAACGACCGCCGCGAAGCGCTCTATGAGCTTTCCTACGAGACCGGCGCGACCAAGCCTGACTCGATGATCGACATCGATGGCGGCATCGGCACGCTGTTCGTCTATTCGTCCAAGGCCCGGCGCGAGCTGCCGGACGATCACGTCTACGTGGATGGCGCGCTGGAGCAGCTTTCCCGCTCCGGAAATTTCGTCGGCCAGCATGTGGCGACACCGCTGCAAGGCATGGCCGTTCACATCAACGCTTTCAACTTTCCAGTGTGGGGCATGCTGGAAAAGATGGCGCCGACGCTGATTGCCGGCGTTCCGGCCATCGTGAAGCCGGCCTCAGCGACTGCGTGGCTCGCCGAAGCCTGTTTCCGCATGATCGTGGAATCGGGCCTGTTTCCGGAAGGCGCGGTGCAGTTCATTGCCGGCTCCACCGGAGACCTGCTTGACCGCCTGACCGGTCAGGATGTGGTTTCATTCACCGGCTCCGCCTCCACAGCCTCGATGCTGCGCGCCAATCCGAAGATCATCGGCAACTCCGTGCGCTTCGTGGCCGAGCAGGATTCTCTCAATGCCTCGGTGCTTGGCCCGGATGCGGCACCTGGAACGCCTGAATTCGACGCCTTCATCAAGGAAGTGCACCGCGAGATGACGGCCAAGGCCGGTCAGAAATGCACCGCCGTGCGCCGTGTTTTCGTGCACGCCGCCCACCGCGATGCGGTCACCGAGGCGCTCATCGCCCGGCTTGAGAAGACGGTGGTCGGCAATCCGCGCAGCGAAGGCGTTCGGATGGGCGCGCTCGCAAGCCTTGCCCAGCGTGACGACGTGCTTGAAAAGGCCGGCATTCTGGCCACTGAGGCCCGCCGTGTCTTTGGCGATCCGGAAGCCTTTGCGGTCACCGAAGCCGATGCCGGCGCGGGCGCATTCGTTCCGCCGATGCTTTTTTCCTGCGACGATCCCGATGGCGCTCAGAAGCTGCATTCCGTCGAGGCGTTCGGCCCCGTGTCCACCATCATGCCGTACCGTGATCTCGGCCATGCGCTGAAACTCGCCAATCGCGGCGAGGGGTCTCTCGTCGCATCGATCTTCACCCATGATCCGGCGGTCGCCCGCCAAGCGGTGCTGGAGGCAGGTGCATTCCATGGCCGGCTCTATTTCGCCAACCGCGACACCGGCAAGGAGGCAACCGGCCACGGTTCGCCGCTGCCGCACATGGTGCATGGCGGTCCTGGCCGCGCCGGCGGCGGTGAAGAGCTTGGCGGTGTGCGTGGCGTGATGCATTACATGCAGCGCACCGCGATCCAGGCAAGCCCCGATCTGATTGCCGGTATCACCAACCGCTATGTGGCGGGTGCCTCGACGGAGGAGAAGGAGCCGCATCCCTTCCGCCTGACCTTTGGCGAACTGGAGCCCGGCCGTACGATCTGGGTGGGACCACGCGCGGTGACGATAGGAGATATCGAGCATTTCGCCGAGTTCACCGGGGACACCTTCTATGCGCATATGGACGAGCAGACGGCGGCTGCCAACCCGTTCTTCCCCGGGCGCGTAGCGCACGGCTATCTGATCCTGTCCTTTGCAGCGGGCATGTTTGTCGATCCTGCGCCGGGTCCCGTGCTTGCCAATTACGGCCTGGACAATCTGCGCTTCATGAAGCCGGTTTCACCGGGAGACACGCTGAAAGTCCGCCTCACGGTGAAGCAGAAGACGCGCCGCAAGGACGAATATGGTGAAGTGCGCTGGGATGTCGGCGTCTACAACCAGGAAGGCGAGCAGGTTGCCGCCTACGAACTCCTGACGATGAACGCCATGGAATGATGTTGCTGCTGATTATCATTCCTTTGTTGGACGGTCTCGTTCTTGTGCGAGCTAATAGGGCAGCCCGACGTAATTTTCGGCCAGCATCGTAAGCGCGGCACGCGACTGGAACAGATAGTCGAGTTCCGCATGCTGGATTCGCTGGCCGAAGGCGCCTTGGTCGGGAAACCGATGCAGGGTGCTCGTCATCCACCAGGAAAAGCGCTCTGCCTTCCAAACGCGTGAGAGTGCCTTGTTCGAGTAATCGTCCATCCCGGCGGAGGATCGCTCGATATAGAATTCCCGAAAGGCATCAAAGAGATAGCGGACATCGCTCGCAGCAAGATTCAAGCCTTTCGCACCGGTGGGCGGCACGATGTGAGCGGCGTCGCCCGTCAGAAACAGGCAGCCAAAGCGCATCGGTTCCGCCACGAAGGACCGTAGAGGCGCGATAGATTTTTCGATCGAGGGCCCGGTGATCATCGCCTCAGCTGTGGCCGTCGGCAGCCGGTCGCGGATTTCATCCCAGAAACGTTCGTCGGACCAGTCCTCGACGCGCTCATCCGCCTCCACCTGAACATAGTAGCGGCTGCGCGTCGTTGAACGCATGGAGCATAAGGCGAAACCGCGAGGGTGGTTTGCGTAGATCAGTTCCTCACCCACGGGAGGCACGTCGGCGACGATGCCAAGCCAACCAAAAGGATAGACGCGTTCGAAACTTTCGATGGCGTCTTGCGGGATGGATTTGCGCGAAATGCCGTGAAAGCCATCGCAACCGGCAATGAAGTCACAGTCAATGCGGTGGGTGTTGCCGTTTTTCTCATAAGTCACGTAGGGGCGAGCGCCGTCATAATCGTGAGGCTGAACATTTCCGGCCTCGTAAACTGTGACGGCACCGGCGGCTTCCCGCCCGTCCATCAGGTCATGGGTGACCTCGGTCTGCCCATAAACAAGAACACGTTTGCCACACGTCAACTCATGGAGATCGACGCGGTGACGTCGATTGTCGAAAGCGAGATCGAACCCGTCATGGGGCAGACCTTCGTGGCGCATACGCTTGCCGACACCGGCTTCATCAAGCAGTGCGGCGGTGCCTTCCTCAAGCACACCTGCGCGGATTCGCGAGAGCACATGTGCCTTCGACGCCCGCTCGAGAATGACATTGTCGATGCCGGCATTGGTCAGAAGCTGCCCGAGCAGTAGTCCCGACGGGCCGGAGCCAATGATGACCACTTTTGTTCGCACGCTTAGATCTTCCTCCCTTGGAGAGGAAAGATTGAAAGACTCAATGCTGCCGGACAATGGACATTTGGCGCGAACAATTGCACTTTTTGATCATAATTGAAGAGAAGTGTGATGCGCACTAGGGTTCCAAATTATCGACTTTATGAAGAGAAATCAGGGGAATTCTCTGACTTTTGGCTCCATTGTGAAATGCTCTCCGCTCGCAGTGCAATGCACAATTGGGAAATTTCGGTGCATCGGCACAACGCGCTTTTTCAGCTGTTCTGGATGACCGCAGGAGAGGGAAAGCTGATCGGTGAGGATATGGCGGGGGGCGTGTTTTCCGCTCCTTGCGCCATTTTTATTCCCCCGGGGGCGGCGCATGGGTTTCACTTTGCTCGAGGTTCCGAAGGCGTCGTTGCGACGGTTCTTGCAGACCGGCTGGCTTTGCCGCGTGCGTCAGACAGGGCGTTTTCGACCTATTTCACTCAGTCGCGCATTGTGCCCATGGGGAATGACACGGCCGGTGAAGGGACGCATCTGGAGCGCCTTTTCTTTCAATTGCTTGAAGAACATGGCAAAGCTTCCGTTCTAGGTCGCGATCTGTTGCTGGACATGCATGTTTCCGAAATTCTGCTGCGGCTGGCGCGCGCTGGTGTACGAGTATCCTCGTCGGAGCCGCAGGGCAGGTCAAACAGCGACAGCCGGCGGCTCTTGGCACTGGAGACACTGATCGCAACACATTTTCGCGAGCACCACCCCATTGCCTTCTATGCCGAAAAAATTGGCGTGTCGGTTGCCCAACTCAATCGCATCGCGCGCCGGGAGGCGGGTACGAGCGTCTCGCGATTGCTCGCACGCCGCCTGATTGATGCGGCGCGCCGCGATTTGGTCTTCACGCCAACCCCGGTTCAGGCGATAGCCTATTCGCTGGGGTTTCAGGACCCGGCCTATTTTAATCGCTTTTTCCGACGTCAAACCGGCACCACGCCGGGCGCCTACCGAGAGACGCAACGGCGCAGGCTGGCGTCCTGAAACCGGCGGTTACATCGCCTTCTTCGTCACCTCATGGGTAAAGGCTCCTTCCGGTTGCTTGGTGATGACAGGATCGTCGCCACCCTGCAACAGCGTCTCCACAGTTTGCTGATAGGCGCCCTCATCCAACGTGGCGTCTTCACCCAAAAGCTTGGCGATTTCACCCATCATACGGGTCTGATGCTTTTCGGTTTGCGCGCCGGTCGCATCATTGTCGAGCACGATCATCGCTGCCTCTTCCGGGTTGTCCTTCGCCCACATCCATCCCTTCATCGAGGCTTTGACAAAGCGAGCCATCCTCTCGACGAATTCGGGGTCCTTGAGGTTATCTTCCAGCACATAGAGACCGTCTTCCAGTGTGGCGACGCCTTCGTCGGTGTAGTTGAAAACCACGATATCGTCTTCGGTCAGCCCGGCATCAAATACCTGCCAATATTCATTATAGGTCATGGCGGTGATGCAGTCGGCCTGCTTCTGCAAAAGCGGGTCGACGTTGAAGCCGATCTTCTGAATGGTCACGCCATCTTCCGAACCGTCGCGGGGCAGGCCGAGCTTCGACAGCCAGTTGTAGAGCGGGTATTCATTGCCAAAAAACCAGGTTCCCAGGGTCTTTCCCTTGAAGTCTTCCGGCCTTTCGATGCCGGTTTCCTTGCGGCAGACCATGGTAAGGCCGGATCGGGCGAATGGTTGGGCGATGTTGACCACCGGGGCGCCCTTTTCCCTTGCGGCAAGCGCCGAGGGAAGCCAGTCCACCATGACATCGGCGCCGCCGCCCACCAGAACCTGGACAGGAGCCGCATCGGGTCCACCCGGCTTGATCTCGACGTTCAGGTCTTCTTCTTCATAGAAGCCCTTGTCTTTCGCGACGTAATAGCCGGCGAACTGCGCCTGGGTCACCCATTTGAGCTGTAGCGTGACGTCATCGGCGGCGATAGCCTGCGAGGCGGTGAGCATCAGCACACCGGATAAAAGGCCCGTTACTGCGTGTTTCATTTTCGCTTCCCTCTTTGATTGGGCCGCTGTTCTCCACGCGGCCGGTTATCCACTCCTCATGGATGGATGCCAGAAAGTGACGGCGCGCTCCAGAAGCGCCACTGCACCATAAAAAAGTGAGCCGGCCAGCGCTGCCATTGCGATCTCGGCCCACACCATATCGATGTTCATGCGCCCCACCTCGGTCGAGATGCGGAACCCCATACCCACAATGGGGGTGCCGAAAAATTCGGCGACGATGGCCCCTATCAGCGCAAGCGTTGAGTTGATTTTCAATGCGTTGAAGATGAACGGAGCCGCTGCCGGAAGGCGCAGCTTGAAAAGCGTTTGCCAGTAGGACGATGCATAGGTGCGCATCAGGTCGCGGTCGATGTTGGACGAGGCGGCAAGGCCCTCAACCGTGTTCACCAGCATCGGAAAGAAAGTCATAATGACTACGACCGCTGCCTTGGACGGCCAGTCGAAGCCGAACCACATGACCAGGATCGGTGCGACGCCGATGATCGGAAGGGCGGAGACGAAATTTCCAAGTGGCATCAGGCCGCGCTGCAGGAAGGGTGAGCGGTCGATGGCGATGGCGGTCAGGAAGCCCGCGCCGCAGCCGATAGCATAGCCGATCAGCACCGCCTTGAGGAAAGTTTGCTGGAAATCGGCCCAGAGGGTCGGTAGGGACGACGTGATACGTGCCCAGATTGCGCTCGGTGGGGTGAGAAGCACCGGCGATATGTTGAAGCCATGCACCAAACCTTCCCACACGACGAGAAGCGTTATGCCGAAGATCGCCGGGATAAGAAGGCCGAGCGCGCGTCTGGTCTGCACAGAGCGCGGGTTCAAACCGGCAAGCCACTCGTTCAACGCCCATGCTGCGGCCCAGAAAAGAAGCGCTCCGGTCAGCGCCCAGTTCATGGCTTTTCTCCCATCCGCGCCATCACCATGCGCTGGCCGATGCCCACCACGCCCACCAGAACGGCGGCGAGTGCGGCAGCCATGAAGAGGGCGGACCAGATCTGCACCGTCTGGCCGTAATAGGAGCCGGCCAGAAGCCGTGCGCCGAGGCCCGAAACCGCCCCTGTCGGCAGTTCGCCGACAATCGCCCCCACCAGGCTGATTGCTACCGCCACCTTCATGGAGGTGAAGAGATAGGGAAGGGCGGCCGGCCAGCGCAGTTTCCAGAAGGTCTGCGCGCCGCTGGCATTGTAGGTTCGCATCAGGTCGAGCTGAAAGGCTTCCGGGCTGCGGAAGCCTTTCACCATGCCCACGACCACGGGAAAGAATGAAAGATATGTGGAGATCAGCGCTTTGGGCAGAAGGCCCGAGAGGCCGATGGCGTTCAACACCACTATGATCATGGGAGCAACGGCGAGAATCGGGATTGTTTGGCTGGCAATGACCCAGGGCATGACGGACTTGTCCATCGCTCTGTTGTGCACGATGCCAATGGCGAGCAGCACGCCGAGCGCGGTGCCGATCACGAAGCCGAGCAGGGTGGAGGAGAGGGTGATCCAGGCGTGATAGAACAGATTGCGCTTGGAGGTGAGGCGTGTTCCAGCCGTGGTTTTCCATATCTCCGCCACCACCTGATGCGGCGAGGGCAGGACGGGCCGCTCCTGCGCCATCGTATCGCGCACCAGATCGGCGACTGTCCATTCCGTCCCCGCCCGCTCATAGGCGTCGATCTGCCAAGGCGCGTTCAGATAGACAGTGAAGGCGTACCAGATGAGAAGAATGACGCCGAGCACGATCAGGATCGGCAGCGTCTTGCCTTCCATCGCGCGACGGAAGATGGGCATCGTGGTGCGGGTCGGGGCTGTGTCCGTCGTCGCCGTCATGGCGTCACCTGTTGGGCGGCGTTCTGCCCCTCATCCGCCTGCCGGCACCTTCTTCCCGCATGCGGGGAGAAGGGCCAAGCGGCGACGTCTATGCCCCCTTCTCCACGCATGCGGGGAGAAGGTGAGGATGAGGGGCGAGCGCCTGCGGCAATCATTGGCTCAATCATCGCCATGCCCCGCTCTAAGACCTTCCCGCACACGGTGCGCAATTTCCAAAAATTCCGGCGATTCCCGAATGTCGAGCGGTCGTTCCTTCGGCAGCGGGGAAACGATCACGTCGGTCACACGGCCGGGCCGTGGCGACATGACGACAATGCGCGTCGAGAGATAGACCGCCTCCGGGATCGAGTGGGTCACGAAGCCGATGGTCTTTCCGGTGCGCGCCCAGAGGTCGAGCAACTGTTCATTCAGATGGTCGCGCACGATCTCGTCGAGCGCGCCGAACGGCTCGTCCATGAGAAGAAGATCGGCGTCGAAGGCGAGCGCGCGGGCGATCGAGGCACGTTGCTGCATGCCGCCGGAAAGCTGCCAGGGAAACTTCTTCTCGAAACCCGCAAGGTTCACCAGATCGAGCGTGCGGTGTACGCGCTCTTTCCGTTCCGCCTTGGAATAACCCATGATTTCCAGCGGTAGGGCGACATTCTGCTCAATGGTGCGCCAGGGAAAGAGCCCGGCCGCCTGAAACACATAGCCATAAGCCCGCTTGCGGCGCGCCTCTTCCGGCGTCATGCCGTTGACGAGGATTTCACCGGCGGTGGGCTGCTCCAGATCGGCGATCACACGCAGAAACGTGGTCTTGCCGCAGCCCGATGGACCGATGAAGGAAACGAATTCGCCTTTGTTGATGGTCAGATCCACATCGGCTAGCGCGTGCACCGGCCCGTCATTGGTCTCGAAGGTGAGGCCGAGCCCCTTCGCTTCCACGACGGGCTGGCTGGTTTGAGGGGAAGGCGCTTCCTGGCGGATGGCTGGGTTGGCGTTCAATAGATGTGTCTCCTTATACGCCGCTCGCCGGAATGCCCGTCCGCTCCACCTTGCGCGGCGCGGTCACTTCCTTCCATTGCGACAGCGCCCGGTTCACTGCCATGTGCGGCTTGCGCGCCACGAATTTTCCGTGGCCCGGCTTCGGCTTCACCGCGCCATCCTCGACCACGATCTCTCCGCGCGACAGAACGGTTTTCGGAAGGCCCTTCACCTTTATGCCCTCGAACACATTGTAATCGATGGCCGATTGCTGGCTCTTGGACGAAATCGTCTTCGTGGCTTCCGGATCCCATATCACGATGTCCGCATCGGCGCCCTCAACGATGGCGCCCTTCTGCGGATACATGTTCAGGATTTTTGCAATATTGGTGGAGGTGACGGCGACGAATTCGTTCATGGTCAGCCGGCCAGTATTGACCCCGTAGGTCCATAGCACCGGCATACGGTCCTCAAGCCCGCCCGTGCCGTTGGGGATTTTTGTAAAATCGCCCACGCCGTTGCGTTTCTGCTCCGTAGTAAAGGCGCAGTGGTCGGTGGCCACCACCTGCAGCGAGCCGGCCTGCAAGCCCGCCCACAGCGAATCCTGATGCTGCTTGTTGCGGAAGGGCGGGCTCATCACGCGGCGTGCAGCATGGTCCCAGTCGGCATTGGCATATTCGCTTTCGTCTAGCACCAGATGCTGGATCAGCGGTTCGCCATAAACGCGCATGCCCTTCTGCCGCGCCCGGCGGATCGCCTCGTGGCTTTGCTCGCAGGAGGTGTGAACCACATAAAGCGGCGTGCCCGCCATGTCGGCGATCATGATGGCGCGGTTTGTGGCTTCGCCCTCAACCTCCGGCGGGCGCGAATAGGCATGGGCCTCCGGCCCATTGTTGCCTTCCTCCAGAAGCTTTGCCTGAAGCTGAGCGACGACATCACCGTTTTCGGCATGCACAAGCGGGAGCGCGCCAAGCTCGGCGCAGCGCTGGAACGACGAATACATCTCGTCATCGTCCACCATCAGCGCGCCCTTGTAGGCCATGAAATGCTTGAAGGAGGTGATGCCCTTTTCCACCACCTCAGGCATCTCGTTGAACACCTGCTCGCTCCACCAGGTGATCGCCATGTGGAAGGAATAGTCGCAGGTCGCCCGGGTCGACTTGTTGTCCCACATCTGGATGGCTTCCAGCAGGGATTGACCGGGCGAGGGCAGGCAGAAATCCACCACCATCGTGGTGCCGCCGGAAACTGCGGCGCGCGTTCCGCTTTCGAAATCGTCGCTTGAATAGGTGCCCATGAAGGGCATTTCGAGATGGGTGTGCGGGTCGATACCGCCCGGCATCACATAGCAGCCGGTCGCGTCGATCTCATGATCTCCCACAAGATCGTGGCCAATCGCCACGATCTTGTCGTGCTGCACGAGAATGTCGGCCTTCCACGTCCGGTCAGCCGTGACGATGGTTCCGTTTCTGATGACCTTGGACATGAGTTTCCCCTCTTGTTTTGTTGTCCTTGGCGGTTTTGGGGGATCGTCAGATCATTCGACGATCTCCGCCGTTTCCACCACAGCATGGAACAGGACATCCGCACCGGCCTGCGCCCACTCTTTCGTGATCTCTTCCGCCTCATTGTGCGAAAGCCCGTCGACGCAGGGGCACATCACCATGGCGGTCGGCGCCACCTGATTGATCCAGCAGGCGTCGTGTCCGGCACCCGAAACGATGTCGCGATGCGAATAGCCAAGCCGTTCGGCAGCGTCGCGGATCGCTTTCACGCAGTCTTTGTCGAAGGTGACCGGGGCGAAATGGCCGACCGGCTCGATCTCGTACTTGATGTCGAGCGCGTCGCAGATGGTCTCGATGCCCGCCTCGATCTTCGCACGCATTCTGTTCAGCGTTTTTTCGTCGGGCGAGCGGATGTCGACAGTGAACACCGTCTTGCCCGGGATGACGTTGCGGGAATTGGGATAGACCTCCACATGGCCGATGGCGCCCACTGCATTGGGCTGATGGTCCATCGCCACTTCATGCACCAGCTCGGTCACCCGCGCCATGCCCAGCCCGGCATTGCGGCGCTTGGGCATCGGAGTCGAGCCGGTGTGGCTCTCCTTCCCGGTCAGCGTCACCTGCAGCCACCACAGACCCTGGCCATGGGTGACGACGCCGATGTCTATGAACTCGTCCTCAAGGATCGGGCCCTGCTCGATGTGCAGTTCGAAGAAGGCCTTCATCTTGCGCTGGCCGACAGGCTCGTCGCCCTTCCAGCCGATGCGCTCCAGCTCGTCGCCGAAGCGCTTGCCTTCCGCGTCCGTGCGGTCATAGGCCCAGTCGCGCTCATGGACGCCCGCAAACACGCCCGACGCCAGCATAGCTGGGGCAAAGCGCGTGCCTTCCTCATTGGTCCAGTTGGTCACCACGATGGGGTGCTTGGTCTTGATGCCCAGATCGTTCATCGAGCGGATGATTTCGAGTCCCCCCAGAACGCCGAGCACGCCGTCATATTTGCCGCCTGTCGGCTGGGTGTCGAGATGGGAGCCCACATAGACGGGAAGGGCGTCCGGGTCGGTGCCTGCGCGCGTTGCGAACATGGTGCCCATTTCGTCCACGCCCATTTCGAGGCCGGCTTCCTCGCACCATTTCTGAAAGAGTTTACGGCCTTCGCTGTCTTCGTCGGTCAGTGTCTGGCGGTTGTTGCCGCCGGCCACACCGGGCCCGATCTTCGCCATCTCCATGAGTGAATCCCAGAGGCGGTCGGCGTTGATCTTCAGGTTCTCGCCCGGTGCGGCCATGTTGTGTTGTCCCTTACTTTAATTCCACTTCGACGAACGACATCGGTTTGTCGCCGCCATTGATGACATTGTGCTCCACACCCTCGTCGCGTCTATAACAAATGCCCGCTTCAAGGTTGTTGTGCACGGCTTCGCCGCCCGGCATCTCCAGATGGAAGGCGCAGGGCGTGAGCGTGGTGATCACATAGTCCATGCCATGGCGGTGCCAGCCGGTTTCCGCGCCCGGCGCGAAATCCCAGCGGGTCACGCGCACACGCTCGTCGTCGATCAGCACCTCATGGGTGGCCTTTTCGCGTTCCGTCGCCATGTCAGTCGATCAACCTCAAAACGTCGCGCAGATTGTCGATCAGCTCGTCGATCTGGCCCTTCGAGATGATCAGCGGTGGCGAAAGAGCGATGATGTCGCCGGTGGTGCGGATCAGGAAACCGCGCTCATAGGCTTTCAGGAAGGCGGAGAAGGCGCGCTTGGTCGGTTCGCCGGGAATGCCCTCAAGCTCCACCGCGCCGACGAGGCCGATGTTGCGGATGTCGGTCACATGCGGTTCGCCCTTGAGCGAGTGCAGCGCATCGGCCCAGTGGTCGGCAAGCTCCGAGGCGCGCGTGAGCAGCCCCTCTTCCTGGTAGGTGTCGAGCGTGGCCAGACCCGCCGCACAGGCAATCGGATTGCCCGAATAGGTGTAGCCATGAAAGAACTCGATCAGATGTTCAGGCCCGTTCATGAAAGCGTCGTGGATTTCCTTCTTCACGAAAACCGCACCCATGGGGATGACGCCGTTGGTCACGCCCTTGGCGGTGGTCATGATGTCCGGCACCACGCCGAAATAATCCGCCGCAAACGGCGCGCCGAGGCGGCCGAAACCGGTAATGACCTCATCGAAGATCAAGAGAATACCGTGCTTGTCGCAGATCTCGCGCAGGCGCTTCAGATAGCCCTTCGGCGGGATCAGGACACCCGTGGAGCCGGCCACCGGCTCGACGATCACCGCTGCCACCGTCGAGGCGTCGTGCAGTGTGACGATGCGCTCCAGCTCGTCGGCCAGGTCGCCGCCATGCTCCGGTTCGCCGCGCGTGAAGGCGTTCTGGCCGGGCAGGTGTGTGTGTGGCATGTGGTCGACGCCCGTCAGCAGCGTGCCGAACATCTTGCGGTTGGCCACGATGCCGCCCACCGAGATGCCGCCAAAATTGACGCCGTGATAGCCGCGCTCGCGGCCGATCAGGCGGAAGCGGGAGCCGTCGCCCTTGGCACGGTGATAGGCAAGCGCGATCTTCAGCGCCGTATCGACGCTCTCCGAGCCGGAATTGGTGAAAAACACATGGTCCATGCCTTCCGGCGCAATCGCTGCCAGCCGG
The DNA here is from genome assembly GCF_019891395.1 of Nitratireductor kimnyeongensis. Taxonomy (NCBI): domain Bacteria; kingdom Pseudomonadati; phylum Pseudomonadota; class Alphaproteobacteria; order Hyphomicrobiales; family Phyllobacteriaceae; genus Nitratireductor; species Nitratireductor kimnyeongensis. Next base: position 448,179 of record NZ_CP078143.1, on the reverse strand, counting down.
TTGGCGAATTCGAACGCGATGGGGTGCCCCATCTGAAAGGCGGGCGCATAGTCGAGCTGTGCCGCCTGCTGTTGAATGGCCTCGGTGATCTTTGGCCGGCAGTGGCCAGCATTGACGCACCATAAGCCTGCCGTGCCGTCCATGATCTTACGACCATCCTCGGCCGTGAAGTGCATATCCTTGGCGGCGACCAGCATGCGCGGCGTTTCCTTGAACTGCCGGTTCGCGGTGAACGGCATCCAGAACGCAGACAGATCGTTCGGCCTCTTGTTGAGCCTGTCGAGCATGACCAAGCTTCCCCTGATTGTTGTTTCGCTCGGCTTGTCCCGGTCAATGCTTGGTGCTTTGCGCGAAGATATGCTACGCAATTTTTGACCGTTTGGACAAACGTTAACACCGCCATGTGGGCGGTCAAGAGTATAGTAGGGGAAATCTTCTTGAGCCGGCGCATTCCACGGTGGACTAATCGGCTGGACCAGGCGGGCCGCGCGGCCTGTGTCCGCCACGCGTGTTTTGGAGGGGGGCTCACCTGATGGACAAGCCTGCTCATCGCCCCAAACGCACCCGCATTCAGCGTGAAAAGCGTGAACTGATCGGCGAGGCCGCGCTCGAGGTTTTTTCCCAGCATGGGTTTCGCGGCTCGACCATCGACCAGATTGCCGATGCGGCGGGCATGTCGAAGCCCAATCTCCTCTATTATTTCAAGAACAAGGAGGAGATCTTTGCGACTTTGATTCACCGTCTCATGGAGACCTGGCTCGCCCCCCTGCGCGAGATGGATGCGGCGGGTGATCCGCACACCGAAATCCGCTCCTATATTCGCCGCAAGATCGAGATGTCGCGTGATTTCCCGCGCGAGAGCCGGCTGTTTGCCAATGAGATTCTGCAGGGCGCACCGCGTATCCTGCCGCTGTTGGAAGGCGAATTGAAGGAACTGGTGGACGAGAAAACCGCGATTATCGCCACCTGGATGCGCGCGGGACGCCTTAAAAAAAGCGATCCCTACCACTTCATCTTCGCCATCTGGGCGACCACCCAGCACTATGCCGATTTCGACGTGCAGGTGCGTGCGGTGCTGGGCGAAAACCGCGGTGGCGAGGGCCGTTTCGAGGATGCCGCGCGGTTTCTGGAGGGGTTGTTTCTGGCCTGAGAAACGGCGCTCATCGAGACGGTTCGTCATGAGGATGCGATAAGGCCGGCCCCGTCCGGGGATAAACCCGCGCTCATACCCGCAATCCTGATCTTTTTTCTTTTCCCAAGCATCTGACCAAGCATCTGAATTGTCTTGGGAACGCGCCTCGTTGCCCGCAGTAGCCCGATCATAACCCCGTTGAATGAGGCGGGGGCAGATGGTCAGCGACGGCGACGAGCGAGGACTTGCCAGGGATTATGCGGCGCTGCGCGCGGCCTATGCCGAAGGCGCGTTTTTGATGCGGGCTTGGCATTTGCAGGTCTTGCTGGAGGCGCGGGCGAACTTCAATCCCGCTCAGCCGCGTGTTCCGCGTGGTTACCGCTACGGCGGGCGGTGGACCGGGTCGGGTGGCGACTGGGGCGGACCTGCACGGGACGATGGCCGTGCGAGAATTGTGGCCGTCAGCGGCGACCCGGACGAACCGAAGATCCCCGACAGGAGGCCTGCGCGGGCGCGTGAGCGAAATCGGATCGGTCGTGCTGCGGCCCGGTATCTGCGGACGCTTCCGCTTTGGCAGCAGGTTCGCTTTCTCGCGCGGGTCGGCTGGCTGGCGAGCGAAGCCGGGCACACGATCCGATCCTACTCTGACGAGCCGCGCTCATTGGAGGAACTTAAGGAACGTGCGACTTCTCCGAGACCGGGCTATGATATACACCATATAGTTGAGAAAACGCCGGCACATCGTGACGGATTTTCGCGGGAGGTGATCGAGAGCCCGCAGAACAAGGTCCTGGTACCGCGGTACAAGCATTGGGAGATCACGGCCTAGTACGCCAAAAGAAATGGCAAGTTCGGTGGCCTCTCTCCTCGAGAGGCTCTCCGTAATGCCACTTGGCGCAGGCGGGTAGAGATAGGACTGTTGGCATTGAGGAAACATGGAGTTTTGAGATGACGGTGAAGAAGAGAAGTGAGCTCTCCGTCGATCAGATTACCCGGCGGTTGATCGACCTCAGCCTGACGCAGCATGAGGCTGTGCTATATCTCGAAACACGGCCCTACAATCGCGCTTATCTTAAGATTAAAGGTTTGGCGGAAGAACTGGAAGCACGCCCCGGTGATCAGCGGCATGTTCTGGTCGATCTTTTCGACCATCCAAACCCGCAAGTGCGTTTGAACGCTGCCACATATGCCCATCCCCTTTTCCCAGATCCGGCCATTAAGGTCGTTCAATCCATCATTGATGCCAAAAGACATCCACAGGAAGCGGATGCTAGAACCGTGCTTGACTACTTTATCAATGGACCTCTTGAGCCGGAATGATGGAGTTGTTGCGAAGATGACATCTCGACATCATGCCGAAACCCAAGCCCGTTCATTGAACATGCTGGATGGGTTGGACGCTTGGGTAGGTCTGCTGCCAAATCCAATGATTTGGGAGGATTCTTGTTTCAGCAACTTCTTCGAGGGCTTCAGGGCGCGGGTGGGTAGAGGCCGGCCTTTTGCGTTGCAACGGCTTGGAACTTTCAAATGATGACGAGACGCAAGAATAACGCTCCCGTCGACGAGATGCTGCAACGCTTCATCGAACTGAGCCTGACGCAGGATGAGGCGCTGCTATATCTTGAGAGCGGGCCTTACAACCGGGCTTATATGAAAATCAAAAAGCTGGTTGAAGAACTGGAAGCGTGCCCCGGTGATCAGCGTCATGCGCTGATCGAACTGTTTGATCACGACAATCCTCAAGTGCGGCTGAATGCCGCCAAACATGCCCACCCTCTTTATCCCGATAAGGCCATTCAGATTGTTCAATCCATCGTTGATGGCAGGGCGCTTCCGCAGGAAGTATATGCCAAGGATGTACTTTCATTTCTGATGTATGGACCACGGTTTGGCGAAGGTAGAAAGCCGCCGGGAGGAACGCGAACTGATGGGGCGATATGCACTGAGAAGGTTTGGGGTGCTGAAACGGAAGTCCAAAGCCGCTCGTCTTGCAAACCAGTCAGACGACAGTCTCATCGCGCGTGCCGCTGAAATTGGTGTGGAACAGGACCATGCGCTGCTGGGAAATGAAATTGCCCGCTACAACAGACTTTTCGATGAGTTGATGGGAATCGAAGAAGAACTGCGTGGGCGGCCAGGGGATCGGCGGCGGCTGTTCATCAAACTCTATGAACATCGAAACATGCAGGTGCGTCTGAATTCCGCCAAGGCGACCCTCGCCGTCGCGCCGCAGGAGGCGCGGGCGCTCCTGGAGTGGATCGCGGAATCGAAGCATAATCCACAAGCTGGCGATGCCGGGATGTGCCTCTAAGCGCTGGATGAAGGGATCTTCGTTCCGGAATGAGTTTCAGCAACCAGTGCGGGCAGTGATGCAGTGCCATTTCATCAGCCGGCAGAACCCGCAAACTCATCGCGCGCGATAGAGCGCATGCTGCGCGTCGAATGCGCGCTGATAGGCGGGACGGCTTTTGCCGCGCTCCATATAGGCGCAGAGACTGGCGTGTTTCTCAATGAGTGAACTGCCCTCCAGCCGGCGCAGCACGGTCACCATCATGATGTCGGCCAGGCTGAAATGGCCGCAAAGCCAGTCCCGGCCTGCAAGCGCATCCGAAAGATCCCTGAGCCGGAGATCGACCTTTTCGTCGAGGAGGACAAGGAGTTCACCGAACCAGGGGCGGTCCCGTACTGTATAGCCTGCAGCCTCCCGTTCGACGATGGGTGGCTCTATGGTGTTCAGAGCGGCAAAGAACCAGGAGAGTGCCTTCGCGCGCGCCCGATCGTCTTCCGGCAGAAGACCGGCATGTTCGCTGGCAATGTGAAGAAGGATGGCGCCCGTTTCAAACAGGCTCACCGTGCCCGTTTCAAGGGTGGGAATCTGGCCGAACGGCTGGAGCCTGCGATGACTGGGCTCCTTCATTTCCTGGAACGAAACGGTGCGGATATCATAATCCTGCCCGACCTCCTCAAGCGCCCAGCGCACACGCATGTCGCGGGCATGACCTTGTCCCCCATCGGGTGATTTCTCAAAAACAGTCAGAAGCGGACGCATCCTGTTTCTCCCTTGTCACTGCCCTCATGTCCCAAGGACGAGAAGCAATGCCGTGATCCGACATGTTGCTTACTCTTCAGACCCGGTTTTCAGCGACAGGGCTTCAATATCGCGCAAATTGCCCCATATGCGCAGAACGCATCGTCGTAACGAAAGGATCAGTCCATGCGCCCTTCCTTGATTGCCGCTTCGTTTCTGATGGCCGCACTTGCCGCGAGCCCGGCCTCTGCCGAGCAGGTGGGTGAGGTGGGCGTGGACTGGCTCGGAAACGACATTGTGATAGAGGCCGTGAGCGATCCCGAAGTGGAGGGTGTCACTTGCCACGTCACCTATTTCGATCGCGGTATGATCGACCGGCTGCAGAAGGGGAACTGGTTCGAAGACCCCTCCAACTCCTCCATTTCCTGCCGTCAGACGGGGCCTATCGTCATTGGTGACATCGATCTTGGCGAGGATGGCGAGGAGGTGTTCAAACAGCGCCAGTCGCTGATCTGGAAGTCGGTCGTCGTCAAGCGCATTTACGACGAGAAGAACGACACGCTGATTTATCTCTCCCACGCCCGTCAGGTGCAGGATGGTTCGGCCAAAATGGCGATCTCCACCGTGCCGCTTTACGGCACCAAGGCGCGATGGGTGAAGGAAGAGTAAGTCGCAGGCGCGCATTCTCCCGTCAGCTCGGTTTGGTCGCCTGAGGGGCTATTCAAGGGACTGTTTGCGGCGCCGCTTGAGGCATTGAAAACAGGAACGTCGTTTCCTTCTCGTCGCTTTCCACCTCCAGCTTGCCCTTGTGGGCGCGGGCGATTTCGGAAGCGATGAACAGCCCAAGGCCCAGCCCTTTCTGATGCGCGCGCACTTCGGCGCGGGAAAAGGGCTGGAAGAGCCTGACCCGCACGTCCGGAGGAATCGGCCCACCGGCATTGGTGACGCGGATCGTGAGAACGCCGTTGCGGCACGCGGAGACAACGCGGACGGCTTCACCCTCGGTGCCGTGATCGATGGCATTGCCCACGAGATTGGAAACGAGCTGGCCGATGCGCCCCTCGTCACACTCGATCGGATCCGGAAGATCGATCTGTGTTTCGACCTGCGCCGCATCGCGACCGGCAACGACCTCATCGACAACCTGCTGAATGACTGGGCCAAGGTCGACCGCCTTCGTCTCGACCGACATGCCCTTGCCAAGCCGGCTAGCGGCGAGGTCAAGCATGTCGTCGATCAAATTGCTCATGCGCGCGATGCTGGAGCGCATGAGATCGACCACTTTTTCCCGCTTTTCCGGGTCCGGGTCGCGGGTCAGGATTTCTGCGCCGCTGCGTATGGAGGCCAACGGGTTGCGCAGGTCATGGCCGAGAACGGCGACAAACTGCTCGCGCAGCTTGGCCGTCTGCTTTTCATACCAGAGGCCCTGTTCCAGCTTGATGCGTCGCTGCACGCCCTTTTCCACGCGTTCTTCCAGGGAGGCGTTCAGAGTGGATAGCTCTTGTTGTGCCTTCTCCGCAGCGCGGCGCGCTTCCAGAAGCTCCCGCTCATATTGTCGGCGTTGACGGGCCCGAAAGAGGGCGACGCGAACTGAGTTCGGAGCGCCAGTTGCGTCTCGCACCTCCCGTGCGTTGGCGAGTACTGGCAGTGTCGTGCCCGACGCATCGGAAAGATCGAGCGCCACCTCGTCGAAAAACCCCTGCATGCGCAGCAGGGGCGCGAAATGCGTTTCATAGAAAATACGTCCGGGTGCACTCAGAATGTCGTGAAACGCTTTGCCTGCGAGCTCCTCCTTGGAGAAGCCGAGCCAGTCGACGAGAGTCTCATTGGCACGCAGAATGCGGCCGCTGGGGTGCAATGAAACATAAGCGCAAGGCGCGTTTTCAAACAGCTCTTCTGCATCATTCATCGTGTCCTGATAGACCACGTTCACAGAAAATCTCTCATGGCCTTGATCACCTGATCGGGTGCGCTGAGATTTGGACAATGTCCATAGGCATCAAGCAGGGTCAGTCGCGCTTCAGGAATGTGCTCTTCCACATACTTTCCGACCTGCTGACCGGCGATCACATCCTCTTTGCATTGCAGCACAAGACACGGTGAGGGTACGGAAGCAAGATCTGCGCGATTGTCTGATAGAAATGTCGCGCGTGCAAACTTTCGGGCAATATCCGGGTCGGTGCGGCAGAAGCTGTTTTCAAGCTCCTCGGAAAGTTCAGGGCGTTCGGTGTTCCCCATGATTATTGGAGCCATCTGTGCCGACCAGCCCATGTGGTTCTCGTCGAGAAACTCCAACAATTCTTCCAGTTGCTGCTGCGAAAACCCGCCCTGATACGCCCCGTCATTGAGGTAGCATGGGGAAGGGCAGACCAAGACGAGTTTTTCGAAATGCCCGGGCGATTTGATTGAAGCCAGCGCTCCGATCATCGCGCTTACCGAATGGCCGACAAAAACTCCGTGTTCAACATTCAGGGCTTCGCAGATCTCGACGATGTCATCCGCATAGCCGTCGAGCGTGGCATATTTCGCTTGATCATATGCTGCAAGATCGGAGCGACCCGCCCCTACGTGGTCGAACAAAATCACCTTGTGGTCGCGCTCGAATTCCGGAGCAATGAAACGCCACATGTTCTGATCACACCCGAAGCCATGGGCAAAGATCATCGGCGTCTGGCCTTCGCCGCTGACTTTTATGTTGTTGCGCGTGATGATCGACATTCAGAACGGATCCATTTTTACCGGGATGGACCTGCCGCCGATAGCCAGCCACAGGAGAAATCGCCTGCTGTCGGTGGTGGGGTGCCTCCTTTGATTCATGCTAAGCGAAATTCATCGGTCGAGAAAGCCGGTTATGGAATTTTGTGTTTCCGTTGCGGAAGACCGACTGGCCTCGCGATTCATGTCCGGTTTCAACCGATTGAATGCCCTATTCTATTCCAGATAGGCATAGGCTCCGGTCGCCGTGAAGGCCAGGCGAGCGTCGCCTTCAGCGCGCATCTCTACCCGCACATAGGCCATGCGCCGACCATTCGACAGGATCTCGACGCGCATCAGAACCGCACCGGGCTTCAAGGGCCGGATGAAATGCGTGGTCATGTCCACCGTGGTGCAGGTTCGAAAGCGGCCATTGGCGGCGGAAAGCGCTGCCACGGCGCAGGTGTCGGCGGCGGAAGCCGTTGCCTGTCCGCAGATCACCCCGCCCACATGAACCAGATCGGCATTTTCCGGAAGGTGGAAATCGACACCCGTTTCGTCTGCCGATAGCGCTTCGATTGCCAGCGCCTGGATCCACGGCGCGAAGACCGATTGTAGCGTTTCCCTTGCTGCGCCAAGCGCCTGTTCGGCCTCAAATTGCGTGTTCATTTTACTCCGATCCCCAGAAATGCGTTACGAAATATTGCCATCATAAGCATTTTTTGTTACACATTTGAAGCGGATTGACGCCCCGCCCTGAGCCGCGCGTGAGCATGGAGGACGAGCGATGTATAGCCAAGGGCTTATCGGTGCGAAAACCGATACCACCGAAGACGAGGCCTTTCTCGCCGCCTTTCAGGCGCGGGTCGATGCCGAAGAGAAAATCGAGCCCAACGACCCGATGCCGGAGGGCTATCGCAAGACGCTGGTCCGTCAGATCGGCCAGCACGCGCATTCCGAGATTGTCGGCATGCTGCCGGAGGGCAACTGGATCACACGCGCGCCGTCGCTGCGCCGCAAGGCGGCCCTGCTTGCCAAGGTGCAGGATGAGGGCGGCCACGGGCTCTATCTCTATTCCGCCGCTGAGACGCTGGGCGTTTCGCGGGAGGAAATGACGGAGGAACTCCTCAGCGGTAAGGCAAAATATTCATCCATCTTCAACTACCCGACCCAGACCTGGGCCGATATCGGCGCGATTGGTTGGCTGGTGGATGGCGCTGCCATCATGAACCAGATCCCGCTCTGCCGCTGTTCCTATGGTCCCTATGCCCGCGCCATGATCCGGGTGTGCAAGGAAGAGAGCTTCCATCAGCGCCAGGGCTACGAGATCATGATGACGCTTGCGCGTGGCACGCCCGAGCAGAAGGAGATGGCGCAGGATGCGCTGAACCGCTGGTGGTGGCCCTCGCTCATGATGTTTGGCCCCCCCGACAGCGACAGCCAGCACAGCGACCAGTCGATGAAGTGGAAGATCAAGCGCTTCACCAATGACGAGCTCAGACAGAAATTCGTTGATGCAACGGTGCCGCAGGGCGAGTTCATCGGCCTGACCTTTCCCGATCCCGATCTGAAATGGAACGAGGAGAAGGGCTCTTACGATTTCGGCCCCATCGACTGGGACGAGTTCTGGCGCGTGGTGAAGGGGCATGGCCCCATGAACCGCGAACGCATTGAGGCCCGGCGGAAAGCCTGGGACGATGGCGCATGGGTGCGCGAGGCGGCCCTTGCCCATGCGGAAAAACGGAAAGCCCGCCACGAGGCGGCGAAAATGGCGGCGGAGTGAGCCACATGACCAAGAACCTGATCCCTCTTTGGGAAGTTTTCATCCGCCCGCGCAACGGGCTGGCCCACAAGCATTGCGGTTCGGTTCACGCCGCCGACGAGGTGATGGCGCTTCAGGCCGCGCGTGATGTCTACACGCGCCGGGGCGAGGGCACCTCCATCTGGGTTGTGCCGTCCTCCGCGATCACCGCGTCGGACCCGGAAAACAAGGATGAGAATTTCGAGCCGTCTCTTTCCAAGGTCTACCGTCACCCGACCTTCTACGATATTCCCGAAGATGTGGGGCATATGTGATGGCCGCCGCTTCTCCCGTTTCCAGCGAGATGCTGACGGCGTTTCTGCTGCGGCTTGCCGATGATCATCTCATTTTTGGCCACCGGCTTTCGGAATGGTGCGGTCACGCGCCCATGCTGGAAGAAGATCTCGCCATGCCAAACATGGCGCTCGATCTCATCGGTCAGGCGCGGTCGCTCTACCATTATGCCGGCGAGGTCGAGGGCAAGGGTCGCGACGAGGACCAGCTGGCCTATGTGCGCCGCGAGCGTGAGTATGTGAATTGTCTTATGGCCGAGCGCCAGAACGGCGATTTCGCGCACACGATGCTGCGCCAGTTCTATTTCGCTGCCTTCATGCAGCCGCTCTGGCAGGCCATGATGACCTCAACCGACGAGCATCTCGCCGGCATTGCCGCCAAGGCCGAGAAGGAAGTCGCCTATCACATTCGCCATGCCGGCGAATGGGTGGTGCGCCTTGGCGATGGCACAGAGGAAAGCACGCGCCGCATGAAGGCGGCGGTCGAGGCGCTGGCGCCCTATGTGGACGAGCTGTTTGAGAGCGACGGGGTTTCGCGGGCTGTGGCCGAGGCCGGCATCGCGCCCGATCCGTCCACCCTGCGGCCTGCTTTCGACGCCATCATAGGCCCGGTTTTTGCCGAGGCTGGCCTTGAATGGGTGAAAACGCCCTATGGCCAGACGGGCGGCCGTCAGGGCCGCCATGGCGAGGCGCTGGGCTTCCTTCTTGCGGAGCTGCAATATATGCAGCGCACCTATCCTGGGATGAGTTGGTGATCGGCGAAAGGGTGGTGACGGCCTTTTCTTCAGGTCAGTCTGTCCCCGCAGGCGGGGAGAAGGAAGTGCGCGCCTATCGCGCCGCCGCCGCCGTGGTCGATCCGGAAATCCCCGCCGTCACCATTGCCGATCTCGGCATCCTGCGCGGTGTCGAGATGGATGGCGATGTCGCCGTCGCCCGCGTCACACCCACCTATACGGGGTGCCCGGCGGTGCTCGCCATTGAACTTGCGTTGGAAACGGCGCTGCGTGACGCCGGTTTCGAACCGCGCGTGGAGCGTGTCATTTCGCCCGCCTGGACGACGGACTGGATTACGGAGGAGGGGCGCGAAAAGCTGCGCGTCTATGGCATCGCGCCACCCGTGAAAGCCTCCAACTCCATTCGCGCCCTGTTTGGCGAGACGCAAGTGGCGTGCCCACGCTGCGGCTCGCTTGAGACCGCGCGCATTTCCGAATTCGGCTCCACGGCCTGCAAGGCACTCTACCGCTGCCAGACCTGCCACGAGCCTTTCGACTATTTCAAATGTATCTGACAGACCCCAGACCGAGGTGACTATGGTTCCGCGTTTTCACGATCTGAAAGTGGCTTCCATCGAACGCCAGACCCCTGATGCCGTGGCGATCGCCTTCGAAATCCCGGCGGATCAGGCGGAGGCGTTTGCCTTCACGCCCGGCCAGTATCTGACGCTCGCCACCGACATTGATGGCAAGGAAGCCCGCCGCTCCTATTCCATTTGCTCCGCACCCGGCGATCCCTATCTGCGCGTCGGCGTGAAGAAAGTGGCCGATGGCCGCTTCTCCACCTTCGTCAACGATGTGCTTTCGGTCGGCGACACGATCCGCGTGATGCCGCCGCAGGGCCGTTTTACCGCGCTCAAGGGCGAGCGCCACGATTACCTTCTGTTTGCCGCCGGCTCTGGCATCACGCCGATGCTCTCCATCGCCCGCACGGTTCTCGCCCATGAGCTCGACAGCACGATCACGCTGGTCTATGGCAACCGCTCCACCGAGACGATCATGTTTCTTGAGGAACTGAACGACCTCAAGGACCGCTATATGGGCCGCTTCACGCTGATCCATCTCCTGTCGCGCGAAACGCAGGATGTGGACATTCTGAACGGCCGCATCGACGCTTCGCGCGTGGGCGAACTCGCCGATGGCGGCCTCATCGAGCCCGCCGCCATGGACGGCGTTTTCCTGTGCGGCCCCGGCGAGATGATCGATGCTGTCTCCGGCGCACTTGAGGCCATGGGCGTCGAGCGCGACCGTATCCGCTTCGAGCGCTTCACGCCTTCCGGTGAAGCGCCGGCGCCCCGCAAGGCGTCAAAGGCTGCACGCGAGGCGGTTCAGGAAGGTGTTGCGGTCGAAGTCGTGGTCGATGGCGTGCGCCGCAGCTTTTCCATGCAGGATGCGGATGGCACTGTGCTTGAGGCGGCCCACAAAGCCGGCATCGAGTTGCCTTACTCCTGCGCCGGCGGCATGTGCTGCACCTGCCGCTGCCGCGTGGTGGAGGGACAATCGGAGATGGCCGTGAACTTTTCGCTGGAACCCTGGGAAGTGGAAGCCGGATTCACGCTCGCCTGCCAGACCCGCCCCACGGAGAAGAAACTGGTTCTCGATTTCGACGCGGCCTGATGACGTGTTCCTTCTCCCCGCAAGCGGGGAGAAGGTCCCGGCAGGGGGATGAGGGGCAAGCGCCTGCTCTTATCGATTTCACGCTGCACCCTCCATGCCGCCCCCGCCCTTCGACCGGCTCAGGATGAGGGCTGGGTTGGTGCGTGTGGTGTCGTTGCGACCGCCTCGGATAGGCGGTTCAAGCTCCCGGCTCGCTTCCCGAATAGCGCAAAATTCCGCCTGATCAGCGGGTATCATTTCTGAGAGCCGTCAATGACGCACTCCTTCTCCCCGCAAGCGGGGAGAAGGTCCCGGCGGGGGGATGAGGGGTAAGCGCCTGCTCTTATTGATTTTACGCTGCACGCGCCATGCCGCCCCCGCCCTTCGACAAGCTCAGGATGAGGGCTGTGTTGGAGGGGAGGACTTAGCAAGTCGGAACCCAACCTATCAGTGGGCTTTCAAACGTAATCTCGCCTGATCAAAGATAGCACGGTCAATCTGCCTTCTCCCTCATCCTGAGCATCTTGAGCTTGCCGAAAGGCGAAGGGCGGGGGAGAAGGCACGCGCTGCCATGGCCGTTGGCCAACGATGCTCAGCGCTTTTCGCGAATATCCGTCAACGTCTTGGCGGGCGTGATGGCTTCCGGGTCGAGCTTGATCTCTATCAGTGCCGGTTTCCCGCTTGCCTGCGCGCGCTCGAAGGCTGCGGCAAAGTCCTCGGTCTTCCCCACCGTTTCGCCATGCCCGCCATAGGCGCGGGCGAGCGCTGCGAAATCGGGATTGTTGATCGAGGTGCCGGAAACGCGGCCGGGATATTCGCGCTCCTGATGCATGCGGATCGTGCCGTAAATGCCGTTGTTCACCACCACCACGATGATCGGCAGGTTCTCCTGCACGGCAGTGGCGAATTCCTGCCCGTTCATCATGAAGCAGCCGTCACCGGCAAAGGCCAGCACCGGGCGTTCGGGAAAGAGCGCCTTCGCGGCCACCGCCGCCGGTGTGCCGTAGCCCATGGAACCGGAGGTCGGCGCGCCTTGCGTGGCGAAACGGCGGAATCGGTGAAAGCGATGCACCCAGGTGGCGTAGTTGCCCGCGCCATTGGTGAAGATCGCATCGTCCGGCAGAACGCTTTCCAGATACTCCATGATCGGCCCCATCTGAACCGCGCCGGGGCCGGTCTTTGGCGGGGTCGACCAGTCGAGATAGGCCTGATGCAGGCGCTCGGTCTCTCCCGCCCATGGCGCGCCGCTCGGCGCAAGTGCGGCAAATGCCTCCGCGAAAGCGGTTGCCGAAGCGTTGATCGCAAGTGTCGGGCGGTAAACGCGGCCCAGTTCTCCGGCGTCGGTGTGCACATGCACCAGCTTCTGTTCGGGATAGGGGCTCTTGATGAGCGAGTAGTCGGAGGACGGCATTTCGCTGAACCGGCCACCGACGAGCAGCACCAGGTCGGCTTCCTTGATTGCCGCCGCAAGCTTCGGGTTCGCGCCGATGCCCACATCGCCCGCATAGGAGGGATGCAGATGATCGAACAGCATTTGCCGGCGGAACGAGCAGCCAACGGGCAGGGCCCACGCTTCCGCCGCCTTCTGGAAATCGGCCACGGCCTTCTCGTTCCAGCGCGAACCTCCGAGAATGACGAAGGGACGCTTGGCATCTTTCAGGAGAGCGGCAAGCTCTTTCATCTCGGCTGCGCCCGGGCGTGTTTCAACCGGCGTGAAGGGCTGTGGTGCGGGCGCATCCACCACGCTGGTCAGCATGTCCTCGGGAAGCGAAATCACCACCGGGCCGGGGCGACCGGAGGTCGCGACCGAGAAGGCGCGCGTCAGGATTTCGGGAATCCGCGCCGCATTGTCGATCTCGGTCGCCCATTTGGCGATGGGGCCGAAAAAGGCGCGGTAATCCACTTCCTGAAACGCCTCGCGTTCACGCGCGTGGCTTGCCACCTGTCCGATGAACAGGATCATCGGTGTGGAATCCTGCATGGCGATGTGAACGCCGGGCGAGGCGTTGGTTGCGCCGGGCCCGCGCGTGACGAAGCAAATGCCGGGCTGGCCGGTCAGCCGCCCGTGGCAGTCGGCCATCATCGCCGCGCCGCCTTCCTGACGGCAGACAATGTTGCGGATCTTGGAATCGTGAAGCGCGTCGAGCACCGCCAGGTAGCTTTCGCCCGGCACGCTGAAGATGCGGTCGACGCCATTGGCTTCAAGGCTGTCGACGATAAGCTGGCCGCCGGTCTTCATTCGCTGTCTTCTCCGATTTCGCGCAGGATCTCTGCCGTGTGTTCGCCAAGCCTTGGGCTTGGCCGCTCAAAGGCGAGCGGTGTTTGTGAAAGGTTGATAGGGGAGCGCACCGAGGGCAGCACCGTGCCGTGCCCGTCATCGAGGGAAAGCTGCATGCCGCGCGCCTTCACCTGCGGGTCGTCGAACATCTCCTCGATCGTGTTGATCGGACTTGCCGGCACCGCGTTTGCGTCGCACTCGCCCAAAAGCGCTCCCTTTTCCCAGCCCGCCAGCGTGGCCACGATGCGTTCGCGCAGCGCTGCGCGGTTGGCCACGCGCGCCGGGTTGGTTGCAAAGCGTTCGTCTGCCTGCAGGTCGTCCAGCCCGACGATCCTGCAGAAGCGCTGGAACTGGCCGTCATTGCCCACGGCAAGGATGATGTGCCCGTCCTTAACCGGCAGCACCTCATAGGGCGCAATGTTCATATGCGCATTGCCCATCTGCACCGGGCTGTTGCCGGAGATAAGGTAGTTCATGTTCTGGTTGGCAAGCACGGCGACCTGACTGTCGAGCAGCGCCATGTCGATGTGCTGGCCCTGGCCGGTCGCCTCCGCATGGCGCAGTGCCGCCTGAATGGCGATCACCGAGTAGAGCCCGGTGAAGATGTCGCTCACCGCTACGCCCACCTTCTGCGGCTCGCCGCCCGGTGCGCCGGTGATGGACATCAGGCCCGACATGCCCTGAATGATGAAGTCGTAGCCCGCACGCGGCGCATAAGGGCCGGTCTGGCCAAAGCCTGTGATAGAGCAATAGACGAGGCGCGGGTTGATGGCCTTCAGGCTTTCATAGTCGAGCCCGTATTTTTTGAGGCCACCCAGCTTGAAGTTCTCGATCAGAACGTCGGCAGTGGCGATCAGCTTTTTCAGCTTCTCCGCCTCTTCCGGCTGCGAGAAGTCGAGCGCGATGGAGCGCTTGCCGCGGTTGCACGAATGGTAATAGGCAGCCGAGAGGTTCTCGCCATCCGCACCTTCCACGAAGGGCGGTCCCCATTTGCGGGTGTCGTCGCCGCCATTGGGGTTTTCGACCTTGATGACGTCAGCGCCCAGATCGGCCAGAACCTGACCTGCCCATGGGCCGGCCAGAATGCGCGCCAGTTCGATGACGCGAATGCCCTTCAGGGGTGGGTTGTTCATGATCGCCCGCAGCCCTCCAAAACTCCTGCCGTTTTGAGGTAGCAAACCGCAAGGCGTGCTTCCAGATGCGCAGACCGCATTATTTTGGCATTAATTGATGAGTTTTCCGGCCCAGCGGACAAAGTCCTCCATCGCCCTCTCGCGGCCGATTTCGTTGAGAGATTCGTGTCGGAAACCGTCGTAGATCCTTGTTTCAAGATTCAAAAAGCCGTTTTCTCGCAGTCGGCTTTCGAGCTTGCGGACGATCTTCCCGCCTTTAGTGGAGGGGTCTTCGCTTCCACCGACGAGCATGAAGGGCAATGTCTTGCGGGCGGCCTCCAGCGCCGCATTGTCGGCTGCCTTCAGACTGAAATCGAAGAGTGCTGTCCAGATGCCGATGGATGCTTCCCAGCCAGAGAGGGGGTCAGCGATATATTTATCCACTTCGCTCTCATCCCGAGACAGCCAGTCGGCATCGGTGCGCCGGTCGGGAAAGGCACGCGCCCAGCTGGCGAAGGTGAGTTTCGGCAGAAGCCGCGAGGGAACGTCCGAGCCCAGGCGAAAACGTTCCCACGCGAGCACGGCCTTGCCGGCCAGCGCCTCCACCCTTGTCGCCAGCGGCGCATTCCAGATCGCCGCACCCGCAAGGCGGTGGCCGTTGCGCAGCGCGTAGTTGAGCGCGATCATACCCCCCATGGAGTGGCCGAAAATGATGATCGGAAGACCGGCATGCTCCTTGGCAATGTATCTGTGAACCGTCTCCACATCCTTGAGCAACGTTCCGGCGGTCGCCTTCGGCCCGATATGGCCGAGTGGTGCGCCGGGAGCCTTGGTCTTGCCATGGCCGCGATGGTCATGCGCATACACATGGAAACCGCTTTCGGACAGAAAATCTGCGAAACGGGCATAGCGGGCCGCATGCTCTGCCACCCCATGGTTGATCTGTACTGCAGCGCGCACGGTTTCGCGCGCCCGGCGTGTCAAAACATGCAGATCGGACCCGGTCGGCGATGCCAGGCGGGTTTCAGCATCGAAGCCCATCTTCCCTCCTCACGGCGGATTGCCCCGCCGCTCCGTTTGGCCTACATACGCTGCGCAACAGGTTCCCCCAATTCGAGTGAGACGGAGCGCGACGAGCCACATGGCACGCCAATTCATCTACCACATGTCCGGCCTCAGCAAGGCCTATGGCTCCAAGAAGGTTCTGGAGAACGTTCACCTGTCCTTCTACCCGGATGCGAAAATCGGCATTCTCGGCCCCAATGGCGCGGGTAAATCGACCGTTCTGAGGATCATGGCCGGCCTCGACAAGGAGTTCACCGGCGAGGCGTGGCTCGCCGAAGGCGCGACCTGCGGGTATCTTCCCCAGGAGCCCCAGCTTGACCCGGCTCTCGACGTGATGGGCAATGTGATGGAGGGCGTTGCCGCCAAGAAGGCGATCCTCGACCGCTACAACGAGCTGATGATGGACTATTCCGACGAGACGGCGGAGGAGGCATCCCAGCTTCAGGACCAGATCGACAGCCAGAACCTCTGGGATCTGGAAAGCCAGGTGGAAATGGCCATGGAGGCGCTGCGTTGCCCGCCGGGGGATGCTTCCATCGACCATCTTTCCGGCGGTGAAAAGCGCCGCGTTGCGCTGTGTCAGCTCTTGCTGCGCCAGCCCGACCTGCTTCTCCTCGACGAGCCGACCAACCATCTGGATGCCGAGACCACCGCATGGCTTGAAAAGCACCTGCGCGAATATCCAGGCGCCGTGCTGATCATCACCCACGATCGCTACTTCCTCGACAATGTCACGGGCTGGATTCTCGAGCTCGACCGCGGTCGCGGCATTCCCTATGAAGGCAACTACACCGCCTATCTGGAAGCCAAAGCCAAGCGCATGCAGCAGGAAGGCCGCGAGGAAGCCGCCCGCGAAAAGGCGCTGGCGCGCGAGCGCGAGTGGATGGCGGCCAGCCC
This sequence comes from Nitratireductor kimnyeongensis, assembly GCF_019891395.1. NCBI lineage: Bacteria > Pseudomonadati > Pseudomonadota > Alphaproteobacteria > Hyphomicrobiales > Phyllobacteriaceae > Nitratireductor > Nitratireductor kimnyeongensis. The sequence continues at coordinate 431,510 of NZ_CP078143.1, read as the reverse complement.
CAAGGCCCGTCAGGCCAAGTCGAAGGCCCGTATTCGCGCCTATGACGAGCTGGTCCAGTCGGCGGCCGACCGGCGGCCCGGCGATGCGCAGATCATCATTCCCGCCGGCGAGCGGCTTGGCAATGTGGTGATCGAGGCAGAAGGGCTTACCAAGGGCTATGGCGACCGCCTTCTGATCGACAATCTCGAGTTCAAACTGCCGCCCGGCGGCATTGTCGGCGTCATCGGTGCCAACGGCGCCGGTAAGACGACACTCTTCCGGATGATCACCGGCCAGGAAAAGCCGGATGCCGGCGAGATACGCATTGGTGACACCGTCAAGCTCGGCTATGTCGACCAGAGCCGCGATGCGCTCGACCCCAACAAGACGGTCTGGGAAGAGATCTCCGGCGGCAACGATATCATCAAGCTGGGCACCCACGAGGTGAACAGCCGTGCCTATTGCTCGTCCTTCAACTTCAAGGGCGGCGATCAGCAACAGAAGGTCGGCACGCTATCCGGCGGTCAGCGCAACCGTGTTCACATGGCCAAGCTGCTCAAGGAAGGGGGCAATGTGCTCCTGCTCGACGAACCGACCAACGACCTCGACACCGAGACGCTGGCCGCACTCGAAGACGCGCTTGAAAACTTCGCCGGTTGCGCCGTTATCATCTCGCATGACCGCATGTTCCTCGACCGCCTGGCCACCCACATCCTCGCTTTCGAAGGCGACAGCCATGTGGAATGGTTCGAGGGCAATTTCGAGGACTACGAGCAGGACAAGATCCGCCGCCTCGGTCCCGACAGTGTCAATCCGAAGCGGGTGACCTACAAGCGACTGACGCGGTAGACAGACCGGTCCTTGTCGATAAAATATGGTGGGAGGGGCTTCGGCCCCTTCATCTTTTTGACATTTACACTCTGTTTGAGTGTTTAAATCAGTATCGGATCGTGAACGTCCGCAGTCGTGTTTCCTTGACACTATGGCGTTTCAGCGTAAATCCGCCCCAGAAGGCAAACACAGGCACGGACCATGTTGCGCACCGTCGAGCCAGAGGCTTCAGATTTCGCACCACACCACTCCAACGCCATGACGCGGGTCTGCGTTGGCGGTATTGGTGTCGAGATCCCCGAGGCATCCATCTCAAATGAAGAGCTGGTCGACAGCTTCAATGCCTGGGTCGACATGGAAAACCCGAAGAGAGAGGCGAGGGGGCTGTCACCCTTGGCCAAGTCCGACGCGGATTTCATCGAGCATGCCTCCGGCATCAAGCGCCGCCACGTCTATGAGCGCGACGGCATTCTGGATCCGAACCGCATGGCTCCCATCATTCCGGCCCGGCCCGACGATGAGCTTTCGGTCATGGCCGAGTTTGGTGCGGCGGCGGCGTGCAAGGCGCTTGATCAGGCCGGTGTCCAGGCGCGGGATGTCGATCTCGTCATCTGCGCCTCCGCCCATCACCAGCGGCCCTATCCGGCCATCGCCATCGAAATTCAAAAGGCGCTCGGCACCAGCGGTGCGGGTTTCGACATGGGGCTTGGTTGCTCCTCGGCGCTCGCCGGTCTGCATGTGGCAACCAATCTCGTGCGCTCCGGCGCGCATCGCCGTGTGCTCGTGGTCACGCCCGAGCTCATCACCGCGCATCTGAATTTCCGCGACCGGCAGACCCATTTCATTTTCGGAGATGCCTCCGTGGCGGTTCTGATCGAGGCGCTGGGCGCGCGCGAAGAACGTCCCGGCCACTTCGAGATTGTCGACACGCGCAGCTGGACCCAGTTCTCCAACAATATCCGCACGAATTTCGGCTTCATGAGCCGCCTTGCGCAGGATGATCCCTCCTATCTCGCCATGGAAGGCAATCTCATCAAGCAGAACGGCAACAAGGTCTTCAAGGATGTTACCGTTGCCGGGCACAAATTCATCGTCGATTTTCTGGCCGAGCATGGTCACACGCCCCAGACCATGCGCCGTTTCTGGTTGCATCAGGCCAATGCACGCATGAATGCCATGATCCTGAAGCTCGCTTTCGGCGGCGAGGTGGGACAGGATCGCGCCCCCACTGTGCTCGACCGGTTGGGCAACACGGCTGCTGCCGGTGCCATTGTCGCACTGGAAGAAAACCATCGGGACATGCAGCCCGGCGAACATGGGCTGCTGTGCGCTTTCGGTGCGGGTTATTCCATCGGCGGCGCGCTGCTCAGGATGATGTAGGCGCTCGCTACGCTTCAGCTCTGCCTGGCTTCCAGCCCGTCCTCTTCTTCCGGATCGAGCAGACGTGTGGCGCGCCAGCGCGTCAACACCGTGTTGATGTCATCGACAATGAAGTGGCGTGCCGCGTCCCGGTCATAGCCATCGTCCAGCATTGCGTCATAGTCGGTATGCTCGTGGCGGATATGGGTGATGGTGGCGAGCCAGACTGCGATGGCCGGCGGCAATGTGCGCAGCTTGCGGTCATTGGCCTTGTCGCGGATAGCCTCGGCATCGGCCATCGGTGCCCAGGGAATCAGCAATGTCAGCGCCTTGTCGACCGATTTGCGTCGCCCGGTGGAAGCCCGCTTCATCGTCATAAAAACCTTGTTCTGTTTGGGTTCTGGGCAATTGGCACTCTTTGCACACTGTACTGTGCCGCCTTGCCAAGCAAGTCGAAACGATATAAACATATCTTTATATCTATTGGGAGAAACGCATGCTCATGCGTCCGGCAATTCAACTCGACCAGATGGTCGACACGTTGAAAGCGGCGGCAGAAACCAGCCGCCTGCGTATCCTTGCGCTCTTGTCGCAGGGTGATCTGACCGTGACCGACCTGACCGAAATTCTCGGTCAGTCGCAGCCGCGCGTTTCCCGCCATCTCAAGCTTCTGCTCGAGGCCCAGCTCATCCTTCGCTATCAGGAAGGCTCCTGGGCCTACTTCCGCCTGTCCGATGCCGAGGCAGCGCGCGAGTTTGTCGACGGTGTCATTGGCAGGCTGGATCGTGCCGATGCCGTCATTGAGCGTGATCTGGAGCGGCTTGCTGCCATCAAACATCGCCGCGAAGAGCGTGCGGCAGAATATTTTGCCCAGAATGCGGCGAGCTGGGATCAGATTCGCTCTTTGCACGTGCCCGACAAGGCGGTCGAGGAAGAGCTGTTGAAGCTCATCGGCGCGCGGCCGTTCCAGTCCATGGTGGATCTCGGCACCGGCACGGGGCGCATGCTGGAGCTTTTTGCCCCACTCTATCAGCGCGCCGTCGGGATCGACCTTTCGCGTGAGATGCTTGCGGTCGCCCGCTCCAATCTCGACCGCGCGGGCATTGGCCATGCACAGGTTCGGCTTGGCGATATTTCCGCCCCGCAGCTCGAGCGTGACGCCCATGACCTGGTGACCATTCACCAAGTCTTGCACTATATCGACCGGCCAGGCATTGCCATCCGTGAAGCTGCCCGACTGTTAAGACCGGGCGGGCGGCTGGTGATCGTGGATTTCGCGCCACATGAGCATGAGTTCCTTCGTGAGGAACATGCGCATATGCGCCTTGGGCTGGCCGATGGCCAGATCGCCGAATGGCTTGACGAGGCCGAACTGGACCTTGCTGAAACACTTGAATTTGCGCCGCAGGGTGAGGCTGGAAAAGGTCTCACGGTCAAGCTCTGGCTTGCCCGCGACCGGCGCATGCAGATTGCCGATGGCAGAGTGCCGTCATTTGCTCAAAAGGAGACGGCTTGATGCCGCAACAGCGTTTTTCCCGCCAGCCCGATGTATCCGGAAAGCTCCGCGTATCGTTCGAGTTCTTCCCTCCGAAGACGGATGCCATGGAGGCGCGTCTGTGGGAGACGGTGAAACGGCTTGAGCCGCTTTCCCCCTCGTTCGTCTCGGTCACCTATGGTGCCGGCGGTTCCACACGTGAGCGCACGGCACGCACGGTCAAGCGCATCCTTGAGGAAACGCAACTTACGCCAGCCGCGCACATGACCTGTGTGGATGCATCGCGCGAAGACGTCGATCAGGTGGTGGGCGAGTTTGTTGACATGGGTGTGAAGCGCTTTGTGGCCCTGCGCGGCGATCCGAGCGCCGGTGTCGGAGCAGCATACCGCCCGCATCCCGATGGCTATGCCAACGGCGCTGAGTTGGTGGGGGCGATGAAGCGTCAGGGCGATCTCGACATCTCAGTCTCGGCTTATCCCGAGAAACATCCCGAAAGCCCCGATTTTGCCACCGATATCGACATGCTCAAACGCAAGGTCGACAATGGCGCGACGCGCGCCATAACCCAATTTTTCTTCGACAACGATCTTTATGAGCGCTATGTCGAGCGTGCACGCCGTGCGGGTATCTACGTGCCCATCGTTCCTGGCGTCCTGCCGATACACAATTTCACCCAGGTCGCGAATTTTGCCGGACGCTGCGGCGCCAGCATTCCCGGCTGGCTTGCCGAGCGGTTCGCGGGGCTTGAAGACGAGCCGCAGATTCATGCTCTGGTAGCCTCGGCGGTCGCTGCGGAACAGGTGCTTGATCTCATGGAGCGCGGGATCGACGATTTCCACTTCTACACCATGAACCGGGCCGATCTTGTCTACGCGGTCTGCCACATGATAGGCATTCGCCCGCGGTCCGGCACGACTGTGGAACAACCTGCTGCAGCATGAAATAAAGGGCCGGATGAACCGGCCCTTTTCGTATCATATCAACAAATTCGGAAGCGCTGCCTTCGTGGTGGGTGCTCCGATCATGGATTTACGGCAATACGCCCATCACAAGGGCGCCGATGAACACGAATGCCGCGCAAATCATCAGTGCATTCACAGGCCGTGTCAGTCCCATGCCAAAGCCTCCTCTGCTTATCTGCAAGCCGGATTCTATGGATGAGCGGCCATCCGGCAAGCGGATTTTATGCTGCATTGCGGTAGGTTTGTGAAAAAAGCATGCCGCGCTGATCGCGCTCATTTGAAATCATTGAGCAATTGATCCGATTCACTTTGTGTTAACGGATGCGAGCCGGAAGCCTTCCGTCGATGATGATCAATCCTGCGGCGATAAGCACGATCCCACTGATTTCAAAGGGAGCCAGCCGTTCACCCAGGAACAGGCTCCCCAGCAAAATGGCGCTCACGGGGTTCAGAAAGGTCACCAGAGATGCGTTGCTGGCGCCGGCGCTCGCCAGAACCCGAAAATAGATCAGATAGGCAAAAGCCGTCGAAAGCACAGCGAGGCCGATGACTGCGGACCAGATGTTGCCGGAAAAGCCTAGCAGGTTTTCCGACCAGTAGAGTGTGAGCACCAGTGGAATCATGATGATGCTCGAGGCGGAAAGCTGGCCCGTGGCGATGATGGTTGGAGGCACACTGCGAAACCGCCGCCCATAGATGAAGGCGAGGCCATAGGAGATTGCGCCGCCGATCAGCGCGAATTTTGCCCATAGGGGCCCGCTCATCCCGTTGAGGAGACCCGGGCCGATCATCACGTCTGTGCCTGCAATGCCGAATGCGATGCCGGTCAGCTTCACCGGAGTAAGTCGCTCATCCTCAGTAAGGACACTGGCAAGAAGAGCGGTCCAGAAGGGTGTCGTGGCATTCAACGCAGATGCAAGCCCGGCTCCCAATTGTGTCTGCCCCATGAAGATCAGGGAAAAGGGAATGACGTTATTGAAGAGCGCCAACACGACAAAGCTGCCAGCGAGAGGCAAAGCCGTGCGGAAGGATGGTCCGCGGACGGTCAGAAAAAGATGGAGCACCAAGGCCGCAATCGAGACGCGAAACATGACAAGCACCAAAGGCTGCATCTCGCTGACAGCGATTCGGGCGAAGAAGTAAGACCCTCCCCATACGGCACCGAGCAGGATGAGTAGACCCCAGTCTCGGGCCGACATTTGAGGAGCATTCATTTGGTCGGGCGCTTGCCTTGTCATCGCCTGTCTCTCAGTTTTGGATCATTCGCGTGTTTCACGCGTTGCCCGGCTGGGAAAGCAGTAACCACCCGAAACGTGGCCGAAGCCGAGGTCGCCGCATTTTTCAACCGCAAACGCTGCGGTGGAGCGTTTACATGCAACGCAAATCCACTACGCTTTCCTCCCGCCCTTTGCGTTCATTCGAACCAGGAGCTGCCAATGCAGATTTTTGAGACCGCCCGAGACGCTGCCCTCAAGCTTCGTCCCGATGATCCGGTCTACTGCTTCCGGCCCGAAGTGCTCAAAGCCGACGCACGCAATTTCATGGGACAGTTTCCGGGTAAAACTGCCTATGCCGTGAAAACCAATGGCGAGAAGCTCGTGCTGAAATCGCTGGCTGAGGCAGGCGTTGAGGCCTTCGATGTCGCGTCTCCGGCTGAGTTCGCCGCCGTTCGCTCCGTCGCGCCTAACGCAGAAATGCTTTACATGCACCCGGTCAAGGCACAGTCGGACATACGTCTGGCGCTTGAGGAATACGGCATTCGGGTCATCGTGGTCGACCATGAGGACGAGGTGACGAAACTGATCCGGGTGGTCCGTGCCCTCGACATCGACCCCGGTTCGCTCACCGTTTTCGTGCGCATTCAGACCAAGGGCCACGCGGCTTATGAACTTTCGAAGAAATTCGGTGCGGGGCCTGCGCAGGCGGTCGAGCTTCTGCGACGGCTCGACCGGTATGGTTACAAGCTCGGCCTTTGCTTTCATGTAGGTTCCCAGATCCATGATCCGGATACCTATGAGCGCGCGCTTGCGTCAGCCGACTGGGTGCGGGGCAGGGCGGGCGTGGAGCTTGCGGCACTTGATGTCGGGGGCGGCTTTCCGGCTGAATATGGTCATGACCCTAACCGCAAGAAGCCGGAAATGCCGAGTCTTGATGAAATCATGGCGCGGCTGCGGGCCGATATCGTGGAGTGGGGCTTTGACGACATGCCGCTTGTGGCGGAGCCCGGCCGTGTCATCGTCGCGCGTGCCTTTTCGCTCATCGTACGCGTACTTCTGCGCAAAGGTCGCCGGCTCTATATCAATGACGGCATTTGGGCATCACTCTCGGATTCTTGGACCGGCAAGATCACGCTGCCGGCGCGCTTCATTCCCGATCCCGCGATCCGCAACCGCAACGGCGATGCCGATAAGCTCGTACCGTTCAAGGTCTGTGGCGCCACCTGCGATTCTGTTGATATTCTCTCACGCCCATTCTGGTTGCCAGAAACGGTAGACACTGGTGATTGGATCGAAATTGGCCATATTGGTGCCTATTCCCTGTCGCTAAGAACGCGTTTCAACGGGTTTTATCCCGACACGTTCATCGAGGTGAAAACACCTTTCGATGCGGGTTCAGCGCCTGAAGGCTTTGCCAGCCTAGAAACCATGGCGGACTGATCCGGGGTTGAAGGACAAGGGGAACGGATTTGGAAGCGGAAGCACATGCCTTTCCCTTGACGGAGGTCGCCTTCGTCCTTCTCGTCGCGATTGCGCTCGGGCTTGGGCTTATGCGGCTGAAGCAACCGCCGCTGGTGGGGTTCATCCTGGCCGGCGTCGTCATGGGGCCAACCGGATTCGGCCTTATCGACAATTCCGAAAACGTCATCGCACTTGCCGAGATGGGCGTCTTGATGCTGCTCTTCTTCATCGGCATGGAGTTGTCGCTCAGAGCTTTCATCATGAGCCTCAGGCCCGCCGTGCTCGTGGCCGTCGGGCAATTGTCCGTGGCGTTGGCCATCGGCCTGTCCATTGCATGGATGAGCGGCGCAGGGCTTGCCGAAGGCATCATATTCGGTTTCATCATAGGCATTTCCAGCACGGTCGTTGCCATGAAAATGCTCGACGACATGGACGAATTGCGTCGCGATGCAGGGCGCATTGCTATAGCGGTTCTCATCGCCCAGGACATTGCCGTTGTGCCTATGCTCATCATCGTTTCTGCACTGGGCGGCGCCGATACCAGTCTCGTCGCGATTGCCGGGAAGGTAGCGTTGGCGGTTGGGTTTCTAGCCTGGCTTTTGTGGTGGCTCGGGCGGCGGGGCAAGTTGCGCGTGCCTTTCGCTAGTGCCATTGCCGACAATGTGGAAATTCTCGCTCTTGGCGCGCTGGGTGTCTGTTTCGGTGTGGCGGCGCTATCGGGTTTCCTAGGCCTTTCGCCGGCCTACGGCGCATTCGTCGCGGGCATTCTGGTCGGCAACTCAAACCTTCGCGCGCGCATCATTCCCGTCATCGAGCCGATTCAGAGCGTGCTCGTGGTGATCTTCTTCCTGTCCATCGGCCTGCTGTTCGATCTGGGCTATATCTGGAAAAATCTCTGGATGGTGCTGGGGGCAGCGTTTCTCGTCATCGCCGCCAAGACGCTGCTCAATGTTTTTCTGTTGCGCGCCACCGGTCATGATCGCAACACGGCGCTGATCGGTGGCCTTTCCATGGCGCAGATCGGCGAGTTTTCCTTCGTGCTCGCGGCGGCCGGGCTATCGGCCGGCGCTCTGGCACAGGACAGTTACCGTCTCGCCATCGCTGTCACTGCCATCTCCCTTCTGTTTTCACCTGCCTGGATGTCCGTGATGCGTCGCATCGAAGACGTCGCGGCTCAGAGTTTCTCTTCCTATCGTGAAGCCTTGTCGGAAGCTTATGCTGATGAGATCGAGAATGTCGGTGAGGGACTTTGGTGGGTGCGCGCCCGCTATCGCGCCGGCCGGATGACCCTGCGCAAATGGCGCGCGCGCCGTGCGTTGGAAAAGGCCGCCAAGGCGGCCAGGAGGGAACGGGAGGAGCCGCCCCCCGAGGCTGTTACGATGGAAGCCACGACCCGGCAAGCCGATCAACGGGAGGCCACCGGGACGTCGAAGCAAAAGGTCTAGAGGTTGGAAAACAGTGTCGGTGTCGGCCACCCGTCGGCGGGCAGGCCAAGGCGCAGTTGCTCCTGGCGCACGGCTTCGCGTGTTCCGGCCCCCAGAATGCCGTCGATCTTGCCCACATCATGGCCGCGTGCGGCAAGCTTGGTCTGCAGCTGTTTCATCGTCTCTGGCGCCAGGCCCTGTTCAGGCGATCCCACGTCGAAACGGGGCGCACCGGCAAGACGTGCGGCCAGATGTGCCGCCGTCAGGGTGTAGATGAGCGACTGGTTCCACTCTAGATAAATATCGTAATTGTCATAGACGAGGAAGGCTAGACCCTTGTGCCCCATCGGAAGCACCAGTCCTGTCGGCATTCCGTCGGATGGTAGGGGGCTTCCGTCGCGGCGCGTCACACCCATCGCCGCCCATTCCGAACGGGGCAGTTTGTTGACGCGGCCGGTTTTCTCCCAAGCCATCTGGTCGGGCACGCGCACTTCTTCCATCCATGGCTGACCGGGTTTCCAGCCGAGGGACTGAAGGTTTTTGGCTGCAGTCAAAATTGCGTCGGGAGAGCTGCCCTTAAGGTCAACTTTGCCGTCGCCATCGCCGTCAACACCCTTGGTGTAATAGTCGGACGGCAACATTTGCATCTGGCCGATTTCGCCCGCCCAAGCACCGGTTACGTCAGCGGGCACCCAGCCCTGATCGATCAGGTGCAGAAGCGCGATGAGCTGCGGGCGGAAGATTTCCGGACGGCGGCAGTCATGCGCCAGCGTGGCGAGCGCGTTGAGGGTCGAGAAGTCGCCCTGCACGGCGCCGAAATCCGTCTCCAGCGCCCAGAAGGAGGCGATCACCGGCCCCGGTACGCCGAACTCGTTCTCTGCCCGTGCAAAGATGTCTGCATATTTCTGCAGATTGGCCGCACCGTTTTTCAGGCGATAATCATTGATCATGCGGTTGGCGAATTCCGCAAACGTCTGGTTGAAGACACCCTGTGCCCGATCGCGCTCCAGAACTTTCTGGTCGATGCGCGCGCCGTTCAGCGCGGAGAGCCCGCGCTCGCTAACTCCGTCTGAGGCAGCGTCCTGACGCACACCTTCTCGCCAGGCGTTGAAATCACCACCACACTGTTGCGCCAGGGCGTTGCCGGTGAGGCCGAAGACAAAGAGCGCTCCGAGCAAAATGGTTTTACTGCGCATGTCTACTCTCCTTGGAAACGCACGCCGTGGGCGCTTCGTGTTGTCATCTGGCGTTGGCCTTCAGCCAGTTTTTCCAGGCTGTCGCATTGCCGTTAAACACGTTGATGTCGGCTTTACCCTCTATGCCGGGAATGACACCGGTACCGGTGTATTGCCAGAAGACCCATGGATGGTTTCCATATTTGTCGTCCGGGTGTCCGGCCACCGAGCGTAACCAGAAGGGATAGCCTTTGAAACGGCTGAGACCGTTGTCGTCAAAGAAATCGATCGATGTGTAGATAATGGGTCGCTTGCCGTAATGCCGTTCCACCGTATCGAGGAAAATCCGCATCTCTGCGCGCACTTTCTCCGCTGGCGGGCGGGTCGTGCAGGTTGGCGAGAAAGGGTTCCACTCCATGTCGAGCACGGGTGGGAGTGCTGAGGCATCCCGCGGCACGTTGCGGATAAACCAGCGGGCTTGTTCGATGGCCGGCCGGCAGAAGTAGAAGAAGTGATAGGCGCCGCGAGGAACACCGGCGGCCTTGGCCTCGCGCCAGTTGCGCGTGAAAAAGTCATCCACCCGGTCGCCGCCTTCTGTCGCTTTGATAAAAGCGAAAGAGATGTTGTTGCGCGCGACCTTATTCCAATCAATTTCAGCCTGATATTTGGCCACATCAGTGCCATGGATCGCATAGTGCCAGGGCGCCCGACCTTTCCATTCATGCGGGTCGGTGTCGCCAAACCGCAGGCCATGGCTGGTTGAAGCGGGTGTTTGCACCTTGGGAGCAATATCGGAAAAATCATAGTCGACCGTGGAGCAGCCGACGAGCAAGACGGATAGACTGGCCATGATCAAACGACGCATGATGTGCAGAGGCTCCCCCGGATGCGAATCAGCGAAATTGAGCGTCGCTCACAGGAATAGGCGAAGATGACAGCCCAGTCACCACGGCAGGCCCGGCAGCGAGGCGAAATCAAGAACTGGAAGTGCGAATGCGGCTGATGTTCAGGCTTCTCAAGTGGCTCCTCAGTCTCATTTTGATCGTGCTCACCGGGGGGGCTTTGTGGCTGTATCTTGCTCCCCCCGCTCTTATCCGCGTTGGTTCTAATTACGCTGCCAAAATCATCTGCTCGAATGTCTTTGTAGCGGGCCGCGACCCGCAGACCGTGCTTGAGCAGGATGTTCAGGCGCCGGGTCACCCGCTCCTGAAGCTCATGCGCGTGCGGGTCGAGCCGTCAGACGCGACGGTTCACACCGGCCTCTTCGGTGTTTTTGGCGGGGGGCTTGCCGTCTATCGCGGTGCGACCGGCTGCGCCGCCGTGGCCGATGGCGATGTGGACGCGGCACTGGGCGCCCGTTTCGACAGGCAGGAGCCTTCGCCTCAGGGAACGGATCTGTGGCCGGATGGCCCGCGCATCGACGTAAAGGGGCATGAGCTGGTGGCCAAACTGCTTGGTGATCCCGCGCTCACCGGCCCCGGCATGCGCGCCGTGGTCGTCGTTCAGGATGGCCGCATCATTGGCGAGCGCTTTGGCGAGGACGTCGCCCATTACACGCAGCCCCTGATCGGCTGGTCCATGACCAAAACCGTTACCGCCGTCCTCATCGGCACCCGCGTCAAGGCTGGCCGCCTGTCTGTCGAGGACAGCAATCTGTTCCCCGAATGGGCGGATGACGAACGATCGCAGATCACCGTTGCCGATCTTCTCGCCATGGAGAGCGGTCTCTACTTCAACGAGGATTATGGCGATGTGAGCGATGTCACGCGCATGCTCTATCTCGCCTCGGACATGCCGGCCTTCGCGGCTGACCAGAAGCTTGAAAGCCCGGTCGGCGAGGTTTTCAACTATTCGAGCGGCACGAGCGTTCTCCTGTCGCGTGTGTGGCAGGACACGTTCAGCGCGCCCCAGGATGCGCTGGCCTGGCCCTATGAGGCCCTGTTCGGTCCGCTCGGCATGGACAGCGCCGTCTTCGAGACCGATACGCGTGGCACTTATGTCGGGTCCTCAAACCTTTATGCATCTGCGCGTGACTGGGCGAAGTTCGGCCAGCTTCTCCTTCAGGATGGCGTGTGGAAGGGCGAACGCATTCTGCCCGAAGGCTGGGTGCGTTGGATGCGGACCCCCACCGAAGCTTCGGGAGGTGAATATGGCCGTCATGTCTGGCTGCACGGCCCGCGCGCCAATACACCGCGCGGCGTACCGGAAGACGAGGGTTTCGACCTGCCTTCTGATGCATTCTGGATGCTCGGCCATGATGGCCAGACCATCACGGTCATCCCCTCGCTGCGCATGGTGGTTGTGCGCATGGGGCTCACACCCTCACGCCTCGGCTACAAGCCACAGGCGCTGATCGAGGCTCTGGCGAAACTTCCGGGGAAGATGGAGTAGGGTGGAGTGGTGCGTGGTTCGACAAGCTCACCATGAGGGATGGGATTGGCTGCGCAACTGGTGAGCAAGGGCGTGGAACCGGTCTTCATCGCGAAGCTCCACCTCCCTCATGGTGAGCTTGTCGAACCACGCACAACTTCACTGCAATCGGGTGTCATTCACCGCAGGCAGTTCCACAATCGCCCGCACGGCGTAACCGCGAAAAGACGAGTCGAAACGCAGGCTTGCACCCCGTTTCTCGCATTCCGATTCCAGTGCTTCACGCAGTGAATCACGCGGGATTACGTGGAACGCTAACAGCCAGCGCCGAAGGCCGGAGCGGAACCAGCCGGGCAGCCGTTCCTGCCGGCCGAAATCCACGATGTGCAACGAGCCGCCCGGCGCAACGCAGTCGAGGCCGGCTGCAATGGTCTCGCGCCACGGCGGGATCATCGACAGTGCATAGGAAATGAAAACTCGCTCGAAGCGGGCCTGCCCGAACAACGCCTCGGCGTCGAAGGACGAGGCATCGGCCTCAGCCAGTCGGGCGTCGATGTTCTCGCGCTCCATTCGCCGCCTCGCGGTCGAAAGCATCTCCCGCGAGATGTCGAGGCCGAAAAGACGCGCCTTCGGAAAATGGTCCGATACGAGCGCCAGATTGCGCCCCGTTCCACAGCCCAGCTCCAGTACCGCGCCGCCTTCCGGCACGTTCAGCCCGCCGATCAGCCCGTCGCGCCCAAGCAGATAATATTTGCGCGTCAGATCATAGATATGGCGCTGGCGGCGATAGACGCCGTCCATCAGGCTGGCGTGGCCTGCGGCCTGCGGCATGGCCATTTTCAGGCCGCCTTCACATAGAGGTGGAAGCCGCCATAGATCGCCGAGCGATCATTGGCTGAAAGTTCGCGCGAGCGGATTTTCTCATAGTGCCACTGGTTCAGAATGTGATCGTGTACGCGGCCCGTCAGCAGGCTCGGTGCTGCGGCTGTGCGGAAAATGACCCGCGCGCCGGGCGCTGCCGTGCGGGTTATCTCGCTCCACAGCGCGTTGAGCTGATCATCGTTCATCCAGTCCTGGGCGTCGAGCAACACATAGCGGTCGACGCTCTGTGCCGGCTTTTTACCCAGCACATCCATCAGGTTGGCGTGATGCACGGTCACGTTGTCTGCAGCTGCGCGGATTGTCTCGAAGTTGCGGCGTTCCAGATAGGCGGGCAGGGCGGCTTCGCCCTGCGTCGGGTAATGGCGCGCGAAGGCCTGCCAGGCGAAGTAATTTTCCTTGAGGGGGAAGTGACATGCGAGCTTTTCGAGGCGGCTGGAGAGCACTTCCGCCATCGTGCCATCGCCGGCGGTGATTAACGAATCGTATTGTGCCGGCGGGATGCCAAGGCCGAAGAGTGAGGCTTTCCGCGAGGTCGCCCATCGGATGAGTTTGCGGTCGAAGAGGGGCCGCAACTGCTCTTCGAAAAAAATGCGCTGATCACGGATTGAGCGCGATTTCATGATGTCGGCGGGATTGACGCCATAAAGCTTGGCAAATGAATGTCCGGTGGCGATGAAGAAGCCCAGCAGGCCCTTGCGGTAGAAATTTTTCGAAAAGGCATCGATGCGGCGGCGGCCGAGCGGTCCACGCTTCTCCCAATGACGGCGCGACTGGGCATCGAGCGCGGGCGCTATGAAACGCTCATAGGCTTTCGTGTTGGAACGCTGGTTGGTGGTGCCGAAAAACCGCAATAGATCGCCATGGCTTGGCAATGTCTTGAAAGCGGTGAGCTTCAGCCGGTTGAGCGCCACATGCGCAGCGTTCAGATCCACGGCGTCAATCTTCGCCGGCTGGCGGGTGAGATAGGCCAGCACATTGCAGCCACCCGAGGCGATGGTGACGACACGGTGGCTTTCGTCGAGTTCCATGGCCGCCATGTCCACCTCCGGGTCTTCCCAGATCTGCGGATAGACGAGGCCTGAAAAAAGGAGAGCGAAGAGGCGTTCGGAAAGGCCGGCGCGCGTGGTGGCCCTGTTCTGATAGACCGCCTTGCCGAGATGGCGGCGGGTGGAAAGGCCGGTACCGGCTGAAAGATCTGTCATGGGTCTCTCCCCTCAATCTTTTATTGAGGGGCTACTGCGCTTCCATGACAGGCGCGTGAACGCTGAGTGACCGAGTGTGACGGGGCTGTGAAATGCGGCGTTTACGATCCGCGTTACCCGCTCAGGAACCCTTGACCCGAACCGGGCCAAGGACAATATCGGCGGAGAGTGTTTTCTTCCGCCCGTTGATCCTGGACGCTCTACACCTTGCCGAACCCACCGGCGGTGGGCGTGGTGACAATTACCGCTTCACCCGTCTCGATCACCGTCTGATCGCAGCCCTTCAGTGTTTCGACATGACCGTCCCTGCGGCGCACCTCGGTCCTGCCCATCTCGCCATCACCACCACCTTCCACGCCGCGCGGTGGCTGCGTGCGGTGGGAGGAGAGGATGGCGCATTCCATCGTCTCTAGAAAGCGGATGGTGCGGCGAGTGCCGTCGCCGGCCCGCCACTTTCCCTTGCCGCCCGAACCGTCGCGAATGTGGAAGTCCTCCAGCAGAACCGGGAAGCGCAATTCAAGGATTTCCGGGTCCGTCAGGCGCGAATTGGTCATGTGCACATGCACGCCCGACGCGCCATCGAAGCCGCGACCGTCATTCATGCGACCGGCCGGCGAGCCGGAGCAGATGGTCTCGTAATACTGATACTCTTCATTGCCGAAGGTCAGGTTGTTCATCGTGCCCTGGCTGTTGGCGATGGCCTTCATCGCACCGAACAGCGCATTGGTGACGTGCTGGGACGTCTCCACATTGCCGGCCACGACCGCCGCCGGATAGGAGGGGCGCAGCATGCAGTCTTCCGGGATCACGATGTTGATTGGCCTGAGGCAGCCCGCATTCATCGGGATCTGCCCTTCCACCATCACGCGGAAGGCATAGAGCACGGCTGCGCGGGTCACCGGTTCGGGCGCGTTGAAATTGTTCTTCTGAACGTTTGACGTGCCGGTGAAGTCGACGGTTGCCTCGCGCTTTTCGCGGTCGACGGTGATCCTCACCTTGATCACCTGGCCCGTGTCGGTCGGATATTCATATTCCGACGCATCCGGCAGGCGTTCCAGCACGCGGCGCACGGCTTCCGCCGCATTGTCCTGCACATGGCCCATATAGGCCTGCACCACGTCCAGACCGAACTGGTCGATCATTTTGCGCAATTCCGCCACGCCCTTTTCGTTGGCGGCGATCTGCGCCTTCAGATCGGCAATGTTCTGGTGCGGGTTGCGCGCCGGATAGGGGTGGTCGGTCAGAAGCGTGTGCAGCTCCTCTTCGCGGAACCTGCCGTCTTTGACGAGGCGGAAATTGTCAAACAGAACGCCTTCCTCATCCACCGTGGTCGCCAGCGGCGTCATGGAGCCAGGTGCTGTGCCGCCGACATCGGCATGGTGGCCGCGCGAGGCGGTGTAGAACAGGATGTTCTCGCCCCTGTCATCGAACACGGGCGTGACCACCGTGATGTCGGGCAGATGCGTGCCGCCATTATAGGGCGCGTTCAGCGCGAACACGTCGCCGGGGCGGATATTGCCCTTGTTCAGACGAATGACGGTTTCCACCGAACGGTCCATGGAGCCCAGATGCACCGGCATGTGCGGGGCGTTGGCCACCAGCGCGCCATTCTGGTCGAAGACCGCGCAGGAAAAGTCGAGCCGCTCCTTGATGTTCACTGAGTAGGCGGTGTTCTGCAGCGTCACGCCCATCTGCTCGGCGATCGACATGAACAGGTTGTTGAAGACCTCCAGCATCACCGGATCGGCCTTGGTGCCGAGTGCGGCCATGCGGGCCTTCTTTTCCACGCGGCGCATCAGAATGTGGTCGAGCGCGGTGATCTCAGCCTGCCAGCCGGGCTCCACGACAACCGTCTGGTTGGTCTCGATGATGAGGGCAGGGCCGTTGACCTTCGCGCCGCGTGACAGCGTCTCGCGGCGGTAGATGCCGGCATCGTGCCATGCGCCATCGCAGAAGATCGCGCGCGTCTCGCCGGGGGCGGGCGTGGCGTCGCTGGTCGCCTGCTCCTGCTCCACCGGG
Organism: Nitratireductor kimnyeongensis; assembly: GCF_019891395.1. Lineage (NCBI taxonomy): Bacteria > Pseudomonadati > Pseudomonadota > Alphaproteobacteria > Hyphomicrobiales > Phyllobacteriaceae > Nitratireductor > Nitratireductor kimnyeongensis. Next base: position 415,133 of record NZ_CP078143.1, on the reverse strand, counting down.
CGTCCATCGCCCGCGTCCAGTCCCTCGACGCTGACGGCTTCCACCACCATCGGCTTGTCGTCATAGACGAAGCCGAACTGCGCCTTGTGCGCTGCCTCGAAGGCGGCCCTGGCGGTCTCAAGCGTGCCATCGAAGGCGATGGGCAGCGTGGTGTCGGTGCCCTCGTAGCGGATTTCCAGCTTGGTCGCCCAGACCACCTTGTCGCCGGTGATGCCCTGATCGGCAAGTTCTGCACGCACCTCTTCGCGCAGCGACTCCGACAGCGCTTCGATGGCACCCAGCGCGCTCTCCGAGAATGGCTGCATCAGCGCTTGCTGGCGTGAGGCGAACACGGTCGCAAGGCCGATGCCATACGCCGAAAGCAGGCCCGACATCGGATGGATCAGCACTGCCTCCATGCCAAGCGCATCGGCCACGAGGCAGGCATGCTGGCCGCCCGCGCCGCCGAAACAGTTCAGCAGATAGCCCGTCACATCATAGCCGCGCTGCACGGAAATCTTCTTCACTGCATTGGCCATGTTTTCCACGGCAATGGTGACAAAACCTTCGGCAACCGCTTCGGCCGGACGCCCGTCGCCGAGCTTTTCGGCAAGCGCGGTAAAACGTGCGCGCACGGCGTCCACATCAAGCGGCTCGTTCTGCTCGGGGCCAAAAATAGCCGGGAAGAAATCAGGCTGAAGTTTGCCGAGCATCACATTGGCATCGGTCACGGCCAGCGGCCCGCCACGGCGATAGCAGGCGGGGCCGGGATTCGCGCCTGCCGAATCCGGACCGACCTTGAGCCGGTTGTCCTCGAAATGCAGCACCGAGCCACCCCCGGCGGCCACGGTGTGAATGCGCATCATCGGCGCGCGAATGCGCACGCCCGCCACTTCCGTGTCGAAGGCACGTTCATAGTCGCCGTCATAATGGGCGACATCCGTCGAGGTGCCGCCCATGTCGAAGCCGATCACCTTGTCGAAACCGGCAAGCCGCGCAGTCTCCACCATGCCGACCACGCCCCCAGCGGGCCCTGAAAGGATAGCGTCCTTGCCCTGAAACTTGTCGGCTGCCGTCAGTCCGCCCGACGACATCATGAATTTGAGGCCCGGCCCTTCGCCATTCTCGTCGACGCCCAGTTCCGCCGCCACGCGGTTCACATAACGTGACAGGATGGGCGAGAGATAGGCATCCACCACCGTGGTGTCGCCGCGCCCCACCAGCTTGATCAGCGGCGAGGTCTCGTGGCTCACGGAAACCTGTGAGAAACCGGATTCGCGGCAAAGGCTTGCAGCCGCTTTCTCATGTTCTGGATACTTCCATGCATGCATGAAGACGATGGCCACCGCATCGATGCCGTCAGCCTTCGCCGCCTCGATCTCGCCCTTCACGGTGGCAAGGTCGAGTTCCGTTTCCACCGCGCCGTCGACGCGGCGGCGCTCCGGCACCTCGATCACGCGCTCATAGAGTTGTTCGGGAAGAATGATTTCCTTCGCGAAGATGTCCGGCCGCGCCTGATAGGCGATTTTCAGCGCATCGCGAAAGCCCTTGGTGATGAGAAGCGCCACGCGGTCGCCCTTGCGCTCCAGAAGCGCATTGGTGGCCACGGTCGTGCCCATTTTCACATCGCCGATCAGGTGCGAGGGCATGGCTTCGCCCTTGTTGACACCAAGATGATCGCGAATGCCTTGAATGCCGGCATCGGCATAGGCTTCCGGATTTTCAGAAAGCAGCTTGCGGGCGTGCAGCCCGCCTTTGGGGTCGCGGCCGATGACGTCGGTGAAAGTACCGCCGCGGTCGATCCAAAAATCCCATTTGCCTTCTGTCATCATTGCTTCCTTCGCATTATCCTACGGAGCAGGAGAAACATGTCTCGAATAAAACGTCAACAATTTATTGACATATTCTCTGAGTGTGACACGTTGTTCGCATTGCAATGAGAAAGGCATGGAAACGCCTCCATTGCGCTTCACAATGGGAGACTTGATATGCATCATTCCATGAAATTTGCACTGGCCGTCGCTGCGCTCGGCTTTGCCACGACAGCATCCGCCCAGACCAAATGGGACATGCCTGTCCCCTATGGCGATACCAATTTCCATACGCAGAACATCGTTCAGTTTGCTGACGATGTGAAATCCGCGACGGGTGGCGGGCTGGAGATCACGGTTCACTCCAATGGATCGCTCTTCAAGCATCCCGACATCAAGAATGCCGTGCGTCAGGGGCTTGCCCAGATTGGCGAAATCCTCGGCTCGCGTCTTTCCAATGAAGACCCCATCTATGAAGTGGATTCCATTCCTTTCCTGGCCACCAGCTATGACGACGCGAAGAAGCTTTATGACGCGTCGAAGGACCAGCTTTCTGCCAAGCTCGAGGAGCAGGGGCTTCAGTTGCTGTTTTCGGTCCCGTGGCCGCCGCAGGGCATCTACACAAAGAAGGAAGTCTCTTCGGTCGGTGATCTCAAAGGCCTGAAGATGCGCGCCTATAATGCCGCCACCGAGCGCCTTGCGCAACTTGCGGGCGCATTGCCGACACAGGTCGAGGTGCCTGATCTGCCAACGGCCTTCGCCACCGGGCGTGTCGAAGCCATGATCACATCGCCGTCCACCGGCGCGAACTCCCAGGTCTGGGATTTCCTGTCGCATTATTCGGACGCTCAGGCGTGGCTGCCGCGCAACATGGTGTTTGTCAACAAAGGCGCGTTCGACGCGCTCCCACAGGAGCAGCAGGCTGCCGTACTTGCGGCAGCCGCCTCCGCCGAAACCCGTGGCTGGGAAGCATCCGTCAAGGAAACCATGGAAAAGACCCAGGTTCTGAAGGACAACGGGATTACCGTCACTGCCCCCAGCACCGAGCTCAAGGAAGGACTGGCGGTCATAGGTGCAGAGATGTCCGCCGAATGGGCCGAGAAGGCCGGGGACGAAGGCAAAGCTGTTCTCGACACCTTCAACAACTGATCGCTTTGGCAGGCTCTGCAGGCGGTGGAGCACTCCGCTGCCTGCAGATTGGTTGTCGCGCACAACCACAATCAGACCGTCGGAGCGGAGACGACGACAATGAGAAAAATTCTTGACGGGCTCTATGGCGCGGCCGAATGGCTGGCCATGGCTGCTCTCGGCGTGATCGCTCTTCTGGTGTTCGCGCAGGTGCTCGGGCGTGTGTTCGACACCATTATTGGCCTTTTTGGCCTGCCCCCCTTTGGATTCCTTGTCCCATCTCTGGCGGAAATCGCTGGTTTTCTGCTTGTGGGCGCATCCTTCATGGCGCTTGCCGGCTCTTTGCGAGGTGGCGCACAGATTCGGGTCACACTGGGCTTGTCGGCCATGCCCTACAGGATGCGGCAGGTGGCCGAGGTGTTTGTCCTCGTCATTGGTGCTGCACTCTCGTGGTTCTTCTTTTACTATGCGTCAAAGCTCACCGTCGATAGCTACCGTTTCAACGAACTGTCCTATGGCATCATCGCCATTCCGCTTTGGATCCCGCAAGCGGTGATGGCTCTCGGGGTCGGAATTTTCGCCGTTGCTCTGGTGGAAGACCTCTTCGAGGTTCTTGCGGGACGGTCTCCATCCTATCTCGCCAAGGAAGACGGCGCGGTGGAGGAGGTGTGATGGACCTTTTCGCCATTTCCCTGACGCTCGGGAGCCTGCTCCTCATTCTTCTCACGGCGGGCGTGTGGGTCGCTCTGGCGCTCATGATTGCCGGTCTTGCTGCCATCTTCCTAATGGTTCCTGTGCCGCCCGGCGCGGTTATGGCCACGACGGTCTGGGGTTCCATCAACTCCTGGGATTTGGCGGCCCTGCCCATGTTCATATGGATGGGCGAAATCCTGTTCCGCACGCGGCTTGCTGAAGACATGTTTGCTGGTCTTGCGCCGTGGATGCGCCGCCTGCCGGGCCGGCTCCTGCACGTCAACATCCTGGGCTGTGCCATTTTCGCCGCGGTGTCCGGCTCATCCGCCGCAACAACGGCAACCATCGGCCGCATGTCTCTGCCCGAACTTGAAAACCGTGGCTATGACGAGCGGATGGCTATCGGTTCGCTTGCGGGTTCCGGCACGCTCGGCCTGCTCATTCCACCGTCAATCATACTGATCGTCTATGGAGCGGCGACAGAGCAATCGATTGCGCGGCTTTTCATTGCTGGTGTCATCCCCGGCCTAATGCTGGCGGGACTTTTCATGGGCTATACGGCGGTCTGGTCGCTTATCAATCGCAAACGCATGCCCGAAGCCGATGCGCGCGTTCCATATCTCCAGCGCGTCTGGCAGACACGCCGCCTATTTCCAATCCTTTCACTTATCGTGGGGGTTGTCGGCTCAATATATGGCGGCTTCGCCTCTCCCACGGAGGCGGCAGTCGTGGGCGTGGTTCTCGCGCTTGGACTCTCCTGGTTCACCGGAACGCTCAACCGCGCGACCTTTTCTGATGCGTTGCGCAATGCCTCGCGCACCTCCTGCATGATCGTGCTCATTCTCGCTGGAGCATCGGTTCTGACGGTGGCGATGGGGTATACAGGTATTCCCCGCGCGCTGGCTCAGTTCATTGCGCAGCAAGACTATTCGCCCTATGCGCTGCTCGCGGCGCTGACATTGTTCTTCATCGTTCTTGGCTGTTTTCTGGATGGCATTTCGATCGTCGTGCTGACGGCGTCGGTGATTTTGCCCATGGTCGAGGCTGCGGGGCTCGACATCATCTGGTTCGGCATCTATCTCGTCATCGTGGTCGAGATGAGCCAGATCACGCCGCCGGTCGGGTTCAATCTGTTCGTCATACAAGGACTGACCGGTCACAATATTCTCAAGGTCGCCGGCATGACGCTGCCGTTCTTCCTCATGATGATCGTCGCCGTGGTGTTGATCGTCCTGTTCCCGCAACTGGCGCTATGGCTGCCGCAAACCATGCTCGCGAGGTGATAATGTCGAACGCCGAAAAGAAGGTTGGACCGGTTGTCTCTGCAGCCCATCTGGCCGCCGGTGCCATGCCGGCGTTATCGGAGATCGAGTTTGCGATGACCGTTATGAGCCATTCCTTCGAACGGTGGATGGTGCGATGCATGGCCGCCGCAGGTGTTCCGGGCCTCCAGCCGACGGCGGTCCAGATCCTTCATGCAGCCAATCACAGAAACCGGGAGAAGACGCTCTCGGAACTGTGCATGATGTTTAACATTGAGGATGTGCATGTTGCCTCCTATGCGATCAAGAAACTTGCAGCCCTCGGACTGGTAAAGACCGGACGTAGAGGCAAGGAAAAGACCGTGAAAGCCACGGCGGAGGGGGCTGCGGCCTGCGAGCGCTACCACGAAGTTCGGGAGGCTCTGCTGGTTGCCAGCACCAAGCGGCTTAAACTCGATGAAGAAGCGCTTTCCGGTATTGCTGCCGTGATGCACGCTCTTTCGGGTCAGTACGATCAGGCTGCACGGGGAGCGACTAGTCTTTGATCCCTCTTCGTTACGTGCCGTCACTCAACGTTACGAAACTCCAGGCGAGCTTGCGCATTTCTTCAGTGTGAGCGCGGCGAAGCGCTTTCGAGATGTGCTTTGTATGGAGAGTGGAAATGAAAAAGTTTCTAGCCGCAACCGTTTCTGGCTTGGCCCTTCTCGGTCTTGCAGCCTGCAGTGAAGGCGACAACACGACCACCCAGAGCATCGAGCCTGAACAGCAGGATGCGACCCCAATGGATCCGCCGGCAGCAACACCCGAAACCGAGCCGGTTCCGGATGAGACCACGACAAGCCAGTAAGGTGTCGATCCCTTCAGGTTACGTTTTGAGTGCCTGACATTCATTAAACCGGGTGGGCTGTGTAGCCCATCCGGTTTTGCTCGCGCCAAACTGTGCCTCGAAATCCCCAGCGTTTGCGGTTACAAAACCGACATGACGTTTTGGGATCGAATAACAGACTTTATCACGCGCGCGCCGGGCAATGCGCTGTCGGCAATGGTCGAGGCCATCCGCACCGTTTTCGAAGGCGATCCGCAATTGCGCCGGCGCGTCGCTTTTTCAATCGCAATCATCGCTCTCTCGGCCAAAATGGCGAAGGCAGATGGAATCGTCACACAGGACGAGGTGCAGGCGTTTCACGAGATTTTCTCAGTGCCGCGAAATGAACAGGCAAATGTTGCGCGGCTGTATAGTTTGGCCCAGCAGGACGTTGCGGGGTTTGAGGCTTATGCGCATCAGATGGCCAATCTGTGCGGCTATGGCGGACCCAATTGCATGGTGCTTGAAGACATTCTCGATGCGCTGTTTCACATCGCAAAGGCCGATGGTGTGATTCATGAACGGGAGATGGCGTTTCTCCAGCACGTCGCTGAGATCTTCGATATTGGAGAAGACCATTTTGACCAGATCCTGTCACGCCATGCGATCAAGGGGGGGGGCAATCCCTATCTTGTACTCGGAATCGAACAGGGTGCGCCGTTCAATGAGATCAAGCGCCATTATCGCAAGCTGGTCGCTGAGAACCACCCCGACAGACTTATCGCCCGTGGCGTTCCCGAAGAATTTCTGGCCATCGCCAACACGCGTCTTGCAGCGATCAATGCTGCCTATGAGAGCATCGAGAAAGCGCAGGTGCGCGCTTGAGCGGGGTCGTTCTGAAAGCAGCCTCATTTGAGCCGGATTTCAGAGGCGCGGAGGTTTGTCCTTCCCCCAATTTTGGCGAGCGTCGTGATGGGCACACACCTGATGCTCTGATACTTCACTATACGGGAATGGAGACGGGCGAGAGCGCGCAGGACTGGCTCTGTGCACCCCAAAGTGAGGTTTCAAGCCATTACCTCGTTCACGAGGATGGGCGCATCGTGCAGATGGTCCGTGAGTCGGACCGGGCATGGCATGCGGGCCGTGGGACCTGGCAGGGACGCGACGATGTGAATTCCTGGTCTATTGGTGTCGAGATCGCGAATGCGGGGCACCCTAAGGGATTGCCGGAATTCCCAGAGGTGCAAGTACAAGCCGTGTTGAAACTCGGACGCGACATCTGCCGTCGCCACGATATTCCACCAAAACGGGTTCTTGCTCATTCCGATATTGCCCCTGGCCGAAAGGTTGATCCAGGAGAACGTTTTCCCTGGCAGCGCCTGGCCGAAGCCGGGCTCGGCCATTTTGTCGCAATGGCGGCAGTTTCAGGTGGACATGTCCTTGGCCCCGAGGACGAAGGACCGGCCGTTGAGGCACTCCAGCGATTACTGAGTCGCTACGGGTACAACATCGATATCAGTGGTGTTTATGACGCAAATACGCAAATCGTTGTGCGAGAATTTCAAAGACATTTCAGACCTTTAGAAGTTAATGGTCTAGCCGATGCGACAACGTGCATAATTTTGAGGGAATTGTTGTATAATTGATCTGTGATTGATTCTTCTCCCTGACGATCACTCACTCCCAAGACTGGCGCAAAATTACATCGATTCATATTTATTGAATTGAAGCGCCTTTTTTGTTCCCCCTTCGCCTGCAAAACACCGCCCGTGTTGAGGTCGTGGGACCCTAGTCCCGGCCTTGTGAAAAGCAAAACCGCCGCACGAATGCTGCGGCTCAGAGTTACGGGTCGAAATGAAAATCAAAACCTTACTCGCGGCAGCGATCGCTGTCTGCGCTGCCACGTCTTTGTCCAACGCTGCCGAGAAGACCAATTACGCGCAAGAGATTGCTATGCACTCAGCCAAGAAAAGCGCGGAAAAAGCAGCTGAAGGTGAAGATGCTCCCAATCTGCTTCGGACAATTCTTCGCGGCGGAAATGGTTCCCAGGCGAGCAAGGTCGATATGACCACCACCGCGTCCGTCAAGCCTGCGAAGGCCACTAAAAAGACGGCTTCAAAGTCCAGCAAGAAAAAGACCACGGTAAAGACGACCGTCCGTTCGAGCGGCAAGGGCGGTTCTTATCAGACGATCATCGCGCAGTACGCTTCTGCCTATGGAGTGCCGGTTTCCCTTGCCAATGCGGTGGTCCGGGTTGAAAGCAACTATCGCGCCAATGCTCGCGGCGCGGCTGGCGAGATCGGCCTGATGCAGATTAAGCCCGCGACTGCGCGCATGATGGGCTACCGCGGCTCGGCCAAGGGGCTCTACAATCCTGACACCAACATTAAATACGGCATGAAGTATCTCGCCAAGGCCCACCAGCTTGGCGGTGGCACGACTTGTGGCACGATTCTCAAGTACAATGCCGGTCATGGCGCAAAGCGTATGAATCCGATTTCTTCGCGATATTGCACGAAGGTGAAGCGCATTCTTGGGCATTAAGTCCGGGAATACGGGGTTTCGTGCGGGAACGGGTCTGTTTTGAGTTGCCTTTTGCCGCGCGAAACCCTTTATACGTCCTGCCAGCCGGTCGGACGGCCGCGCGGACGAGAGCCGAAAGGCTGTCTGCGAGGAAAGTCCGGGCTCCACGGAAGAACGGTGCCGGATAACATCCGGCGGGGGTAACCCTAGGGAAAGTGCCACAGAAAGCAGACCGCCCCGCCTGTTTTTCGGTTGTTTTTCAGCTACTTGCCGAGAACCGAAAAACTGGCGGGGTCAGGGTGAAAGGGTGGGGTAAGAGCCCACCGCGTCGACGGTAACGAAGACGGCATGGTAAACCCCACCGGGAGCAAGACCGAATAGGAATGGCGCGAGGGGCAACCCTCAGGGCGTTTTCCGGCCCAGCCGTTCGGGTAGGTTGCTTAAGGCCGATGGCGACATCGGACCCAGAGGAATGGCCGTCACGTTGCGTCGTTTTCGGGCGATGCAGCCATACAGAACCCGGCTTACAGACCGGCTGGCACGTTTTTCCAAAATTTGCCGATTTTTCCGGAATTCGACGGATTTCGGCTCCTTTTCAGAAAATTCCGAACAGTTTCACGCCGTTTTCAATGCAGCGTCGATCGCCTGCCAGAGGGCGTCTGTCGGCTCGCATCCGACCGACAGACGAACGAAACCTTCGGCCACATCATCACCCCATCGCGCGCGCCGTTCGGCCGAGGTGTGAACGCCGCCGAACGAGGTGGTCGCCTCAATGAACGGACAGGTATCGATGAAGCGCTCTGCCTGTTCTTTCGAGCCGAGCGTCAGTCCGACGAGCGAACCGAAACGGAGCATCTGGGTTTTGGCAAGGGCGTGCGAGGGATCATTCTTCAGGCCAGGATAGCGCACCGACCGGACCGCCGGATGATCTGCGAGACGTGTTGCAATGGTCTCGGCGGATGAGCACATGCGGTCAAAACGCACTTCAAGCGTTTGGAGCCCGCGCAGGACCAGCCATGCTTCGAAGGGGCCGGGGATGACACCGGCAAGTTTGCGCCACTCGCGGATCGTTTCGATCATCGTCGCGTCGCGGCCTGCGACGTGGCCGAAAAGCACGTCGGAATGTCCATTGGGGGCCTTGGTGTCGGCGGCAAGCACAAGATCGACGCCCAGATCCAGCGGGCGCTGGCCATAAGGTGTCATGGTTGTGTTGTCGGCGACAACGATTGCGCCCTCAGCTTGGGCGGCCTCTGCCACTGCCTTGATGTCGCAGATATCCAACCCCGGGTTGGAAGGGGTTTCGACAAGCACCATGCGGTATCCGGCAAACCCGCCTTCGAGGAACGACGCGGTCGGTCGGGTGTCGTAGCGGATGCCAAGACGGGTGAGGTGCTTTTCCAGAAGGACGCGGGGTGTGTAGTAGCCGTCCGAGGGCAGAAGCACCCGATCGCCAGTCGAAAGCAGGGCAAGGAGCACCGACGAAATGGCCGCCATGCCGGAGGGGAACGCGATGGCGTCGGCATCCTCCAGGTGGGCGAAGGCAGCCTCTACCGCCTCCCAGGTGGGATTGTCGAAACGGCCATATTGACGCGCGCCTGCCGGGTCGCCCGGCAAGTGAAACACCGAACTCATGACGATTGGCGTGGAGAGCGGGTCGCCTTTTTCGAGATCGCCCGAGTGAAGGTGTGAAAGGCGTGCAGCGCGGGTGTTCTGGCTGTCGGACATGGGCTCCTCGCGGTCATATTGGGTAGGTGCGGGCCGGATGGCACGAGGCTCTTCCTAACCTTTTGTTAGCCTTAATGCACGATAAATGACCATGGCCCGATGCATGTCCAAAACGCCTGTCATTGCGGCATTTGTGAAGCTTAATCCCGTTGACGCCCATATCGGCCCATGATACCCCATATAACAAATCAGCGTTTCGTTGCAGTTGGAGTACGGGTTCCTCCCATGTCGGCCTTTTTCTCGGGGCGGCGTGGCAGCGGGGATTCACCCTTGCAGAGGGGCGGGCAAATGTTCGGAGAGCCGCAACTGAACGCGGCTGAAGAGATGCAGAGGGGCATGGGCCTTTTGGCCACAACGCGTCATGGACCGGTTTCTGTCGAATGCAGTAAACAAGATCGACTCCAAGGGTCGGGTCTCCGTTCCGGCGCATTTCCGCTCCGTGGTTCAAAAACGTGGCTTTACCGAACTTTATGCGCTTCGTGCGCTCGACATTCCTGCGATGGATGTGGGTGGTCTCGACCTGCTCGACCGTTACGAAGAGCGGATCGCGCAGGAAGACCCCTTCCTGCAGACTGCGGACGACATGTCATTTTTCGTTCATGGCGACGGCGCGTTCCTCAAACTCGATCAAGATGGTCGCATCACCGTGACGGATTTCATTCGCGAGCACACCGGCATCACGAAGGATGTGGCGTTCGTTGGCCGTGGTCATTTCTTTCAGATCTGGGAGCCGGAGCAGCTGAAGGCCCATGGGCGGGCGGTGCGCGCACGGCTTCTGAAACTTCGGCAGGCGGCCAGCTCGGCCCGGGCTGCCGGACAGTCGGAATGATGGCGGGCCCCGGCGGCGAAAGCCCGGCCGGTGGCGGACCGGCCCGCCACATTCCGGTTCTTTTGCGTGAAGTCCTCGACGCTCTCCACCCTCTCGATGGCCAGCATTTCATCGATGGCACGTTCGGTGCTGGTGGCTACACCACCGCACTTCTTGAAGACGGTGCGTCGGTCACGGCGATCGATCGCGACCCGACCGCCATCGAAGCAGGCCAAACACTGGTGGAAAAGTGGGACGGGCGCCTCCGGCTGGTGGAGAACCGTTTCTCCAGGCTCGATGAGGTTGTCGATGGCCCGGTCGACGGTGTGGTGCTCGATATCGGCGTTTCATCCATGCAGATCGATCAGGCGGTGCGCGGGTTCTCCTTCCAGAAGGATGGGCCACTGGATATGCGCATGGAGCGCTCGGGTTTGAGCGCGGCCGATGTTGTCAACACGATGAAGGCGGGCGATATGGCGCGCATCTTCGGGATTCTGGGCGAGGAGCGCCAGGCAGGGCGCATTGCGCGTGGTCTGGAGCGGATCCGGGCCGAAAAGCCTTTTGAGACCACGCTGGATCTGGCGCGCGCCGTTGAAAAGATCGTCGGCCGTCGACCGCAGGAGAAAATTCATCCTGCAACGCGTGTTTTTCAAGGGTTGCGGATCTACGTCAATGACGAGCTTGGTGAACTGGCGCGGGCGCTTTTTGCGGCGGAACGTGTTCTGAAACCGGGCGGGCGGCTGGTCGTGGTGACGTTTCACTCACTCGAAGACCGGATCGTGAAGCGCTTCATGGTCGAACGTGCCGGGGGGCAGGGTGGCTCCCGCCATCTGCCTGAGCTGCATGACAGCGTCCCTACGTTTCACAAGCCGGCCAAGCCGGTCGCTCCATCGCGGGAAGAGACCGAGCAGAATCCGAGGGCGCGCTCGGCGCGCCTCAGACTGGCAGTGCGCAGCGAGGCGCAAGCCGGAGAGGTTGATTTCGACATGGTTGGTCTTTCGCGCTTTCCGCGGCCGACACGTGCTGGTGAGAGGTAGAGGCAAAGATGTTTCGCACGAGCGATATTGTGCTGATCACGGTCATGATGGCGGCGGCGGCGTTTACCTACAAGACCAAGCATGATGCCGAAGCCAAATATGAGGAACTGCGCAAGATCGAGCGGCAGGCGGAGCTCGAGGAGGATTCCATCGATCTCCTCAAGGCTGACTGGAGTCTCTTGACCCAACCGGCTCGCCTGCAGCGACTGGCAGAGACCTACAAGGACGAATTGGGACTGGAACCCGTGGAGGCGCCGCAAATAGCCGAATTCTCCGACCTTCCAGAAAAAGCCCTCACCATCGAGGGGCTCGTCGGCGGCATGGCGGATGCCGGAGGCGAAGCAGATCAGACGACAACCGGGGCGGTGCAGCCATGATGAGCTCGCGTGGATATGCGGACGATCTCGCTTCCTCGGCCGTTCGCCGAGGGGCCGCAACCATCGTCATGGATGGGACCGGCAAATCTCGCGGGGGGCGTGCCCAGAACCGGGTGGTGATGGCAATGGCCGTCATGTTCGGTATTTATGCGGCGCTCAGTGGGCGGCTGGTTCATCTCGCCTTGCAGGATGAGCCCGAGCCAAGCGTTCCGGCTGCCCGCGTCACCGCCTCACGACCCGACCTGGTTGATCGCAATGGGGAAGTGCTCGCGACGGACATCAAGACAGCGTCGCTTTTTGCCGAGCCGCGGCGGATCGTGGACATCGATGAAGCGATCGAGAAGCTTTCGACGGTACTTCCCGATCTCAACTATCAGCAGACCTATCGGAGGCTCGACAGCGATGCGGGCTTTGTGTGGCTGCGTCGCCAGCTCTCGCCCCGCCAGCAGGCTGACATTCTGGCACTGGGTGTGCCGGGGCTGGGTTTCCGCACCGAAAAGCGGCGTTTCTATCCAGGCGGACCGACTGCATCGCATATTCTCGGGCTTGTGAACATCGACAACAAGGGCATCGCTGGTATCGAAAAATTCGTCGATGATCAGGGCCTTGCAGACCTGCAGGCCACGGGGCTCGCGGTGGAGGGGCATCTGGAGCCCGTCAAGCTGGCGGTCGACCTGCGTGTACAGCACATCATTCGCGACGAGCTGGTTCAGGCACTTGACCGCTATCAGGCCATTGCAGCCGGCGCCGTGGTTTTGAATGCCAATACCGGCGAAGTGGTGGGCATGGCCTCCGTGCCGGACTTCGACCCCAACAACCCGGTCAATGCGCTCGACAAGGACCGGTTGAACCGCATGTCGGCCGGCGTCTTCGAGATGGGTTCGACCTTCAAGATTTTTACGACCGCGATGGGGCTCGATTCAGGGCTGGTAAGCATCAATGACAGCTTCGATGCCACGCGTCCCATTCGCATAGGCGGTTTCACGATCAACGACTTTCATGGCAAACGCCGGGTGTTGAGCGTGCCTGAAATCTTTATCTACTCTTCCAATATCGGCACGGCCAAGATGGCGGACGTGGTCGGTATCGAGGGGCACAGGGCGTTTCTCGACAAGATTGGTCTTCTGGGACGGATGTCCACGGAACTGCCCGAAGTTGCCTTGCCTACGGAGCCGAAGGAGTGGAAGAAGATCAATTCGATCACGATTTCCTACGGCCATGGTGTGGCCACGACGCCGCTGCAGACAGCGGTGGCGGCCGCGGCCATGCTGAACGGTGGCAAGCTCATTCCGCCAACATTCCTGCCGCGCTCGGAGAAAGAGGCAAACGAAATCGCAAAACAGGTGATTTCGCCCAAGACAAGCGCCCAGATGCGGTATCTTTTCCGTCTGAACTCCGAAAAGGGATCGGGCCGGCGCGCTGAGGTGGAAGGTTATTACGTCGGTGGTAAAACGGGAACCGCGGAGAAGGTTGTCAACGGCCGCTATTCCAACAATGTTCGCTTCAACGCGTTCATCGCCGGTTTCCCGGTCGACGATCCCGAATACATCGTGCTGGTTTTTGTCGATGAACCCAAGCCAGAACGGGAGGGGATTGGCGCGACTGCCGGCCTGAACGCTGCGCCGATGGTGCGCAACATCATCCGCCGTTCCGCGCCGCTGCTTGGCGTAAAGCCTGAATTCGGTCAAGAAAGTGATGCCTTGCTGATTTCGCAGCAGTGAGTCGGCCACCAGCCGAGAAAACAAACGCAATTGAGAGTACCGGGGCCTCATGAAATTCAGTGAATTGGCGGAGATTCTTCCACAACAGGGATTGTTGTCTGCGGAAGCGGAAGTCTCGGGGATTTCGTCGGATTCGCGAAAGGTCGAGGCGGGGGATCTGTTTTTCGCCCTTGCCGGCACAAAGGCCAATGGCGCAGCCTTCGCAGCGGATGCCGCCCGCAAAGGGGCACTGGCCATCATTGCAGCTCCCGGCGCGCTTGCTGCCGACCCTGGAGTCCCCGTCATAGAAACGGACGATCCCCGGCGTGCCCTTGCTTTGTGTGCAGCAAGGCTATTTCCGCTTCAACCCGAGACGATGGTTGCAGTGACTGGGACCAGCGGAAAGACATCCGTTGCGTCATTCACGCGCCAGATCTGGGAACACGCAGGCCTGCCGGCAGCGAGCATCGGCACGACGGGCGTGGTGGCACCTGGACGGGACGAATATGGCGAACTGACGACGCCCGATCCGATCGGGCTGCATCGCCTGCTTGATGATCTGGCGGGTGAGGGGGTGAGCCATGCCTCAATGGAAGCATCGAGCCATGGCCTCGACCAGCGCCGTCTCGACGGGGTGCGCCTCTCGGCTGCTGGATTTACCAATCTTGGCCGCGACCACATGGATTATCATCCAACCGTCAAGGACTATCACAAGGCGAAGTTGCGCCTCTTCGACACGCTCCTTCCGAAGGGAGCGCCGGCGGTTGTCTTTGCCGACGATCCGTGGAGCGAGCCAACGGTGGCAGCTGCGCGCTCTGCCGGCCTCGATGTGCGCACGGTGGGCCGGCAAGGGGCATTCCTGACGCTGAAGCGGGTTGAACACGAGCGCCATCGACAGCGGGCGGAGGTGGATGTCGACGGCGTCATCTACGAAGTCGACCTGCCGCTTGCAGGCGATTTCCAGGTCGCCAATGCTTTGGTTGCGGCGGGACTGGCGATCAGCACTGGCACGGCGGTTGAGACGGTGTTTGCAGCTCTGGAAAAGCTCAAGGGCGCGTCGGGCCGTCTCGAACTCGTGGGGACGGCAGAAAACGGCGCCCAGGTCTATGTGGATTACGCCCACAAGCCGGACGGGCTGGAGAACGTATTGAAATCGGTGCGCCCTTTCACGACAGGGCGGGTGATCGTGGTGTTTGGCTGCGGCGGTGACCGCGACACGGGAAAACGCCCGATCATGGGCGAGATTGCAACGCGGCTGGCCGATGTGGCGATCGTGACGGACGACAATCCACGTTCGGAAGATCCGGCAACGGTCCGGGCGGCTATCATGGCGGCGGCGCCGGGGGCGCGCGAGATCGGGGATCGCCATGAAGCGATCCGGTCCGCGGTGGCGATGCTCGAAGAGGGCGATACATTGATTGTCGCCGGCAAGGGGCACGAAACCGGACAGGAAATAGCCGGCGAAAAGCATCATTTCTCCGATCACGAAGAAGTGCGGGCCGCATTGGCGGAGCGGGGCGGATGAGCGTTTTGTGGACCCATGATGCGCTGGTGCAGGCAATGGGTGGCAGGCCACTCGGCCAGCCGGCAACGGCTATAACCGGCATCTCCATCGACACGCGGACGCTCCAGCCGGGCGACGTATTCTTCGCCATTCAGGGTGAGAGATTTGACGGGCATGATTTTGCCACGGCAGCCATGGCTGCCGGAGCTTCGGTGCTGGTGGTCTCCGAGGCGAAGCTGCCGGCGCTTGGACGGTTGGCTGTACCCAAGATCGTGGTGCCGGACGTGCAGACGGCCATGGAAGATCTCGGCCGCGCCGCACGCTTGCGCAGCCGTGCCAAGATCGTGGCGGTGACGGGTTCGGTCGGCAAGACATCAACCAAGAACATGATGCGGCAGGCTTTTTCGGCCTGTGGGAGCGTTCACGCGGCGGATCGTTCATTCAACAACCATTGGGGTGTGCCATTGACGCTCGCCCGCATGCCGGCCGATTGCGATTTCGCGATTCTGGAGATCGGCATGAACCATCCGGACGAGATCCGCCCGCTGGTGAAGATGGTTCGCCCGCATGTTGCCGTTGTCACGCTGGTGGCGGCGGCGCATCTGGGCTTCTTCAAGAGCATCGATGAGATCGCGCGGGCCAAGGGCGAGATTTTCGAAGGCGTCGTGAAGGGCGGTGCTGCGCTCATCAATCGTGACGACAAGCGCTGGAAGCTGCTGTCGGCGCTTGCCGGGGAGGCCGGTGTGAAGACCATTGCGGGTTTTGGCGAGAATGCGCGCGCCGATATACGGCTGATGCACGCCGAATGCGGTGCGAATTCCTCCACCTTCGCCGTGAAGATCGAAGGTGTGGAAACGGAGGTGCGCCTTGGTGTGCCGGGCCGGCATATGGTTCAGAACGCGCTTGCGACGCTGGGTGCCGTGCATCTGGCGGGCGCTGATGTGCAGAAGGCGGCGATGGCGCTGGGTTCCTTCGGTTCGGAAGCCGGGCGGGGCGCGCGGCACCGGCTGATGCTGGAGGGTGGCGCGTTCACACTGATCGATGAGAGCTTCAACGCCAATCCGGCCTCGATGGGAGCGGCGTTCGATCTGCTTCAGCGTGCGGATGTGGGCGAAGGCGGGCGGCGCATCGCCATTCTCGGCGACATGGCCGAACTTGGCTCCCATGCGGAGAAATTGCATGCGGGACTGGCGGATCTTGTCACGGGGGCGGGGACGGATTGCGTGTTTTTGGCCGGCCGTGAAATGAAGGCATTGGCAGAGGCGTTGCCGGAGGGGCTGCCGATGGAGTATCGCGAGACGACAGACGACTTGCGCGATCTTGTGATCAGTGCGGTGAAGCCGGGCGACGCCGTGATGATCAAATCTTCGAAGAGCATCGGCTTCAACAAACTGGTCGACGCCTTTATCAAAACCTATCCGGGCGCGGCGACAGGGGACTGATCCATGCTCATGATGCTCGTTGACCTGGCCGATGAAGTTTCGGTTCTCAACGTATTTCGTTACATCACTTTCCGCACCGGCGGTGCGCTGATCACATCGGCGCTCATCGTCTTCCTGTTCGGGCCGATGATCATCACCTCGCTGAGGGTTCGGCAGGGCAAGGGGCAGCCGATCCGCGCCGATGGGCCTCAGACCCATTTCAAGAAGGCGGGAACGCCGACCATGGGCGGGCTCATGATGCTTTCGGGCATATTGGGATCGTGCGCGCTGTGGGCGAACCTCTCCAGCGTTTATGTCTGGGTGGTCCTGATGGTGACGGTGGGTTTTGGCGCCATCGGTTTCTATGATGATTATCTGAAGGTGACGAAACAGTCGCATCTGGGCTTTTCGGGCAAGGCGCGGCTTTCGGCGGAGTTCCTGATTGCCGGGCTTGCGGCATGGACCATCATGCAGGCGGGGCAGGCGCCGTTCTCCTCCTCGCTGACCTTCCCCTTCTTCAAGGATTTCCTGCTCAATCTGGGGATTTTCTTCATCCCGTTCGCGGCCTTCGTGATCGTCGGGGCGGGCAATGCGGTGAACCTGACGGACGGGCTGGACGGGCTGGCGACGGTTCCCGTGATGGTGGCTGCGGCCTCATTCGGTGTGATCGCCTATCTTTCGGGCAACGCCATTTTCGCCAACTACCTGCAGATCCATTTCGTGCCGGGGACGGGTGAGCTGGCGGTGATCCTGGGTGCGGTGATCGGCGCGGGGCTCGGCTTCCTGTGGTTCAATGCGCCGCCGGCGGCGATCTTCATGGGGGACACCGGATCATTGGCGCTGGGTGGGCTGATCGGCTCGGTGGCCGTCGCGACCAAACACGAGATCGTGCTTGCCATCATCGGCGGGCTGTTCGTGGTGGAGATCCTCTCGGTGATCATCCAGGTAGCGGTCTTCAAGATGACCGGTAAACGCGTATTCCTGATGGCGCCAATACATCATCATTTCGAAAAGCTTGGCTGGACGGAGAGCCAGGTGGTGATCCGGTTCTGGATTATCGCGGTGCTGCTTGCCCTCATCGGGCTCTCCACGCTCAAGCTGCGCTAGGGGGCGGAATGATCCCGGCCACGGTTTTCAACGACAGGACCATCGCCCTTTTCGGGCTTGGCGGTTCGGGCATCGCCACCGCCCACGCGCTGATGGCCGGCGGGGCGCGGGTGACGGCCTTTGACGACAACCCTGACAGCGTGGCGCGCGCGGCGGGTGAGGGTGTGCCGACCGGAGATCTGCGCAACATCGACTGGAGCGGGCAGGAGGCCTTCGTCCTTTCGCCGGGTGTCCCGCTCACGCATCCGCGCCCGCACTGGAGCGTGGATCTCGCGCGGGCCGCGGGGGTGGAGATCATCGGCGACGTGGAGCTTTTCGCACGCGAGCGTCGGGCCCATGCATCTGAAGCGCCTTTTGTCGCCATCACCGGCACCAACGGCAAGAGCACGACAACGGCTCTGATCGCCCACATTCTCAAGAGTGCGGGGCGGGACACACAGATGGGCGGCAATATCGGCCGCGCCGTGATGACGCTCGAACCGCCTGCGGCTGAACGATACCATGTGGTGGAGTGCTCCTCCTACCAGATCGATCTCGCCCCGACGCTTGATCCTTCGGTCGGCATTCTGCTCAATCTTTCGCCCGACCACCTGGACCGGCATGGCTCGTTCGAGAAGTATGCCGGCATCAAGGAACGTCTGGTGGCCAGGAGCGGGCTGGCCATTGTGGGCGTCGACGATGCCGATTGCCGGCAAATCGCCAACCGGCTTGAAAAGCAGGGGCGCAGGCTGCAGCGAATCTCGGCGACATCATCGCTCTCCGATGGGTTCTATCTGGAGGGTTCCGATCTCATGCGAGCCGCCGATGGCGTCGCCGAAAAACTGGCGACGCTTCAAGACATCGGATCCCTGCGCGGCGCGCACAACGCTCAGAACGCGCTGGCGGCCCTTGCGGCCTGTCTCGACTGCGGCCTGACGGCGGACCAGATCCAGGCCGGTTTCAACAGTTTTCCCGGGCTTGCCCACCGCATGGAGCAGGTGGCCCGCCGGGAACGGGTTCTCTTCGTCAACGATTCCAAGGCCACCAATGCCGATGCGGCGGAGCGGGCATTGGCAAGTTTCGAGCGTATCTACTGGATCGCCGGCGGCCTGCCCAAGGAGGGCGGGATCGAGACGCTGAAAAGCTTCTTTCCGCGTATCGCCAAGGCCTACCTCATAGGCGAGGCGGCGCCGGCGTTCGCCGCCACGATCGGGGAGGCGACGACGTTTGAGATTTCAGGTACGATAGACAAAGCCGTAGACCACGCGGCGCGCGATGCGGCGGGCGATCCCGCGCCGGAATCTGTTGTTCTGTTTTCGCCAGCCTGTGCGAGTTTCGACCAGTTCAGAAATTTTGAGGTGCGTGGCGATGCCTTCCGCGAAGCGGTGCGTTCGCTCGCCGGTACCGAAATGATGGGGAGCAAGTGACATGGTGAGCCGCACCGATCGCAGTCCGGTGGCAAACTGGTGGTGGACCATCGACCGGTGGTTTCTCGCGGCCTTCCTCATGCTGATGGGGTTGGGGGTGGTTCTGTCGTTCGCGGCAAGCCCGGCCGTGGCGGAGCGCATTGGCTTGTCGAGTTTTCACTTCGTTACACGCCAGATCGTTTACATGCTGCCGGCATTGGTGGTCATGATCGGCATTTCCTTCCTCAGCCCACGTCAGGTGCGGCGCTTTGCCCTCGTCATGCTTGCGGGCGCACTGGTCCTGATGGTTGTGACCCTTTTTGCCGGGATGGAGGTCAAGGGCTCGCGGCGGTGGCTTTATGTGTTCGGTGTTTCCGTTCAGCCTTCCGAATATCTCAAACCGGCTTTTGTGGTGATCTGCGCATGGCTCTTTCACGAGCATGCCCGTCAGCCGGAGATTCCGGGCAATCTCTTCGCCATGCTTCTTCTGGGACTTGTGATCGCACTGCTGGTGGCGCAGCCCGATCTCGGCCAGACCATGCTGGTTCTCGGCACCTGGGGGGCAATGTTCTTCATTGCCGGAATGCCATGGTTGTGGATCGCGGTGCTTGGCGCTCTGGGCGCAGGCGGGGCCTTTCTCGCCTATACGATTTTCCCGCATGTGGCCGACCGCATCGACCGCTTCCTGACCGGTGAAGGCGATACTTACCAGGTGGACATGAGCATCGAGGCGATAACCCGCGGTGGCTGGTTCGGGCGTGGGCCCGGCGAGGGCACCGTCAAGCGCATTCTTCCCGACAGTCACACGGACTTCGTCTTCGCGGTCGCCGGCGAGGAATTTGGTATCATCCTGTGCCTGATCCTGCTGGGGCTGTTTGCGTTTGTGGTGTTGCGCGGACTGACGAAAGCGCGGCGCGAGGACGATGATTTCACACGCTATGCGGTGAGTGGTCTCGTCATCCTGTTTGGCTTTCAGTCGATCATCAATATGGGTGTGAATGTCCGTATGCTGCCGGCCAAGGGCATGACGCTGCCCTTCATCTCCTATGGCGGGTCCTCGCTGATCGCCATGGCCATTTCCATGGGTTTCGTGCTGGCGCTGACGCGTCGCAAGCCGGAAAAGCGCCGTCCGGTCACCTATGCCCAACCATCGGGCCGCGAGGCGATCGCGAACTGATATGGGAAAAGGCACGATACTTCTTGCCGCCGGTGGGACCGGCGGTCATCTCTTTCCGGCCGAAGCGCTCGCACATGCCCTACGCGCGCGAGGCTGGCGGGTGCATCTGGCGACAGACAAGCGGGCGGCGCGCTTCTCCGGCGATTTTCCAGCCGAGGAAACCCATGTCATCGAGAGCGCGACTTTCGGTTCGAAAAACCCCATTGCGCTTCTGAAAGCGGGCTGGACCATCTGGCGTGGCGTCAAACAGGCCTCTGCTTTGCTGCAGCGGCTGAAGCCTGCTGCGGTGGTCGGGTTCGGCGGATACCCGACCCTTCCGCCGCTCTGGGCGGCGACGCGACGGGGTATTCCGGCGATGATCCACGAGCAGAACGCCGTGATGGGACGTGCCAACAAGGCTTTGGCGGCACGCGTGCAGGCCATCGCCGGTGGGTTTCTGGCCGCTGAAGGACCGTTTGCCGACAAGATTATCGCTACGGGCAACCCAGTCCGTCCGGCGGTCATCGAGGCGGCTGGCGAAGCTTATCGCGCTGCGGGTTCGCAAGACGTGTTTCGACTGCTTGTCTTTGGCGGCAGTCAGGGGGCACAGTTTTTTTCAGATGCCATCCCCGCGGCCATCGCGCAACTCGCACCGAAGCAAATCGAACGCCTTGTCGTCACGCAACAGGCGCGGCCTGAAGACGAGGCCGATGTTCGTGCTGCTTATGAAGCGCTCGGCGTGCCGGCAGAGGTTTCGACGTTTTTCAACGATATGGCGCGGCGCATTGCCGAGAGCCATCTGGTGATATCGCGTTCGGGTGCCTCGACCGTTTCGGAGATTGCAGCGATTGGCCGACCGGCCTTTCTGGTGCCATATCCCCATGCGCTCGACCACGATCAAGCAGCCAATGCCGCGGCATTGGGGCGTGCAGGGGGAGCTGAACTCCACCCGCAGGCCACGCTGGGCGCGGAGCGTCTTGCCGAACTGATCGGAGGAGCGATGGAGCAGCCTCAGCGCCTGACCGACATGGCAGCAGCAGCCCATGGGGTTGGTAAAACGAATGCTGCAACGTTGCTTGCAGACCTGGTTGAGGCTATTGCCTCCGGCCAATCTGCAAAAACCGTGAAAGAAGGAAGCCACGCATGAAAATGCCGGAGACGATCGGAACCGTGCACTTCGTCGGCATTGGCGGCATCGGCATGAGTGGTATCGCAGAAGCTCTGCATACGCTGGGGTACCAGGTGCAAGGGTCTGATCAGGCCGAAAACCCCAATGTCGTGCGCCTGCGCGAAAAGGGTATCGAGGTTTTCGTGGGACACGCCGCCGATAATCTCGGGGAGGCCGAGGTCATCGTTGTCTCGACGGCCATCAAGAAGAACAACCCGGAACTTGTGGCCGCGCGTGAAAAGCACCTTCCGATCGTGCGGCGCGCGGAAATGCTGGCCGAACTGATGCGATTTCGCCAGGCGGTTGCCATAGGAGGAACGCACGGCAAGACCACAACCACTTCGATGGTTGCTGCGCTGTTCGATGCGGGTGGGTTCGATCCGACGGTCATCAATGGCGGCATCATCAATGCCTATGGCACCAATGCGCGTATGGGCGAAGGTGACTGGATGGTGGTCGAGGCCGATGAAAGCGATGGAAGCTTCCTGAAGCTGCCCGCGGAAATTGCCGTCATCACCAATATCGATCCGGAACATCTCGATCATTATGGCGATTTCGACAAACTGCGCGGAGCGTTTCGGCAATTTGTCGAGAATGTGCCGTTTTATGGCTTTGCTGCCATGTGTATCGATCATGCCGAGGTTCAGGCGCTTGTCGGGCGGATCGAGGATCGCCGGGTGGTCACTTATGGCGAAAACCCGCAGTCGGATGTGCGCTTTTCCAATCACCGGATGGATGGGCCGGTTTCCGTGTTTGACGTGACCTTCCGCGATCGCAAGACGGGTGGCACGGAAACGCTTGAAGGACTGCGCCTTCCCATGCCCGGAAAACACAATGTTTCGAATGCGACAGCGGCGATCGCCGTGGCGCATGAACTGGGCATCGACCATGAGGCGATCCGTACTGGCCTTGCGGGCTTTGGCGGCGTCAAACGCCGTTTCACGCTGACGGGAAGCTGGAACGGCGTGAGCGTCTTCGACGATTACGGGCATCACCCGGTGGAGATCCGTGCGGTTCTGCAAGCCGCCCGGGAAGCCTGCAAGGGGCGGATTCTCGCCATCGCGCAGCCGCATCGCTATTCCCGCCTGCACGATCTCTACGATGACTTCGCGGCTTGCTTCAACGAGGCCGACAAGGTGTTGATTGCACCGGTCTATGCCGCTGGTGAAGACCCGATCGAGGGCGTGTCGTCCGAGGCGCTGGTGGCCCGTATTCGTGCAGCCGGACATCGTGACGTCGCCCATATCGAGGGAGCGGAAGCGGTGGAGCCCATTGTAAGGGAATGGGCGGAAGAGGGCGATTTCATCGTTTATCTGGGTGCAGGCAACATCACGCAATGGGCCTACGCGCTTCCCGAGGAGCTGGAGGCAAAGGGATGAGTGGTGCCGCGCTTCTCGACCGTCTTGGAGACCGATTGTCGGGACTGCGAGGGCGTCTGACGTCCGACGCGGGTATGGACAAGATCACCTGGTTTCGCGCCGGCGGTCCGGCGGACGCGCTGTTTCAGCCTGCCGATGAGGAGGATCTGGCTGCCTTCCTGAAGGCGGTGCCGGAAGACATTCCGGTGACCATGGTGGGGATCGGTTCGAACCTGCTCGTGCGCGAAGGCGGCATACGCGGCTTCGTGGTGCGGTTGTCGGCCAAGGGTTTTGGGCAGGCGGAGATCGTTTCCGATACGCAAATCAGAGCGGGAGCGGCCATCCCCGACAAGCGGCTCGCGGCAGCAGCGCTGGAGGCGGGCATCGGTGGATTTCATTTCTACCACGGCATACCGGGCGGGCTGGGCGGTGCGCTGCGCATGAATGCGGGCGCCAATGGCGTCGAGACCAGAGAGCGGGTCGTGGAAGTGCGCGCGCTCGACCGGAAAGGCGAACTGCACGTCTTTTCGAACGCCGATATGGGATACGACTACCGCCATTCCTCGGTGCCAAAGGATCTGATCTTCACCTCGGCCCTGATGGAGGGGTACCCCGAAGACCGGGAGACGATCCAGAAAGAGATGGACGCCGTTCAGCATCATCGCGAGACCGTGCAGCCGATACGCGAAAAGACAGGCGGCTCCACCTTCAAGAATCCGCCCGGGACATCGGCATGGAAAGAGGTGGACAAGGCGGGATGCCGGGGCCTCACCATCGGCGGGGCGCAGATGTCGCCGATGCACTGCAATTTCATGATCAATACCGGGACGGCGAGCGGGTACGATCTCGAATATCTCGGTGAAACGGTCCGGGCGCGTGTGCTTGAGCATTCAGGCATTCGCCTGGAATGGGAGATCAAGCGCATCGGGGATTTCAAGCAAGGGCGTGAGATCGATCCGCTTTTGGGGCAAATGCTCTGAGGGCGCATGCAACCTTTCGCATGACGCGAAGTCCTTCCTTGATTGTGACGCTGGTGGAGCCGTGCCTTGTCAAGTTGCCCTGGGCGGGTGTTCGCGTTCACAAAGTGTAAAATTTTCAGAAAATTGAATCTCCGGGAATCTCAAGCCCTTGCCATGGAATCAAACCTCTGATTCTTTGGCTCATAAGTAATCACTGATTTGAGTCGCGGCGTTCGGGTCGGGGGCTTTCCTAGTTGAGGAGGTCTCACTCGACCAATGCAGCTTATCGCCCAAAATTCTGGGCGGCCGGACAAGGGGGTAGCCGGACCATGAAGAGAAAGAACGTTGCCGTCCTTATGGGAGGTTTTTCCTCTGAGCGACCGGTCAGTCTCTCTTCCGGCACTGCCTGCGCCGATGCTCTCGAGATTGAGGGCTATGCCGTCACGCGCGTCGATGTCGGGCGCGACGTGGCGCGTGTTCTCTCGGAGCTTGGTCCTGACGTCGCCTTCAATGCGCTGCACGGTCCATTCGGTGAGGATGGGGCGATCCAGGGGATTCTCGAATATCTCGATATTCCCTACACGCATTCGGGCGTGCTCGCATCCGCGCTGGCCATGGACAAGCAACTCGCCAAGATCGTGGCGAAGGCGGAAGGCATCCCTGTTGCCGATGCACTGGTGGTGAACCGTTTCGAGATCGGCAACGAGCACCCCATGGCGCCGCCCTATGTGGTGAAGCCGGTCAATGAAGGGTCGAGCTTCGGTGTGGTGATCGTCACCGAGGGGCAGGGCAACCCGCCGCAGATCATCGGGTCCACCGAATGGCAATATGGCGAGCGCGTGATGGTGGAGCGCTACATTGCAGGACGTGAATTCACCTGCGCTGTGATGGGGGACCGAGTGCTTGGTATCGCGGAAATCATCCCGGTCGGGCATGCCTTCTACGATTATGATTCAAAATACGTCCCCGGGGGCTCAAAACACGAATGCCCGGCAAAAATTTCACCAAATATTTACCAAAAAATAGAAACACTGGCCCTTAAGGCACACAAGGCTATTGGCTGCCGGGGCGTGTCCCGGTCCGACTTCCGTTTCGACGATCGCAAATCCGCTGATGGGGAGCTTGTCTGGTTGGAGGTGAACACGCAGCCCGGCATGACGCCAACCTCTCTGGTGCCCGAAATCGCCGCTGCGGCGGGAATTGGGTTTGGTGAATTGTTGAGTTGGATTGTGGAGGACGCCTCGTGTTCTCGCTGACGTCATCTCAAGCCGGAACGGGCCGGAGCGGCGGACGCTTTCGCGGAGGCGACATCGTGTTGCCGCGCTGGCTGCGCCGTCCGGCGCGCTTCATGCAGAGGGTCAATGCAGGGGAAGTCGAAGCGCCGCGCCATGGCGCGACGATCGCGTCTGCGGTCCTGCTTGGGGCGACGGTGGTTTATGGCGTGATTGCTGGTGGGCACCTGCCTCAGGTGCTGCAGAGCGTCACCGCGCGCACCGGGCTTGCCATCGCGCAGGTCAACGTGATCGGCAATCAGGAAACTTCTGAAATCGATGTTCTGCAAGAGGTCGGCCTCAACGGCTGGACGGCCCTGGTCGGTTTCAATGCCGAGAATGCCAGGCAGCGTGTTTCCGGTCTGCCCTGGGTCGAAGGTGTTGCCGTGCGCAAGGTCTACCCGGCCACGCTCGAGGTGGATATCACCGAGAAAAAGGCGTTTGCGATCTGGCAACATGGCAATGAGCTCTCGCTTATCGAGAAGGATGGCTCCGTGATCGCGCCGTTCGATGGCGGCCGGTATACGGCGCTGCCGATGGTGATCGGTGTTGGTGCGCGCGTGGCCGGACCTGAGTTCATTGCCAAAGTCGCCCGACATCCTTCCGTTGCCAGCGAGGTGCGGGCCTATATTCGTGTCGGAGACCGGCGGTGGGATCTTCGGCTGAAGAACGGCGTGACCGTGAAGCTGCCCGAGAAGAACGAGGCGCTGACACTGGCGACGCTCGCGGCCCTCGATCGCAAGAATGGTCTTCTGTCGCGCGATATCACTTCGGTGGACATGCGGCTGCCCGATCGCATGGCGATCGGTCTCTCGGAAGAGGCTGCGAAGGCGCACCAGGACGCGATGCGTGAGCGCTACAAGACGCGAATTGCAGACGGGGCGCAGATATGAGCTGGTTATCAGATACCAAGAAAGGCGCTGCCCGCCGCTCCGGCATCATCACGGTGCTCGACGTCGGATCAAGCAAGGTCTGCTGCATCATCGCCAGGCTCATGCCGGCGGAAGAGGGACGGGCGCTGCGGCACCGCACACATCGTGTGAAGGTCATCGGCATCGGGCATCAGCAATCACAGGGCATGAAGTCCGGTGTGATCGTCGATCTCGACCGGGCCGAAGAAGCGATCCGGCTGGCTGTGGACGCTGCCGAGCGTATGGCGGGGCTGACGGTGGATTCGCTGATCGTCAACGTATCGGCGGGCCGGCTGCGCAGTGAAACCATCTCGGCCTCCATCAATCTCGGGGGGCATGAGGTTGCCCAGTCCGACATCAACCGCGTTCTCGCGGCCGGTGCGCGGCAGGGGTTGGAGATCGAGCGCGAAGTGGTGCATTCGCTGGCGACCGGGTTCAGCCTCGACGCCGAGCGCGGCATTCGCGATCCGCGCGGAATGGTCGGTTCAGAGCTTGGCGTCGACATGCACATCCTGACAGCCGATGCGGCGCCATTGCGCAATCTGGAACTTTGCATAAACCGCTCGCATCTCTCGGTCGAGCGCATGGTGGCAACGCCCTATGCAAGCGGGCTGGCGGCGCTGGTGGATGACGAGGCGCAGATGGGTGCGGCCTGTATCGACATGGGCGGCGGAACGACGACGATCTCCGTTTTTGCTGAGGGGAAATTCGTGTGGGCCGATGCGCTGCCGGTGGGTGGCAACCATGTGACGATGGACCTGGTGCGTGGGCTATCGGCGCGGGTCGAGGATGCGGAGCGTTTGAAGGTGATGCACGGGTCGGCGCTGATCTCTTCGAGCGACGACAGGGATATCGTTTCGATCCACCCGATGGGTGCGGATCCGAGCGAACAACCGATCCAGGTGCCGCGCGCGGTGATGACAAGGATCATCCGCGCGCGGATCGAGGAAACGCTGGAGATGGTGCGCGACAAGCTCAACCGCTCCGGCTATGGCGGCCTTGTGGGCCGCCGCGTGGTTCTGACGGGCGGGGCGAGCCAGCTGGTGGGGCTTCCGGAAGCCACCCGGCGGTTGTTTGGGCGCAATGTCCGGCTAGGGCGCCCGCTCGGCGTGGCTGGGTTGCCCGAAGCGGCCAAGGGGGCGGCCTTTTCCGCATCCGTGGGGCTGCTGATTTATCCGCAAGTAGCGGAGTTCGAAAACCGTGGCCGCAGCGGAAAGAGCGGCATATTCACTCGCGCGACCGGCACTGGCGGCCGGTTCCAGCGCGTCAGCCAATGGCTGAAAAGCAACTTCTAGCGGGGGCGCGCCCCAAATGACGACCGCGGCGGCGAGGCGGCGGCAAAGGCGGAAAGGACGAGGACAATGACTATCAATCTGCAGAAGCCGGATATTACCGAGCTGAAGCCACGCATCACCGTGTTCGGTGTCGGGGGCGGGGGCGGCAATGCCGTCAACAACATGATCAATGCGGGCTTGCGGGGCGTCGAGTTCGTCGTCGCCAATACCGACGCACAAGCGCTGACCCAGTCCAAGGCGGAACGCCTGATTCAGCTCGGCGCTGCCGTGACTGAAGGACTGGGTGCCGGTTCACAGCCGGAAGTCGGCAAGGCCGCCGCCGAAGAATGCATCGACGAGCTGGTCGATCACCTGTCCTCGACCCATATGTGCTTCGTGACCGCCGGCATGGGCGGCGGCACCGGCACGGGTGCGGCTCCCGTGGTGGCGCGCGCTGCCCGCGAAAAAGGCATCCTTACCGTTGGTGTCGTCACCAAGCCGTTCCACTTCGAAGGCCAGCGCCGCATGAAGACGGCGGAAGCCGGCATCGAGGAACTGCAGAAATGCGTCGACACGCTGATCGTCATTCCGAACCAGAACCTCTTCCGCATCGCCAATGACAAGACCACCTTCGCCGACGCTTTCGCGATGGCGGACCAGGTCCTCTATTCGGGTGTTGCCTGCATCACCGACCTGATGGTCAAGGAAGGCCTGATCAATCTCGACTTCGCTGACGTGCGTTCGGTGATGCGCGAGATGGGCAAGGCCATGATGGGGACGGGCGAGGCTTCCGGCGAAGGCCGGGCAATGGCTGCTGCCGAAGCTGCCATCGCCAATCCTCTGCTGGACGAAAGCTCCATGAAGGGCGCGCGTGGCCTTCTGATCTCGATTACCGGCGGCCGGGACCTGACCCTCTTCGAGGTGGATGAGGCGGCAACCCGCATTCGCGAGGAAGTGGATCCGGACGCGAACATCATTCTCGGTGCGACCTTCGACGAAGATCTGGAAGGCGTGATCCGCGTGTCTGTCGTGGCGACTGGAATCGACAAGTCGGCTGCTGAAATTTCCGCGCCTGCCACGGCCGCTCGTCCCATGCAGCAGCCGCGTAGTATTGAATCCCAGCGACCCGCAGCGGCCGCCGTTGAGGCGAAGCCGCAGCCCGCTGTTGATCCGGTGGCAGAGGCCATTCGCCAGGCTGAGCGTACAACAGCTGAACCTGCTGCTACGCCTGTAACGGCACCAGCTGCGGCACCGGCGGCCTCACAGACTGCACGACCGGTTATGAGCAATGGTGGTTTTCAGCCGCAAAGTTCTCTCTTCCGCAATGCCCAGCCGGTACAGCCCGCACCGCGAGCCGCTGCTCCGGCGCCCAAGCAGGTTCAGCCGGCACCGGTTGCCGAGCACAGCGAACCGCAGCCCCAGATGCGTGTCGAGGAGGAGCAGGTTTCGGCTCCCCGCATGCCCCGCGTTGAAGACTTTCCGCCGGTGGTGAAAGCCGAGATGGAAGCAAAAACGCAGGAGCACGAAGACCGTGGGCCGATGGGGTTGATCAAACGACTCACCCACGGGCTTTCCCGCCGCGATGGCGAACAAGGTTATGCCGAGCAGCCGCGTGAACCGAAACTGCGTCAGGCTGCACCGCAGTCGCGCCGCGCGCCGGAGAGCGAGGGACACCTTTATGCACCGCGGCAGGGACGCCTGGATGAGCATGGTCGGCTCACCACCCAGTCACGGAATGTTCAGGAAGAAGATCACCTGGAGATTCCCGCTTTTCTTCGCCGGCAAGCTAACTAGGCGATAAACTCTGTTACAAACCTTTCACAGGGGGGATGCGGCGCATCCCCCTTTTTGTTAAAATTAGGTAAATAATTCAAAAAGTTATAGGACTCTTGTATTTTTCTTATGCCGTAACATGAAGTAAGAAAGCGTGATTTGGAGTCTGTATTCCGCGACATTATCTTTCGTTGCGAATAACGGTGGGGTGTGGGACGCATTTTGGGGGTGTCGTCCTGAAACTTTGGACAAACCGGCGCTGAGACGCGCGGCCTTGAAGAGCTCACGGGGACCATTTTGCTCGAATATCAGACGACACTCAAAGCACGCTGCTCGCTCTCGGGCATCGGTGTCCACAGCGGCAAGCCCGTCTCCATTCACTTCTCCCCCGCCGAGCCCGACACCGGGATCGTCTTTCAGCGCATCGATGAAGCGGGTAGCGGTCGCGTGATTCGCGCTCTTGCCTCCGAAGTTTGCCAGACAGACCTCTGCACGGCCCTTGGTGACGCGCGTGGCGAATCCGTCGCTACCGTTGAGCACCTCATGGCCGCTCTTCTGGCAGTCGGAATTGACAATGTGGTCATAGAGATCGACGGCAGCGAGGTGCCTGTTCTCGACGGCAGCGCCATCGGCTTTGTGGATGCGTTTGAACAAGCCGGCATCGCCACGCTTTCCGTCAAGCGCCGCTATATTCGCGTCGTGAAGCCTGTGCGGACCGACAATGGCGGCTCCTGGGCGGAATTCCGTCCATATGACGGTACGCGCTTCGAGGTCGAAATAGACTTTGAGACACCGGCAATCGGTCGCCAGTCGCTGGGCCTTGACCTGAACGCCGCGAATTTCCGACAAGAAGTTGCACGCGCGCGCACCTTTGGGTTCATCAAGGATGTCGAGCGTCTTTGGGCCGCTGGGTATGCGCTGGGTTCTTCGCTCGAGAACTCTGTCGTGATCGGCGAGGATCACAAGGTCATCAACATGGAAGGCCTGCGCTATCCCGACGAGTTCGTGCGCCACAAGATGCTCGATGCGGTCGGTGATCTCGCTCTGGCCGGTGCGCGCTTTATCGGCTGCTTTCGTTCCTATCGTGGTGGTCACCGTCTCAATGCGGCCGCGCTGCGGCATCTTCTGACCGATCGCTCTGCTTATGAGATCGTTGAGACCACGCGCCGTGAGCAGGGGCGTCGGGCCGAGATGGTGGCTGTCAGCGCGCCGGTTTATGCTCCCTGGACACTCTGAGCCCCACATCTTTCCGGATCTTCCGGCGGGCTTTCCCACTCAGACGCCACAAAATTGTACGATTGGCAGGCAATAGCGTTGCCGCATGGCGGTCATATGCTCTATGACTGCGTTCCGAAATTGATTTTCCGTTTGCGAGAGGCGAAATGCGTTCAACTTTTGTTGCCGGCATGACCAGGACAGGCAAGGTGGCCGTTACCGCGGCTTCGGTGCTTGGCGTTTCGCTTCTTCTTGCTGCGTGCAATGCCGAGAAAGACCTGGACCTGTCGACCTATGTCGAGCAGACGGATCCGGCTGACGTGCTCTACAATCAGGCGCTGGCGAACATGAATGCCGGCCGTCTGAAGGAGGCGAGCGCCAAGTTCGAGTCCATCGACCGGCAGCATCCCTATTCGGAATATGCCCGCAAGGCGATGGTGATGAACACGTTCGCCAATTACCGGCAGGGCAATTACGATGAGGCGATCAATGGCGGTAAGCGCTATGTGGCGCTTTATCCAACCACGGAAGATGCGGCCTATGCGCAATATCTCGTGGGGTTAAGCTATTTCCGCCAAATTCGCGACGTGACCCAGGATCAGCGCGAAGCTCGCCTTACGCTTGAAGCGATGGAAGAGGTTGTGCAGCGCTGGCCCGATTCGGAATATGTCGAGGATGCACAGGCCAAGATCCGGTTTTCGCGCGATCAGCTCGCGGGCAAGGAAATGCAGATTGGGCGCTACTATCTTGAACGGCGCGAATACGTTGCCGCGGTGCGGCGTTTTCGCGGTGTCGTGGAAAGTTATCCCAATACGCGCCATGTCGAAGAAGCGCTGGCACGCCTGACGGAATCCTATTACGCGATGGGACTTGTTTCGGAAGCTCAAACGGCTGCGGCGGTGCTGGGGCATAACTTCCCTGACAGTGACTGGTACAAGGACTCGTACGCCCTCCTGCAGTCTGGCGGACTGGAACCGCGTGAGAACACCGGTTCGTGGATCTCCAAGGCTGGAGCAGCGATTCTGGGCGGCTGACCCGAACCATGCTGTGTCATCTGTCGATCCGCGATATCGTCCTGATTGAACGCCTCGACATGGATTTCTCCGGCGGGCTTTCGGTGCTCACCGGTGAAACCGGTGCAGGCAAATCCATTCTTCTTGATTCTCTTTCGCTCGCGCTTGGCGGGCGCGGCGATGCATCGTTGGTGCGCCATGGTGCGGACCAGGGGCAGGTGATCGCTGTTTTCGACCTGCCGGCCTCGCATCCGGTGCGCGCCCTGCTTGCCGAGAACGCCATCGACGATGAGGGCGATGTTATCCTGCGCCGCGTGCAGAGCGCGGACGGGCGCACACGGGTGTTCATCAATGACCAGCCTTCGAGCGTGGCGCTGATGCGCCAGGTGGGGCGGCAACTGGTGGAGATACATGGCCAGCATGACGAGCGTGCGCTGGTGGATGCGAGCATTCACCGCGATCTTCTCGATGCTTTTGGCGGACATGGTGACGCTGTTGCGCGCGTGCGGCTTGCATGGCGCGATCTGCGCAAATGCGAGCAGGAGCTGGCGCGGCACCGGGCACGCGTGGAAGCGGCGGCGCGCGAGGCCGATTTCCTGAGGGCTTCGGTGGAGGAGCTTTCAAAGCTCGACCCGCGCACGGATGAAGAGGCAGTGCTTGCGGAAGAGCGCGCGGGTATGATGCGCGCCGAGAAGATCGCCAGCGATATATCCGATGCGCAGGAGGTGCTTTCGGGCAATGCGTCGCCCGTGTCGCAACTCTCCAGCCTTCTGCGCCGCTTGCAGCGCAAGGCAGAGGATGCGCCGGGTCTTCTGGACGGCATCATCGAGCCGCTTGATTCGGCGCTTCTTTCGCTCGACGCCGCACAATCGGCCGTGGATGAGGCTATGCGGGCAACCGAGTTCGACCCGCAGCGGCTTGAGGATACGGAGGAGCGGCTTTTTGCGCTGCGCGCGGCAGCCCGTAAACACAATGTGCAGGTGGATGACCTGGCTGAACTTTGCGCGCGCATGGTGGGTGATCTGGATGAGCTGGACGCCGGCGAAGAGCGGCTGGCAGCGTTGGAGCAACAAGCGAAGGTGGCGGTCACGACTTATGACGCGGCTGCGACCGAGCTTTCGCAATTGCGCCGCGAGACCGCCGCCTCACTTAGCAAGGCGGTGATGGCGGAACTGCCGGCGCTCAAGCTCGAGCGGGCGGAATTCATCGTCGAGATTGCCACCGAAGCGGACGACCGTGGGGAAGACGGCATCGATCATGTGGAGTTCTGGGTGCGCACCAATCCCGGCACGCGCGCAGGTCCGATGATGAAGGTTGCCTCTGGCGGTGAGCTTTCGCGCTTTCTGCTCGCGCTCAAGGTGGTGCTGGCCGACCGGGGCTCGGCACCGACGCTCGTGTTTGACGAAATCGACACCGGCGTGGGCGGCGCGGTGGCGGACGCCATTGGCCAGCGGCTCTCTCGGCTTTCCGAGCGCATTCAGGTGCTATCGGTGACCCATGCACCCCAGGTGGCCGCACGTGCGGGGACGCATTACCTGATCGCCAAGAGCGGCGACACGGACCGGGTCGCCACGGGCGTTTCGGTCATGGATACGGATGCGAGGCAGGAGGAAATTGCCCGCATGCTGGCCGGTGCCACCGTGACCGACGAGGCACGCGCCGCCGCCCAGCGGCTTCTCAGGGGCAGCGAGGCGGTTTCCTGAACACTTCCTGTTCAAGCAGGACTGGCTGACCTTGTCAGCAGGGATGAGCCGCGTAAAAAGACGGCTGCCAAAAACGCGCGCGGATCGACTACACTGCGCTTCAGTTCTCATCCGGATAGACTGTCATGCCCAAAGCCAAGCAAGCCGTTGATACGCTGACGGAGGCCCAAGCCAGGGACGAGCTGGAAAAGCTCGCTCGGGAGATCGAAGAGCATGACAGGCGCTATCACGGGGAAGACGCGCCGACGATTTCGGATGCGCAATATGACGCGCTGCGGCGGCGCAATCTGGCGATCGAGCAGCGCTTTCCCGAGCTTGTGCGGGAAGACTCGCCTTCGCGCCGGGTGGGAGCGCCTGTCTCGGAGAAATTTGAGAAGGTGCGGCACAAAGTGCCGATGCTTTCGCTCGACAATGCGTTCTCCGATGAGGATGTGGTCGATTTCGTGGGGCGCATACGCCGCTATCTGAAGCTTGATGCAGACGCGCCGGTGGCGATGACGGCCGAGCCCAAGATCGACGGGCTTTCGCTCTCGCTGCGCTATGAGAACGGACGTCTTGTCTCGGCTGCAACGCGCGGCGACGGGCAGGAGGGGGAGAACGTGACGGCCAATGCGCGGTCGGTGACGGATATCCCAAATGTGCTCGACGGCGACCCGCCCGAGGTGATCGAGGTTCGCGGCGAGGTCTATATGACCCATGCCGACTTCTTCGCGCTGAACAAGAGGCAGGAAGAGGCGGGGAAGCCGACCTATGTGAACCCGCGCAACACGGCGGCGGGCTCGCTGCGCCAGCTGGATTCTTCCGTCACGGCGGCACGGCCGCTCAAGTTTTTCGCCTATGCATGGGGCGAGGTCTCCGACATGCCCGCAGACACGCAGACGGGGATGGTGGCGGCGCTGGAGGCCTATGGCTTTCGCGTCAACGAGCTGATGAAGCGCTGCGAGAGCGCCGAGGCGCTTCTGACGCAATACCGCCTGATCGAGGAAAAGCGGGCAACGCTGCCCTATGACATCGATGGCGTGGTCTACAAGGTGGACGATCTGGCCTTGCAGCAGCGGCTGGGTTTCGTGTCGCGCAGCCCGCGCTGGGCGATTGCCCACAAGTTTCCGGCCGAGAAGGCGACAACCATTCTGAACGGCATCGACATTCAGGTGGGACGCACCGGCGCGCTGACGCCCGTTGCGCGGCTGGAGCCCGTGACCGTGGGCGGCGTGGTGGTGACCAATGCGACGCTGCACAATGCCGAGGAGATCGAGCGGCTGGGCGTGATGATCGGCGACACGGTGACGGTGCAGCGCGCCGGCGATGTGATCCCACAGATTCTTGGTGTGATCGAGGAGAAGCGGCCGGCGGATGCGCAGGCTTTCGAGTTTCCGAGCGTGTGCCCCTGCGAACTGAAGACGCCTGTGGTGCGCGAGGGGATAGGCTCTGGTGCGGAGGGCGTGGTGCGGCGCTGTTCGGGCGAGTTTGCCTGCCCGTTTCAGCGGGTCGAGCATCTGCGCCACTTCGTGTCACGGCGCGCTTTCGACATTGACGGGCTGGGCGAGAAGCAGATCGAGTTCTTCTTCAACGATCCCGATCTGCCGGTGAAGGCGCCGGGGGATATTTTTACGCTCGCAAGCCGCGATGCCGACAATCTGAAGAAGCTGAAGGACAAGGAAGGGTGGGGCGCGACTTCGGCCGCCAATCTGTTCGAGGCGATCGAGGCGCGGCGCTCCATCGCGCTGGAACGGGCGATCTATGCGCTCGGCATCCGCCATGTGGGCGAACAGACGGCCAAGACACTGGCGCGGGCCTATGGCACCTGGCAGGAGTTTCACGATGCCGTTCTGGCGGTCGCAGAGGGCGATGCACAGGCGCGCGAGGAAATGGACGCGCTCGACGATATCGGCGATGCGGTGATCGATTCTCTGGCCCATTATTTCGGTGAGGCGCACAACCGCGAACTGGTCGAGGCGCTGGCGGGCGAGATCGACGTGCAGGAGGCGGAACGCCCGACGATGGATTCGCCCGTCGCGGGCCAGACCATCGTGTTTACCGGCGCGCTTGAACGCATGTCGCGCGATGAGGCCAAGGCCATGGCCGAACGACTGGGGGCAAAGGTCGCAGGCTCTGTCTCCAAGAAGACGGATCTGGTGGTTGCCGGGCCAGGGGCGGGCTCGAAGCTTAAGAAAGCTGCTGAGCTTGGCATCGAGGTGATTGACGAAGACGCCTGGTTCGAACGGGTGGGCGGTTAGCCCGACCTCTTCATCTCCGTTGATGCTTGGCTCAATGGAATTCATATGACTGGTCAGTATTGTTGACCTAAACTGCTATCCTCTGGAGGATTCATGACTGCCGACATTGCCAAGGACAGCGCGCGCCCGCGCGATTTTGCGCAAGGGGTGCGCGACAGCGTGCCTGTGGTGGTCGCGGCAATGCCGTTCGGACTGTTGTTCGGCGCATTGGCGGTGGAGAACAATTTTTCGGTTTTTGAAGCGGTGTTGATGAGCGCCACGATTTTCGCCGGTGCGAGCCAGATGGTCGGAATCGACCTGTTCGGCCAGAAGGTGGCTCCCTGGCTGATCGTTCTGTCGATCCTTGCAGTGAATTTTCGCCACGTTCTTTATTCCGCAACCACCGGGCGGCGGATCGCGCATTGGGGGCCTGTGCAGCGCTTGCTTGGCTTCTTCATGCTGGTCGACCCGATGTTCGCCGAGACGGAACGGCGCGGAGAGACGCATGGGACCGTCTCGTTCGGCTGGTATATGGGCGCGGCGCTGCCGCTTTATGTCTTCTGGGTCGCCGAAGCCTGGATCGGCGCGCTGTTCGGCAATCTGGTTCCAGACACGCACGCGCTGGGCATCGATTTTCTGTTTCCGATCTACTTTATGGGTCTGGTCATGAGTTTCCGCAAACGCGCTTTCTGGCTTCCGGTGGTGTTGATGAGTGCGGCTGCTTCCGTGCTGGCCTATCGCACTGTCGGCTCGCCCTGGCATGTTTCCATCGGAGCAGTCGCAGGCGTTGCGCTGGCGGCAATCATGGCGCCAGACGCGCGCAAGGGGAGGCAGGCTCCATGAGCACAACGGTCTGGGTCATTCTCGCAGGTGCGGTGCTGACGTATCTGACGCGTATCGGCGGGCACATGGTGCTTTCACGCTTCGAGAGCATTCACCCGCGTGTGGAAGCGGGGTTGAATGCCGTCCCCGCCGCGGTTCTGACCACGCTGGTGGCACCGGCCGCCATGAACGGGGGCATACCCGAAATCGCTGCGCTGACGACCGGCGTGGTGGTTTCGCTCGTTGCCGGCGGCATGATGCCGATGTTTCTGTCCGCTGCGGCGGTGCTCATCCTGCTTCGCCATCTGATCGGATAGTCAGAATCTCTCAATCGAGTGTCGCGGTCGCCTTCTCGAGCCATCGCAGGGTTTCGCCGTCGAGAAGCGGCGTAAGCGTTTCACGCACACGAGCATGATAGGCGTCGAGCCAGGTGCGCTCGCCGGAGGACAGCAGGCCCGTGTCGATCAGACGGCGGTCGAACGGGCACAGGGTCAGTGTGTCGAAACCGTGCATGTCGATGTCCCCGCCTGGGATTGGGGTTGCCGGTTCCACGACGATCAGATTCTCAAGCCGGATGCCATAGCCGCCGGGTTTGTAGTAGCCGGGTTCATTGGACAGGATCATGCCAGCCTCCAGAACCTGCGTTCCGGTTTTTGCGATGCGCTGGGGTCCTTCATGCACAGCGAGATAGGAACCGACGCCGTGACCCGTGCCGTGGGCGTAGTCGAGGCCGGCTTGCCACAGGGCTTGGCGGGCAAACGGGTCGATATCCATCCCGCGCGTACCTTTGGGAAAGCGGATTGTGGAGAGCGCGATCAGGCCTTTTAGAACACGCGTGTAGCGTTCCCGCATCTCATCGCTGGGACGACCGACGATGATGGTCCGGGTAATGTCGGTGGTTCCATCGTCATACTGCGCGCCGGAATCGACCAGATAAAGCTCGCCTGCCTTGAGGGTACGATTGGTCTTCGTGGTAACGCGGTAGTGGATTATCGCGCCATTGGGACCAGCGCCGGATATCGTGTCGAAGGAGATGTCGCGAAGCGGCATCTGCAGGCTCTGGCCTGTCTCTGTACGGCTTTTCTCCAGCTGCTGCACTGCGCCAATCTCGTCGACCGTGCCGGGTTCCTGAGAATCGAGCCATGCGAGGAAGCGCACCATGGCGACACCATCTCTGCGATGGGCAGATTGGGCACCTTCAAGTTCGGTGGGGTTTTTAATCGCACGAGGAAGGCGGGCCGGGTCATCAAGATCCGCGATGCGGCCGCCAGCCTCTTCCACGACCAGACGCAGCCGCTCGGCAGTGAGCGATGGATCGAGGCCGATCGAACCCGATTTTCCGGCCGCGGTCGAGAGTTCCGCCTCCAGCGTCGAAGGTGCTTTCAGATCTGCGAGCTGGGTCAGATAGGCTTCGGTTTCGCGGTCGAGCTTGCGCTTGTCGAGGAAGAGCGAGGGCCGCCCGTCGGCGGGGATCATGGCAAAGCCGAGGGCCAGTGGTGTATGGGGCACGTCCTGCCCGCGAATATTGAATGTCCAGGCAATCGATGACGGGTCTGTAAGCACTGTACAGGCGGCACCTGCCTCACCGATGGCTTTTGCCATGCGCTCGAGCTTCACGGTGGCGCGCTCTCCCGCATGGTCATTCGAATGGATGCGGGCCTGCGCCAGCGGCGGGGAAGGGCGATCTTCCCATATGCCATCGACCAGATTGTTGTCTGTCGGCACAAGTTCGATGCCCCGCGCTGCAGCTTTGACACGCAGTGCGCGAAGCTCCGCAATGGTGTGCAGCCATGGATCAAAACCGATGCGGCTTCCGTTCTTCACGTTCTTGGCGATCCATTCGCGCGGCGGACTGTCGATCAGGCTCGCTATGGTGAAAATAGACGGATCGGTCTGTTCGGCGGCCTGGAGCGTGTAGCGGCCATCCACGAAAAGAATTGCGCGATCACCAAGGATCAACGCTGCACCCGCCGAACCGGTGAAACCTGTCAGCCAAGCGAGCCGCTCGGACGAGGGGGCGACATACTCGCCCTGATGCTCGTCTGCGCGAGGAACGAGATACCCGTCGAGGCCAGCTTTCGCCATTGCCTCACGGAGGCGCCCGACGCGGACGATGCCCTGGCTGGGATCGGCGGTAACATCGAAAGACTGAAACATGGAATTTTGCCGCTTGGTCTGAAAAATCTGTGCCAAACCTATAGCATCGCTGCGAGAAGCGGAACGGGTCTCCGGTGAAGGAATGTCTCTATCGCGCTGCACAATTACTTTGTTGCAATGCAAAAAGAGATGGTAGCCATGCGCAATCGGCGCTGGTTGAGAACGGTTTGCAGGCTTATCTTTGAACCATGAACAACGGAGCTTCCGTTGCAAGAATTCAAGGAGAAATCAGATGGCCCAAATGCGTGGCTTTTTCCGCGGCGCATTCGATGCGCTGATCGAAGCCCGTCAGAAGCAGGTCCGGAGCTATGTCAATGGCGCGCTTTTGATGCTGGACGACGAAACACTGCGTGCCCACGGCTATAACCGTGATGAACTCAAGCGTAGCCGCAGCGTTTCCCACATGTTCTGATCCGCTTTAAACGGCGTCGATTCAAACCCCGAAAGCCCAGCTTTCGGGGTTTTTGCTTGTGTGCCTCCGTGCGCCTAACGCTTCATGTGAATTGTAACCCAGCCTTCGCGCGCCTGGGTGCGCACGTGGCGGAACCCCTGTCCGCCATAGGCGGCAACAACCGCCCGTCTCTGCCGCTCCAGGATGCCCGACAAAACCAGTGACCCGCCCGGCGTTATGTGACTTGCCATGTGAGGCGCCAGAGCCATGAGGGGGCGGGCAAGAATGTTCGCCACGATGAGATCGAAGGGTTTCTTGCGGGCAAAGACAGCGTGGTGAAAGCCGGGCGCCGTGTGTGTCTCTACCAAGCTTGCCACGCGGTTGAGGCGGACATTCGAGGCAGCCACTTCGGTGGCGATCGGATCAATGTCTGTTGCGAGAACCGGAATGCGGGCGGCCCTTGCAATGGCGATGGCCAGCACGGCGCTACCGGTGCCCAGATCCAGCGCATTGCGTGGGTGCTCGCTTTTCAGAATGTCTGCAAGCACGCTCAGACAGCCCGCCGTGGTGCCATGGTGTCCGGTGCCGAAGGCGAGGCCGGCATCGATCTCTATCGCGATGTCGCCGATACGCTGCAAATGCCGGTCGTGGCTTCCGTGGACGAGAAAGCGACCAACGCGAACCGGGCGCAGGCCTTCGAGCGAATGGCTGACCCAGTCGATCTCCGGAACCTCTTCCCGCTTCAGCGGGGGTATGGGGGAAAAATCCGCTAGACTTTCCCGCACCCGCCGTTCCAAACCGTCAACGTCGTCTTCGGCATAGATCGATATCTGGAAGATGCCGCTGTCTTCCTCGGGCTCGAAAATACTGATCGGCAGCCCATCATCCTCAAAATGCGCGTCGAGAACTGAAAAAATC
Organism: Nitratireductor kimnyeongensis; assembly: GCF_019891395.1. Classification (NCBI taxonomy): domain Bacteria; kingdom Pseudomonadati; phylum Pseudomonadota; class Alphaproteobacteria; order Hyphomicrobiales; family Phyllobacteriaceae; genus Nitratireductor; species Nitratireductor kimnyeongensis. The sequence continues at coordinate 375,560 of NZ_CP078143.1, read as the reverse complement.
GATTCGGCCTGCTCGCGCGGCGCCGTCAGGAAAAGTCGTGTCTGGCCCATGAATTTCCGGTGTCAGGTTTCGTTTGCCAGACGCTTCAGCTTGGCGATGGCAGTTTCACTATTTTCTTCATAGGCGATCGTGCCGAAAAAGTCGCCATCGCTGTCGAGCAGCAGGATCGAAGCGGTGTGATCCATTGTGTAATCGCCATCTTCAAGCTCAACCTTGCGCACATAGATGGAAAAGCCCTTGGCCATGGCCGCGACCTTTTCCGGGTCGCCCGTGATACCGGTGATGCGGTCGGAGAAATTCGACAGATAGGTCTTCATGACCTCGGGGGTATCGCGCTCCGGGTCGATGGAGACAAAATAGGGTTTGATGTCGGCGGCATCATCACCCAGTTGTTCGAGATAGCCGTCGAGTTCGAAGAGAGTGGTGGGGCACACTTCGGGGCAATGGGTGAAGCCAAAGAAGACGACCCTCGGTCCACCTTTGAATGCGGCTTCGGTGATGGTGTTGCCATCCTGATCAACGAGTTCAAACGGCACGCCGAAGGCCTTGCCCGAGCTCTGCTGTTGGTACCACTGAAACGTGAGAAGGCCAACGCCGACGGCCATGACCGCCAGGATGCCGATGAGGATGGAACGCATCATTGATGTTTACCTGAAACGAGAATGCAGGGAGGGGCGTCAGAAGCACCAGGACAAACCGGATTCCACGAGCGCGAGAAAGATCCCGGCCCCCTTTTCCAGCCACATGGCAAAGGCGAGGCCGGTCAAAGCCGCCAGTAGCAGCGCTGACGCTCCCAATTTCAGCCATAGGACCATCTGCCGTGGGTGCTCTGTTTTCATGCCTCATCATAGGCGCAAGTGCCGGGGGTGCGCAAAGCCTCATCTTGTCGCAAGGTATTGGACCAGAAAGCAACCTCCCGCCGCCTGGAGGCCGGCGGGAGGTTCAGGGTTGAGGTTAAGTTGCCGTGATGGCCATGGGGACGGGTCAACCCCATATGTGCATCCTAACGATACATGGTTTGAAATTGATTGGCCTGTTCTTCAATCATCGCGTGTAACTGATTGCATTGTATGGCTGCGGGGTATGGCTGCGAGGTATGGCTGCGGGAGGTTTGCCATGGTGAATGCCGATATTCGGGTGAAGCGCATCTATGATCCCGTAGAGGATGGCGACGGAAAGCGAATCCTCATTGACAGGCTATGGCCACGCGGCATGAGCAAGACGCGCGCGGCACTCGACGCTTGGATGCCCGACGTGGGACCGAGCCACGCTTTGCGCAAATGGTATGCGCACAAACCAGAGCGCTGGAGCGCGTTTTGCGAGAAATATCGGGAAGAACTGGCTTGCCGGGATGCGCTTTTGCAAGAACTGATGGCCGCCGCAGAGGAGGGGCCTTTGACATTGCTGTTTTCGGCGAAGAATCGCGACCGCAATCAGGCAATGGTGGTTCGCGAGCTATTGCTGGAACTCGGGTGATTCGCGTTCACGTTGTTCTCAACTTTTGATTGTTTTTTCTCTTTTGATGCGTCTACCGATTGGAAATCGGTGGATGAGGCATAGAGAGGTGGCTGTTTAGCCTATACGGCCCTGTCGCACTCTTGACTTACTGAATGCTTATAGAGACATATGTGCGCGTTTCACCTGTTTATGGTGGTAATTACGGTATCGGGGCGGATTTCATGATCAAGGATTTCGACAAGCTCAAGCAGCAGCTTAACGAGCTTTCGGAGGCGGTAAACAAGTTCGAGTCGGAGGCCGTTCAACTGCGTGTAGTCGAGCTGGTCCTGGGCCAGAACGACACTCGGGCCGGTGGGTTTTCCGAGGGGGGAATCAGCGATTTCATCGCCGGACCCGGCATGATGCAGGTCGTGCGCACCACGCCTCGCCATGGGCGACGCAAGACAACCACGGACAGTGCCAAGGGAGCTGTGGCTGCCTTGAACGATCTGCTTGAGAGCGACTTTTTCGATGCTCCCCGCACCATCGGCGATATTGTTGCTCGCTGCCAGGAGACATTCGGCATGCGCTACAAATCGAACGCCTTTTCAGGGCCGCTGTCGCGCCATGCGCGCACGGGCGTCTTGTCGCGGGAGAAGAATGTCGACGGCAAGTTCGTTTACGTCAAGCCGGGGACTGACTGAGCGCGGCGGCAGGTTCGGCCTTTGCACGATGTGCGGCTAAACCCGCTCGACAAAGCCATCGAGAACGCGCTTCTGGCCAGCCTTGTCGAAATTGATGGTGAGCTTGTTGCCCTCGATGGCGGCCACATTGCCATTGCCGAACTTGAGGTGGAACACCCGGTCGCCGACCTTGAAACTGGAGGGCGTGTCGGACACCGATTTGGCGACAAGCTCGCCTTCGATCACCCGACCCTTGACCGAGCCGCGGCCTGCGCCATAGCCCGAATCCGCCTCGCCATAACCGATGCGCTCCACCTGATGGCCGGAGCGGTTGCCCCAGTTGCGCGTGGTTGCCTCGGTGCGGTTTTTCTGGGCGCGCTGCCAGCCGGGTGTGGCGTAGCTGTTTGAGAAGGCGGGCTGGTCGTCGAACCGGGATTTGCCATAGGGGTTTGGTCGGCCGGGCTGGCCGGCGGAATAGCCACCATAGCTGTTGCTTTCCTCGGCCACATCCACATGGGCCTCGGGCAGCTCGTCGAGAAAGCGCGAGGGGATGGTGGATTGCCAGAGGCCGTGAATGCGCCGGTTGGAGGCAAACCACAGATGCAGGTTCCTCTTGGCGCGGGTGAGGCCGACATAGGCGAGGCGCCGCTCTTCTTCCAGACCGGAGCGGCCACCCTCATCGAGCGCGCGCTGGTGGGGGAAGAGGCCTTCCTCCCAGCCGGGGAGGAACACGGTGGGGAACTCCAGACCCTTGGCCGAATGCAGCGTCATCAGGCTGACGGCGTCGAGTTCCTCGTCGCGTTCGGCATCCATGACGAGAGCAACATGTTCGAGGAAGCCGCGCAGACTGTCGTAATCCTCCATGGAGCGGATCAGCTCCTTGAGGTTTTCGAGCCTGCCGGGTGCCTCGGCGGAGCGGTCGTTCTTCCACATGTCCGTATAGCCGGACTCTTCAAGGATGATCTCGGCAAGTTCGGTGTGGGGCGTGCGGTCGAGCATGCCCTGCCAGCGTTCGATATTGTCGACCAGCGTGCGCAGCGAGGCGCGCGGCTTGGGCTTCATCTCTTCGGTACCGACGAGATCGCGCGCGGCTTGCAGAAGGGTGGCTTCGCGCATGCGCGACACGTCGTGGATCTGCCGCACGCTGGCTTCGCCCAGCCCGCGCTTGGGCACGTTGACGATGCGCTCGAAGGCGAGATCATCGGCGGCCTGCGCGACGATGCGGAAATAGGCCATGGCATCGCGGATTTCCATGCGCTCATAGAAGCGGGGGCCGCCGATGACGCGGTAGTTGAGCCCCAGCGTGACGAAACGATCTTCGAACTCGCGCATCTGGAAGGAGGCGCGCACAAGGATGGCGATGTCGTTGAGCGCGTGGCCCTTGGTCTGAAGCGCCTCGATCTCCTCGCCGACGGCGCGCGCTTCCTCCTCCGAATCCCAGGCGGCATGGACCTTGACCTTGGGGTCGTCGGGATCGGACTGTTCGGTGAACAGCGTCTTGCCAAGCCGACCCTCATTGTGGGCAATGAGGTGGGAGGCAGCACCCAGAATATGGGCGGTGGAACGGTAGTTGCGCTCCAGCCGGATGACGGCGGCGCCGGGAAAATCCTTCTCGAAACGCAGGATGTTGTCGACCTCGGCTCCGCGCCAGCCATAGATGGACTGGTCGTCGTCGCCCACACAGCAGATGTTGACGGGTTCGGTGCTCTTGGGGCGCTGGGCCAGCAGCCTGAGCCACATATACTGCGCGGTGTTGGTGTCCTGATACTCGTCGACGAGAATGTAGCGGAACTTTCGGTGATAGTCGGCAAGCACATCCGGGTGATCGCGCAGAATGCGGATCGGATGGCACAGGAGATCGCCGAAATCGACGGCGTTGAGTGTCTTCAGCCGGTCCTGGTAGGCGGCGTAGAGTTCACGGCCCTTGCCATTGGCGAAGGCGCGCGCATCGCCCTCGGGAATGTCCTTGGGCGCGAGGCCCTTGTTCTTCCAGCCATCGACCATTTGCGCGAACTGGCGCGGCGGCCAGCGCTTGTCGTCGAGCCCTTCGGCCTGGATGATCTGCTTCATCAGGCGGATCTGGTCGTCGGTGTCGAGAATGGTGAAGGAGCTTTTGAGCCCCGCAAGCTCGGCATGTTTGCGCAGGATCTTGACGCCGATGGAGTGGAACGTTCCCAGCCAAGGCATGCCCTCGATGGCTTCGCCCACCAGCGTGCCGATGCGCATTTTCATTTCGCGCGCGGCCTTGTTGGTGAAGGTCACGGCGAGAATCTGCGAGGGATAGGCGCGGCCGGAGGCCAGGATATGCGCGATACGCGTGGTCAGAACGCGGGTCTTGCCGGTGCCGGCACCCGCAAGCACCAGGACGGGGCCTTCGGTCGTCTCGACGGCAAGCCGCTGTTCGGGATTGAGTGCATCGAGATAGCGCGTGTCGGGACCGCCCGAGCGCGCGGCCATGGCGCGCGCGGCAATGCCGGACGGCTTCTGCGCTGCCGGGGGAGGCGGGGTCGGGTCGTCCTCGTCGAAGAACGGAATATCGTCAGGAAAGCCGGACATCGGACCTGCATATGGTGATTCGGGGGGCAAAGCCCAAGGATGTTTTCCATTTGTACCGGTTTGCAGCCCATGAACCAAGATGCTGACAGCCGGCAAATTCATCCGTTCTGATGATCAGTGGTCGCTTTCACAAAGCGAATGATCGGACAGTGCGCGAAGAACGTAGCAATCGCAGACCGTGCCGCTGTCGCAACTGTCCACAATGCGTTGCAGCTCTTGTTCGAGCTTCTGGAGGCGGGCGATGCGCTCGCGCACCTCACCAAGATGTTCGCGGGCGATGCTGTCGGCCGTCTCACAAGGCTTTTCCGGATGCCCGCTCAACTCGATCAGCGAGCGAATGGCGTCGATGCCGAGGCCGAGATCGCGGGCATGCCGGATGAAAGTCAGGCGGTCCATCGCGTTGCGGCCATAGCGCCTCTGATTGCCGGAAGAGCGTTCAGGCGGTTCGATCAGGCCGGTCTCCTCGTAATACCGGATTGTCGGCACTTTCACGCCCACCCGCTTCGATAATTCTCCGATGGACCACATGAGGATCGCTCCTAGCTTTTGCTCCCGAAGATATAGGCATCGGCGGTCGTGAGCGAAAGTCTGCCGTCGCTCACGCGGGTGTGAGTGGACCTCAGCCACAGGGACGATAGTCTTTGCCCAGCGGGGTCTGACAACAATCGGGAGTGATTTCATGCAGGATCAGCCGAAGATCACACAGGCGATGATCGACGCCTATGACGAATACACGCATCTCACGCTCGATCGCCGTGCCTTCATGAACAGATTGACCAAGCTTGCCGGTTCGGGGGCTGCAGCGGCGGCCATCGCGCCCATGCTCGCCGCCAATTCCGCGCGGGCGGCCATGGTGGCTGAAGATGATGATCGCCTCACCGCGGAAGAAGTCACCTATGCCGGTGAAGGTGGGGAAATGATGGGTTACCTCGCCCGCCCGGCCGGAGCCGACGGAAAACTTCCGGCGGTGATCGTCATTCACGAGAACCGTGGTCTCAATCCGCATATCCGTGATGTGGCACGGCGCATGGCGCTTGAAGGCTTCGTAGCGCTTGCGCCTGACTTTCTGTCGCCGTCGGGCGGTACGCCAGAAGACGAGGACAAGGCGCGCGACATGATCGGTCAGCTTGAAGGCGGCCAGACCGTGGGCAATGCGGTTGCAACGCAGGCGTTTCTTGCCGGACATGATGCGACCAACGGGAATGTCGGCGCAATCGGCTTCTGCTGGGGTGGGGGGCTGGTGAACCAGCTTGCCGTGAACGATCCCGAGCTTGACGCAGGTGTGGCCTATTACGGGCGTCAGGCAGATGCGGCTGAGGTTGCCAAAATCGAAGCGCCGTTGCTGCTTCACTATGCCGGGCTCGACGAGCGCATCAATGCGGGGATCGACGCTTACCGAGCCGCGCTTGAAGAAGCGGGCAAGGACTTCACGATCCATGTCTATGACGGTGTCAACCACGCGTTCAACAACGACACGTCGGAAGCCCGCTATGACAAGGAAGCGGCGGATCTGGCCTGGGAGAGAACGGTGGCGTTCCTGAAGGAACACCTGTCCTGAACCTCAATATTCGTCAATGGGCGCAGGATCCCAGGCGATGAAAAGGCGCTTCTGGCGCGCGGTGCGGACGATGGCGCGAACATAGATCAGGTCGATGGGGATCGGCCTGCGGTTTCGTTCGAGCCAATAAAGCTCGTCCTCGATGGATTTGAGCGCGCGCCAGAAGTCGTAATCCGTGATCTCGTGTGAGTGCGCGAGACCATCTGACAGGGCTTTGGCTTCCTCGTTCAACACCGGCTTTCCGACAACCACGAATCGAATGCGTTCAGGCAGGATGGTCGGCGTGCCGCTTCGGCGCTTCAAGCGGATGGCATGGTTAAACTTGTGCAAAGCTGATGCCTTAACCGGTATGGTTAACAAACCCTGCGTTCATGGTTGCAGCCGGAACCTGGTGTTCCTGCAGCCTATCTGTGCTCTTCCTCGCTCATGTCCACGAGAGCGCGGTTGAAGAAGCGCAGCGCCCGAACATGGCTGGCGAAGGCGATGACCTCGCTGGGGTCCTTCAGATCAACCACCGGCAGGCGGTCGTGTCCGCCCTTGTCGAATGCGCGCAACGAGGCTTCGAGCGTATCGGTCGGTTTGAGTGAAGGGGCGCCGGTCTCGGGATCGTATGTGACCGGCTCTTCCTTTTCATCCAGCGGCTCCATGAAATCCATGACGCGAATGGACTGGCCGAGCGCCCGGTGAGGGCCCTCGACGAGGAAAAGACCGCGCATCTCGAGCTGCCACTGGAACCAAGAATGGCCATGAATCGTCTGGGTGATGCCGTGAGCGACGGCGACGGTCAGAAGAAGGGCGATGGAAAGTTCATATCCGCCTGTCAGTTCGAAAACGATGACCGTGGTGGAGATGGGCGCCCCGAGGACGGCGCCGGCCACGGCGCCCATGCCGAGAATGGCATAAAGCCCCTCGCTGGAAGCCATGGTCGGGAAGACCGATGCGGCGATGATCCCGAATGCACCTCCGGTCAGAGCACCGAGAAAAAGAGCTGGTGAGAAGATGCCACCGCCGAAGCGCATGGCAAGCGTTATGGAAGTGGCGGCCGTTTTCACAACGATCAGCGCCAGCAAGGTCATAAGGGGCAGACGGTTCCACAGAGCCATATCGGTGACTTCGTAGCCGACGCCGAGCACATGCGGGAAGACGACGGCAATCCCGCCGACAATCAGGCCTCCGACAAGGGGACGCGTCCAGAGCGGGATACGGATGCCGCGGGCAGCATAGTCCGAGACGAAGAGCGAGAACTGGAAGAGGATCGCCACCACGGCAGCCGTGGCCCCCAGAAGGGCGAAGGCGGGGAACTCCCAGAAAGAGCTGATCTGGTGCGTGGGGACCAGGAACGCGGCGGCGCTCCCGAACCACAGCCGGGATGCCACCGCGCCAGCGGCCGAGGCAATGACGATGGGGACGAAGGAACGCATGGCGTAGTGGCCGAGAATGACCTCATGCGCAAATAGAACGCCGGCAATGGGAGCGTTGAAGGAGGCGGAAATCGCGCTGGCAACACCTGCGCCCAAAAGGGTGCGCCGACACCATTCGGGCAGGTTGGCGCGCCATGCAATGGCCGTTGCCAGAACGGCACCCAGATGGACTACAGGGCCCTCGCGCCCCGCGCTTGCGCCCGAACCGAGTGAGAGGGCGGTGACGAAAGCGGAAAGCAGGCCCTCTCGAAATCTGAGCTTGCGCCCCGACAAGGCACGCGCTTCGATCACATCCGCAACAGCTCCAGTACGCCGGGCTTCAAGCCGTGTGAGGAGAATGCCCACCAGGAGCCCCCCGCCCACGGGTCCTGCCATGATCCAGTACCAGGGCAGGGAGAGGGCGGCCGTGAGCACGCGCTCCGAACTGGTGCCGAGCCAAAAGAGCTGGAAGAAACCGATCAGCTCGCGGAACGCAATGGCCGCGACCGCCACTGCGAGCCCGAGAAGCAGCGACAGGAGCCAGACCAGTGGCAGCCGCGCCTCCAGGAAGGCGCTGATATTCGGCTCGATCCACGTTCGGAGAATCTGTGGCAGACGCTTTATCAGTTTTAGAAGGGGCATGAGGAAGCTTAGCGTGTCCGGCGACGGATGGCGATGGAGCGGCCGGCCTGTTCCGGTAGCGGGAGCGATTTATGCAACCCATGCATCGTTTCGATGCGGCCAAGCACGTCGGCGGGAAAGGGGGTGACCCTCGGGCCGGACATATCGACGTGCAGCGTCAGTGTCTCGCAGGTAGCCGCCAGCCAGCCTTCTTCGGCATGGCGTAGCTCCTGATAGGAATGAAGGCGCTTTTCGTCGTGATCGAGGAGCTGAAAGGTGCCCCGAACCCTGTCTTCGAGATGAAGCTCTCGCAGGTAGCAAAGGTGGATTTCCGCGGTGTAGGTGGTCAGGCGCCGCTCTGCCGCATATCGGGCACCCATTCCAAACTCTTCCGACACTTCTTCATAGGCGCGGTCGAAAAGTACCGTGTAATAGGCCATGTTCAGATGACCGTTGAAGTCGATCCAATCCTTCTGCAGCTCGAAGACAGATGAGCAATAACGTGCTTCGTCTGGCATTGTTTTTCTCTATCCCTGTTCTGCGGACTATGTTCGACTTGCATCAGATTCGGATAGAAACGAAAACGGTCCTGTGCGGCAAGGGTTGGACCACCTTATTGGAGAAGCTGAATGGCGCTCGCGGAATTGGAACAGGTTGCAAGGAACGACGAAGGTGTGCGGCTTGTGCTGGACCTTTTGCGTCAGCGGTACGGGGAGCGGCTGGCTACCGGACATTCGGTTCGTGAACAGCATGCCCATTCCACGAGTTATATTCCTCCACAATTGCCGGATGCTGTTTTCGCACCCCACAATGTCGAGGAGGTTCAAGATGTGGTGCGTATGTGCGCCGAGCATCGAGTGCCTGTCATTCCTTTTGGAACCGGCTCTTCGCTGGAGGGCCACGTGAATGCGCCAGGTGGCGGGATCTCGCTGGACCTGATGAACATGAACCGCATTCTCTCGGTCAATGCCGAGGATCTGGATTGCACCGTGGAGCCCGGTGTGACGCGCGAGGACCTCAACCATTACCTGCGCGATACGGGCCTGTTTTTCCCGATAGACCCCGGTGCCAATGCGAGCCTGGGAGGCATGGCCTCGACGCGAGCTTCCGGGACCAATGCAGTCCGCTACGGCACGATGCGTGACAATGTGGTGAACCTGCAGGCTGTCATGCCCGACGGTCGGTTGATCACCACGGCACGGCGCGCGCGCAAGACATCGGCCGGCTACGATCTCACGCGGCTTCTGGTCGGTGCCGAGGGGACGCTGGGCATCATCACTGCGCTGACTTTGAAACTCTATGGCATCCCTCAGGCGATTTCAGGTGGTGTGTGCCCGTTCCCAGACGTGGAGTCGGCGTGCCAGGCAGTGATCACGACGATCCAGATAGGGGTGCCGGTGGCACGCATCGAGTTCGTCAACGCGCTCGCGATGAAGGCGATCAACGCCTATTCCGACCTGAACTACCCTGAAAGCCCTTGTCTGTTTGTCGAGTTTCACGGAAGCGATGCCGGCGTAAAGGAGCAGGCTGAAACCTTTGGCGAGATTGCGGAAGAGTTCGGCGGCGGTCCGTTTCACTGGACGAGTGTTGCGGAGGAGCGCACCAAGCTGTGGAAGGCACGCCACAACGCCTACTGGGCCAGTGTGGCTTTGCGCCCGGGAACGCGTGGCATCTCGACCGATGTCTGCGTCCCCATTTCGCGGCTGGCCGAATGCATTCTGGAAACCGAGGCGGATGTCGAGGAGCAGGGGCTGATGGCCACGGTTCTCGGGCATGTGGGCGACGGCAATTTTCATGTGCTCGTGCTGATGGACATGGACAACCCGAAGGAAATCGAGCAGGCGGAAGCTTTTGTTGCCCGTCTCAACAAGCGGGCGCTCGCCATGGATGGCACCTGCACGGGCGAACACGGGATCGGGCAGGGCAAGATGCGCTTTCTGCAGGAAGAGCTCGGTGACGCGGTAGACGTGATGCGGGCGGTCAAACAGGCAATTGATCCGCTCAACATCATGAATCCGGGCAAGGTCGTGGGCTCCAGGCGATTATAAGCAATCCGTTGTGCGACCATATGGCCGACTGGCGCTTTAATGTCGACGAGAGCGAACGAGATAGAGTCTTTATATCGTTGAACCGTGAAAGCGTTCTAACTCATTGTTTTTACGCAATTCCGTGCGGAAAACCGGTTTCCACTTTTTCTGGAATTGCACTAGTGTAGGCCAACGGCGTTTGAACCAGGGAGAGCAATCTGGCCCGGCTTTTTGTATTCTTCGGTGGACTTGTGGTGCTGGCGCTCACTTCGGCGCTCGTCGCCCCCTATTTCATCGACTGGAATCATTACCGATCCGCGTTTGAGCGCGAAGCGGGGCGGGTGCTTGGCCGCGATGTTCGGGTGGAGGGCTCCGCACGGGCGCGGCTTCTGCCGTTCCCCTCGCTGACCTTCACCGAAGTGGTTGTGGCCGGCGAAACGCCGGATGCGCCGGGGATGACGGTGGATGAATTCTCCATGCACGCCGAACTTGCTCCGTTTCTGCGTGGCGAGGTGCTGATTTTCGACATGCAGCTCACGCGGCCGAAGGCGCGTATTTCTGTGGCGGCAGATGGGGGCATCGACTGGGCCGTGCGCCCTTCCGGCCCGTTCGACCCGCGGCAGGTAACGCTTGAAAGCGTCAGCATCGTCGATGGCTCGGTGACGCTTCGCCATGAAGTGAGTGGGCAGATTCATCAGGTGTCCGATATCGATGCGGAGCTTTCCGCACGCAGCCTGGCAGGCCCCTGGCGGATCGGCGGATCGCTCGCTTTCGACGGTTTGCCAATGCGGGTTTCCGTTTCGACGGGCACGCTTGGGGATGACGGGCGCATGCGGTTGCGGATCGACGCTTTGCCTGAGGATCTTCCCGTCAGGCTCGCAATGGACGGCCAGGCGCGCATCGAGAACGAAGCCGCCTATTATGACGGCACCTTTGCGCTGAACACCTATAGCCAAGAGACGGTGGCCGAGTTGCGCGAGGAGGATGGGCAACCTCCGGTACTCACCACGGCTGCAGCGAGCAATCGACTGACCGGCAGCTTCGATCTCAGACATGATCGGCTGGCTGTGGACGCGTTTCGCTTCGAGACGGGGCCGGTTGATGCTCCCTATAGCGCTGAGGGCAAGGCGCGGATCGAGTTTGGTGCCGCGCCGCGTTTTCTGGTCGAGGCGGACGGAGCCCAGCTTCGTTTTGAACCGGAGGAGGGGGAAAGCGGCTCTATTGCCGGTCTGGACTTCAACGCGCGCTTCAACGCGTTTGCGGATATGATGCGCGCTTTGCCGGCGCCGGGTATCCCCGGTGAGATCGCGCTCAATCTGCCAGCCATCGTGGCCGGCGACACAACGATCCGGAACATCGAACTGCGGGCGCAGCCTGCGGAGCGCGGCTGGTCGATCGGCTCGGTGGCCGCGACCCTGCCGGGCCGGACGCGACTGGAAGCCAGCGGCCTTTTGACCACGCGCGATGCCCTTGCCTTTGAGGGGCGCATGTTGCTTGCGATCGCACAGCCATCGGGCTTTGCCGCCTGGATTTCGCGTGATGTGGATGATGCAATCCGTCGCCTCTCTTCCGCTGGCTTCAGTGCCGAGGTGGATCTTTCACGGCGCGCACAGACCTTCGAGACGCTGGAGCTGATCCTGGGCGGTGCACGCTTCAACGGCCGTGTGGAACGGCAGGCGCCGGATGATGCAAAACCCTCTCTGGATATTGCGCTGGAGGGTGAGGCGCTCGATCTCGACGGCATCCGGGCCTTTGCCTCGCTTTTCGTGAACGATGCCGGTGTGAACAGGCTTTCGGGACATGATGTGGATCTCGCCGTGAAGGCGGGACCTGTTGCTGCCGCTGGTGTTGAGGCAGAAACGGTCGACACAGCGCTGCGCCTGCGCGCGGGCGTCCTTGAGATCGACAGGCTGACGCTGGGCGGGCTTGCCGGCGCCCAGATCAGTGCCACCGGACAGCTTCGCGATTTTTCCACCGCGCTGACGGGGCAGATCGATGCAACGATCCTGTCGACCGATCTTGCCGATCTGGCGGCGATGGCGGCCGGCCGCTTCCCTGAAAACCGCGTTCTGGGGGCTATTGCCCAGCGGACCCAGGCCTTTCCGGGGCTGGTTGAAAATGCGGAAATCAACCTTGTCGCCAGCGCGGCCAACAACAGGGACGGCACGGTGGGGCTCGCGGTGAGCGCGGAAGGGGAAGCCGGGGGCACCGATCTCAGCTTTTCGCTTTCCGATCGCAGCCCCCGGGACGATCCGCTTGAGGGTGAATTCAAGCTTTCCGTGACGGCCAGAAATGACGATGCCGCGGTGCTTTACGGGCTCGCCGGCCTGCCGGCGCTCCCGCTCGGGCTGGTCGGCGATGCGAAGCTTGAACTTACCGCCTCGGGTTCGCTGGCAGACGCGGTGAGCACACAGGCTGCGGTTTCGGGTGAGGGGTTTGCCGCATCATTCGACGGAGAACTTGCCAATGCGCTTTCAGCTCCTGCGCTGTCCGGCAAGGTGCAGGTGGAGAGCGATGATATCGAGCCATGGCTGGCCGTAGGCGGCGTTGTGCTGCCGGGATTCGGGCTTGGGCTGCCGGTTGAGCTGGCAGCGGCTCTAGAGTGGAGCGAGGAGGTTGTCGTGCTCTCCGGCCTCTCAGGTGCGGTGGCCGGAACGGATTTGAGTGGCGATTTCAACATTCTGCGCGATGGCGGAAAGCCGCGCGTCGACGGGGCCCTTCGCCTGGCGCGATTTGACCTTGCGCCGGCGGCGGAGCTCGTTCTTGGGCCGGGTGTACTGTCAGGCGAGGAGAGCGGGGCCTGGCCCGAAGAACCGTTCGGTGGCGATGTCAATCTGCCGTTTGCAGCCGATCTCGACCTTCAGACGGACGCGCTCTGGGCCGGCTTCCTCTCGGCCGGGCAGGAGGCCAGCCTGAAGCTGAAACTCGATGATGAGGGACTGACGGTTTCCGATCTGAAGGCGGCAGCCTTTGACGGTTCGATCGAAGGTTTTGCGACGCTGAAGAACAATGCCGGGACAGGCCTGCTGACGGCGCAGATCGGGCTTAAGGACACGGCGTTGGACGCGCTCATGCCGCAGGGGAGCCTTCAGGGGCGTCTCAGTGGACATGCCAGCGTGACCGCCAGCGGCAAGACGGTGAACGGCATGGCTTCGGCATTGACTGGATCCGGCTCGGTCACCTTGAACGATCTGAGTATCCGCGATCTCAACCCGCAGGCGTTGCCGATGATCCTTCAAAAGGCGGATGTTCTGGGCAATGAGATCGACGCCGCGCAGACCGAGATTTTCGCGCCACCTTTCATCCGCGATGGCGAATTTCATGTGGGGAGCACCGAATTCGCCTTCACCATTGCAGGGGGCGTTGCACGCACACCGCCGATGCGGCTCGAAGCGGAGGGCGCGATCCTGACCACGTCGGCCTCGGCTGATTTGCAGCGCATGACGGTGGCTACGGACGGGGCGCTGGTCTTCGACGCTGGTCTCGAAGCCGTTGTGGGTGCGGAGCCTCGTGTGGATGTGGCGGCAGCGGGGCCGTTCGCAGATGTGAAGTTGTCGCTTTCAGTTGGTCCGCTCGCGCAGTTTTTGACCCAGCGGGCGCTGGAGCGCGAGCAGGTGCGGGTGGAGCGAATGCAGTCGGTGCTTCTGGAGAAACAGAGACTGCGCCGAGAGGCACGTTATTTCGCGGCACTGCAGACCGAGCGCGAGCGGGCAGAAGCAGAGCGCCAGAGACTGGAGCGCGAACTGCGCCAGAAGCGTGAGGCGGAGGAAGCCGCGCGCCGACAGGCAAAACGAGACGCCGAAGCCGCGCGCCGTGCTGCAGAAGCGCGAAAGCGCCAGCAGCAAAATGTTCCCGGGGAACGCGCTACACCCTCAGAAATCGAACGAGCGCCGCTGGAGGCTCCGGAAGGCGCGAATTCGCCTGATGCTGTTTCAGAATTCTTCCGCTCGAAGAACCTTTCACCCGAAAGGCTGCGCGAACTTCTGGGCGCAGACGGCGGGGTGAACTGAGGGTCAGGCGTCGTAGGGCGTCCGGGTTTTCAGATCCTGAAGGACGTAGAGCCGCAATTCGGAGGAGAGATTGTTGTCTTCTCTACGACCGGCATCCACCTCGGCAATCAACGCCGCCAACGAGATGTTTCTGCGTTGTGCGATGCTTTCCAGTTCGACGAGAAAGGGCTCTTCCAGAGAAACGCTAGTCCTATGGCCACGTATGCTGACCGAACGCTTGGCTATTCGGCTCATTTGGGGCTGTCGTCCCGATTCTCTTCGCGTTTGTGCCCTTCGAGCAGGGAGACGGAGCGTGCCTTTGCGCTTTCTTCCCGAGTGCGTTCGGCTTTGGTGCGTCCATGAAGGATGCGATTTTCCGTGGCGCGCTGCTCTTTCTCGTCGCGGGCCCGGCGCTTGCGCCGTTGCCTGAGATTGACCAGTTCGCCCATCGTCACTTCTTTCGGAAAGCGTCGAGAGAGACGACCTCGGCCCCTTTGCCTTCTGATGCGGGAGCTTCTTCCTGTTCAGAAGCGTTCTCAGCCTCCGCTTTTTCTTTCCTGGCTTTTTTGGCAGGCTTCTTCTTGGTCGCTGGCTTTTGCGGTTCTTCCGCAGCTTCCTCGGGGTAGACCTCCGTGATGTCCGCCGAATGCTCGCCTTGCTCCGGCTTGACATCAAACTCGAGCTCGAAGTTGACCGAGGGATCGTAGAAGCCGCGGACAGCAGAGAAGGGTACGCTCAGCATTTCGGGAACGTCGGCAAAGGACAGGCCGACCTCAAAGCCGGTCTCGCTGACTTTCAGATCCCAGTACTGATACTGCAATACGATTGTCATCTGCTCGGGATAACGCTCACGGAGCCGAGATGAAACGCGGACGCCTGGAGCGTGGGTCAGGAAGGTGATGAAGAAGTGGTGCTCACCAGGCAGCCCGGTGCGCGCAACTTCTGTCAAAACCTTGCGCATGACGCCACGCAGAGCGTCTTGAGCGAGAATATCGTATCTTATGCGGTCTTCGGCCATCAACAGGAACCGGTTTGTGAATCTTCGACCTACCTCTAATCAAGGACTGTGCTCAGGTAAACCGGCAAAAGCCGGGTTCCGCAGCGTCAAGCGCGCAAAGCGTTGCCGCCTGGCGGTATTTCCTGGTCGTCCGACCGCTTACTGCCATAGGCCCGCAGGAAGGTTCTGACTGCGCATGCGGCCGTTTTTTGCAGGCGTTTGTTCTCCAGCTTCTCTCCGAAAAGCATTGGAATCTGCAGTTCGGTGTTCACGAGCGCAAGGAATTGACGCGCCGCAATGTCGGGATCGTCGAGATCGAGGTGTCCCGCATAGGCGAGACGGGCGAAGCGGGCAGCAAGCGCAGACCAGACTTTGCCGGGACCGTCGATGCGCCAGCTTGCAAAGAGTTGAGGGTGCCTCTCGCCTTCACCTTGAATAAGCTTGCGCAGATACTTCCCATCCTCGTCGCACAGGCAATTCTGTGTCAGACGGATTGCAAAGGCGACGAGGTCCTTTTCAAGGTTGTCGGGCTGATCGGGAAAGGTTGCCAGCACTTCAAAACTGCGAGCGTTGCAGCGCCGGGTGACCTCGGTCACGACGGCTGCGAACAGCTTATCCTTGTCGCCATAATGATTGTAGACGGTCTGGCGCGACACACCTGCCTCTGCAG
Source organism: Nitratireductor kimnyeongensis (assembly GCF_019891395.1). Classification (NCBI taxonomy): domain Bacteria; kingdom Pseudomonadati; phylum Pseudomonadota; class Alphaproteobacteria; order Hyphomicrobiales; family Phyllobacteriaceae; genus Nitratireductor; species Nitratireductor kimnyeongensis. The sequence goes on along the minus strand of NZ_CP078143.1, from coordinate 359,622 downwards.
AGATCATGTCGATATTGGCGCCGGCATAGCCTTCCCGGCAGAAAACGCGCGCGCCCGCTTCAAGAATGGACAGGCGCTTGGCCGCGTGTCCGCGCGTCGGGAAGCTGTCAGTAGCTGTCATTACGTTCATGAAAAAAGTATAGGCGTGATTGACTTTTTAGACAAGGTTGTCAAAAATTATAAGCAGCTCATCTCAAGAAATCGGCGGATTTTACGCCACCGGCCCTAGCCGGAATCTCTGTCTGCCAAGCGATGTCTTCAGGGCATCCGCCATATTTGAAAGTGCCTATCCATGACTGCAAGGTTTTTACGCATCGCCCTGGTGCTGGGGCTTTTGACGGCCGTTGGGCCGTTTGCCATTGACATGTATCTGCCTGCTTTGCCGTCCATCGGCGCAGACCTTAAAGCGGAAACCGTACCGGTGCAGATGTCTCTTCTGGTGTTCTTTTTATCCATGGGGTTGGCCCAGATCATTGTTGGGCCGATTTCCGACATGGTGGGCCGCAAAGTGCCGCTCTATGCCGGATTGGTGGTTTTCATCATCGGCAGTATCGGTTCGGCGCTGGCCGGCAGTATCGAGATGCTGATCGCGTTCCGGTTTCTGCAAGGGCTGGGAGCTTCGGCCGGAATGGTCGTGCCGCGCGCAGTGGTGCGCGATCTTCATACCGGTACGGAAGCCGCACGGTTGATGTCGCTCCTGATGCTGGTCTTCTCCATCTCGCCCATCCTGGCACCGCTCACGGGCAGTTTGATCATAGCCACACTCGGCTGGCGAGCTGTGTTCTGGTCCGTGACCATCGCTGCAGTGCTTGGCCTTGTTCTTCTCGCTACCGCGCTGAAGGAAACAAGGCCTGTTGAGCAGAGGAAAGGCAGTTCGTTGCGAACGGCGCTTGCCGGCTACCGTTTTCTCCTTGGGGATCGGAAGTTCATGGGGCTGACCTTCATCGGAGGGTTCGGTATCTCCAGCTTCTTCGTTTATCTGTCGAATTCGTCCTTTGTGCTGATCGACCATTACGGCCTGTCGCCGACGCTCTACAGCGTGTTCTTTTCCATCAACGCGGTGGCATTTTTCACCATGTCGCAGCTCACGGGACGGTTGACGGAGCGATATGGTTTGCGGCGTGTCGTGCGAGTGGCTGTCATCTCCTACGCGACGACCATCGTGGCCATGCTGGCTGTCATGGCATCCGGCCTGCAGTCGCTGTGGGTGCTGGCCTCATTCCTTTTCGTGGGCTACGGCTTCCTTGGGCTCGTCATCCCAACCACCTCGGTTCTTGCGATGGATGATCACGGCACAATTGCCGGAACGGCCTCGGCGCTGATGGGAACGTTGCATTTTGCCATCGGGGCTGCGGCCATGGCTGTCTCGGGCCTGTTTTTCGACGGCACGCCATTGCCGATGGCGACGAGCATCGCCGTTTGCGCTGTGCTTGCGCTGGCATTGACCCAACTGACACTGGGGCGTGACGAACAGCCTGCGCGGGCTGCCGCGGAATGAAATCGGTGAACCTGACAGGTCTGTTGACAAGGGGCGCGTTGGCGCCCCCTTTTTTTCTGGAGGCAAGAAAAAGCGCCCGGCGGAACGGCGGGAAAGCGGACAACTGAAAAAAGGGGGATGAGTGGAGGCTTCTGTTGCCAGGTGCCTCCGAACCCCGCCTGAAGGTGCGAACCCTCAGGAGTTTAAGTGAAGCTGTCGCACTGCATTAAGCAGCGAGACGTGCCTCCGCATAGTTGTCGTTTGCAACTACTGGTTTGACCCGATAACGGTGGTATCATGCCGAGCGAAAGTCCGATCTTTACACCCTCGTCGATCCTGTTTCGCCCCCATCAGAAGCCGTCAGCGGACGCATGGTCTTCGACGGTTTGTGGTGGAGGCGCCGGGCACTGCCCCCGGGTCCGAATGGTTTATTACACCGGCAGTTTATCGCCATAGTCGGTCGAGCCGACGGTGCGAATATAGTGAGGCCTCCACAGTAAGAAAAGGGGGTTTCTGGCGAAAAGTCTTTTCGGCATTGACTTGACGTCATGCTTTGCGGAATGTCTGCAATGGTGTGGGAAGAACTTTGGCAAACGTTGAGGTTGCGTTGTTGGCCGGATCGTGTCGAAGGGGGCCCACGATTTGAAACGAGGGAAAAATCATGGCCGATTATCTCGCGGATGTCCGCAAATATGATGCAACCGCTGACGAAGACGTCGTCAAGAAGATCGTGAAGCATCTTGGTATCGCGTTGCGCAACCGGGACTCCTCTCTGGTTTCGTGCAGCGATTCCAGTGAACTGGATCGCGTGCGCGAGAGCTGGTGCATGAAGAAGCTTGGCGAAACCGATGGTGCCAAGTGCGATTCCATCATCGAAAAGGTCTGCGAGACGATGTCCGGCGACAATTCGAAAAGCCGCGTGACGTTCTACTATCTGGTGGCGAAGCATCTGGGCAAACTGTCCAGCCTCTGAGCTGCTACGCGACCTGACCTTCAAGCGCCTCCTCCCTGCCGGTGGGGGCGTTTTCATTTGGGCGTGTGGACGAGACCGATATTTGCAGTGCCGGCCCTTCTCGTGCCGGTCAGCTGCTTTATGATGCGGCGGAAACGCCAGCCCGAATCGGACCGCCATGCGCCAATATCTCGATCTTCTTTCCCATGTTCTCGAAAACGGTGTCGACCGCGACGATCGCACGGGGACGGGTACGCGCGGCGTTTTCGGCTATCAGATGCGCTTCAATCTGGAGGAGGGCTTTCCTGTTCTCACCACGAAGAAGCTGCATCTGCGCTCGATCATTCACGAATTGCTTTGGTTCCTGAGGGGCGATACGAACATTGCCTATCTGAAGGAGAACGGCGTTTCGATCTGGGACGAGTGGGCGGACGAGAATGGCGATCTCGGGCCCGTCTATGGTGCACAATGGCGCTCCTGGCCGGCACCGGACGGTGGGCAGATCGATCAGATCGCGAATCTTCTCAAAGGATTGCGTGACAATCCTCATTCGCGGCGTCATGTGGTTTCGGCGTGGAATCCGGCCGAGGTCGATTCCATGGCACTGCCGCCATGCCATTGCCTGTTCCAGTTTCATGTGGCGGAGGGGCGGCTCTCCTGCCAGCTCTACCAGCGCTCTGCCGACATCTTTCTCGGCGTGCCTTTCAACATCGCTTCCTATGCGCTTCTGACCATGATGGTGGCGCAGGTGTCGGGGCTTCGGGCAGGCGATTTCGTGCACACGCTGGGCGATGCACATCTTTATTCCAACCATTTCGACCAGGCCCGCGAGCAGCTGACTCGCACGCCAAAGCCGCTGCCGACCATGTGGATCAATCCGAACGTGACCGATCTCTTCGCGTTTCAATTCGAGGACTTCCGGCTTGACGGCTATGTGGCCGATCCGACGATCCGCGCGCCGATTGCTGTTTGAAAGGGAGGAATGCTGATGAGCGTCGAACTCGTCGTTGCAATGGCGGAGAATGGCGTGATCGGGCGCGACGGCGATCTGCCCTGGCGGCTTTCAACGGATCTCAATCGCTTCAAGGCCATCACCATGGGCAAGCCTGTGATCATGGGGCGCAAGACTTGGGAAAGCATCGGCAAGCCACTGCCTGGCCGGCGCAACATAGTGGTCACGCGGCAGGCGGATTATGTAGCCGAAGGGGCTGAATGCGTGTCGTCGCTCGACGTGGCGCTTGCGCTCGCGGCGGCCGGCGAACCCGGTTCGGATGTGTGTGTGATCGGCGGCGGGCAGATTTATCGGGAAGCGATGGACAAGGCCGATCGCCTGCATGTCACGCATGTCGATGCGCAGATCGAGGGGGACACCCTGTTCCCTGAAATTGCCCCCGAAATCTGGGAGGCGGTGTCTCGCGAGGACGTGCCTGCCGGCGAAAAGGACGTTTACGCCACCTCCTATGTGGTCTACCAACGACGCTGAAGAGGCAGGGCAGGGCTCTCTTTTCGCTGAACTGAGCGGGGAACGCGGCGGGCTGCCGCGTTGAAAGAGCTTTTGCCGCTACCTATAACTGACCGGATGGGAGAGCTGTCCTCGACGGACGGAACCCGGATCGAGAAAAGGAACAAGAATGCCCTGGAACAATCAAAGTGGCGGAGGCGGCCCTTGGGGCGGCGGCAATAACGGAGGCCCCTGGGATCAGGGACCGCGTGGGCCGAGTGGACCGCAGGGATCTCCGCCCGATCTGGAAGAGATCATCAAACGCGGCCAGGACAGGCTGAAAAACGCGCTGCCCGGCGGTGGCGGTATCAGCCCGGCCATGATCGGTCTGGTGCTTCTGGCGCTGGCGGGTCTGTGGCTGTTCAAATCCGTTTACACGGTGCAGCCGGACGAGCTGGCGGTGGAATTGCGTTTTGGTAAACCGAAGCCAGAGCTTTCCGAGCCGGGTCTGCATTTCCATTGGTGGCCGATCGAGACTGTGGAGAAGGCTTCCGTTGCCGAGCGGCTGGTGGATATCGGCCAGACCAGGGGCGGGGCTTCCAGCGGGCTGATGCTTTCTGGCGACCAGAACATCGTCGATGTGAAGTTCTCCGTTGCCTATCAGGTTGCCGATCCTGCTGCCTATCTCTTCAACGTCGCCAACCCCGACGAGACGCTGCGCCAGGTTGCCGAAAGCGCCATGCGTGAGGTTGTCGGCCGGCGCCCGGCACAGGACATCTTCCGAGATGATCGTCAGGGCATTGCCGAGGATGTTCGGGTGACCATCCAGACCGCGCTCGACGAATACGGGACGGGGCTGACGGTCAACGCACTGTCGATCGAGGATGCCGCACCGCCACGCGAAGTGGCCGATGCGTTCGACGAGGTGCAGCGCGCCGAACAGGACGAGGACCGTTTCGTGGAGGAATCCAACCAATACTCCAACCAGAAGCTCGGTCAGGCGCGTGGTGAAGCCGCGCAGATCCGCGAAGAGGCGGCCGCTTACAAGAACCGTGTCGTTCAGGAGGCGGAAGGTGAGGCTCAGCGCTTTATCTCCGTCTATGATGAATACGCCAAGGCTCCAGCCGTGACGCGCAAGCGTCTGTTCCTGGAGACGATGGAAGGGGTGCTGCAGGGCTCGAACAAGGTGATTGTCGAGCAGAATGGCGGACAGGGCGTTGTGCCTTATCTGCCATTGCCCGAACTTCGCCAGCAATCGCAGCAGCAGCCGCGTGGAACCGCGGGAGGGAGCAACTAATGTCCAACCGTCTTCCCATACTCGTCATCATTGGCGCGGTTCTGCTCTTCCTGCTCTATTCGGCGATTTTCGTCGTCAATGAGCGGCAGCAGGCCATTGTTCTTCGTTTCGGTGAAATCGTCGACGTGAAGACCGAACCCGGCCTCTATTTCAAGCTGCCCTTCGCTTTTGTCGAGGCGGACAATGTCCAGATCATCGAGGACCGCATCATGCGTTTCGATCTTGACGATATCCGCGTGCAGGTCTCGGGCGGCAAGTTCTACGAGGTGGATGCGTTCATCGCCTATTCGATCAACGATCCGCGCAGGTTCCGTCAGACGGTTTCGGGCAGTGTAGCACTGGCTGAACAGCGGCTGCGGACCCGTCTTGATGCGGCCCTGCGCCGGGTCTACGGTCTGCGTGGCTTCGAGGCGGCTCTTTCGGAAGAGCGTGCATCCATGATGCGTGAAGTGGCCGAGGAACTGCGGCCTGCCGCGGCATCGCTGGGGCTGGAGATCGAGGACGTGCGCATTCGGCGGACCGACCTGACGGCCGAGGTCTCGCAACAGACCTATGACCGCATGAAGGCGGAGCGTCTGGCGGAGGCTGAACGTCTGCGTGCCCGTGGTCGTGAGGCCGCAGCCCGCATTCGTGCCCGTGCCGATCGTGAAGTGGTCGAGATTCTGGCTGCCGCGCAGCGCGAATCGGAGATCCTTCGTGGTGAGGGTGAAGCCGAGCGGAACGCGATCTTCGCTGAAGCATTCTCACGCGATGAGGACTTTTTCGAGTTCTATCGCTCGATGAATGCCTATCAGCAGGCGTTGAACCCCGACGGCACCACCATGCTTCTGTCGCCTGATTCGGAGTTCTTTCGCTTCTTCAATGACTCCAGTGGCGGTGGGGCCCGCGTGTCAGCGCCGACCGCTCAAGGCGCGACCACCGGACAGTGACCGGCGGCTGACATGAGCGATTTCATTGCCGCCCTGGGCCTGGTTCTCGTCATCGAGGGTCTGGTCTATGGCGGCATGCCGAGGCTGGCCAGAAAACTGGCCGAGCAGGTTCTCGAAATGCCGGACAGCGCGCTTCGCACGGCGGGCATTTCGGCCATGGTACTCGGGGTGGCCTTGGTTTGGCTCGTTCGAGGATGAAACAGTTTGCGGCCCGCATGGAATTCCCGTGTGGGCCGCAAACGTGCCGTAATCAGGCCCAATCATACAGATGTGAAATGCCTGTTAATGGAATCCAGGCAGTGTTGAGCTCAAAGTTCCGCTAGGGTGCCGGTTTACCGTTCCAGCTACGGGCCGTTCCACCAAGCAAGCCATCTGGAGAAACGCTCTCAATGTTCCCGACAAAGATTTTACGCGCCACGCGGGTGGCACCGGTCGCCGCGCTGATCGCGCTGGGTGGTCTCAGCTCCACTCCGTTGATCCTGGCACAGGAGGCCAGGGCGGAAGGCCCGGCTTCCGTGGCAGACCTGGCTGAGGGGCTGGCCGGCGCGGTGGTCAACATTTCCACCTCACGTTCCACGGATGGTGGCGGGTCGGGTCGTGTTCCATTGCCAAAGCTGCCGGAAGGCTCTCCGCTGCAGGAGTTTTTCGACGATTTCTTCCAGGACGAGCCCGAACATGAGCAGGGACCGCGTCAAGCGCAGTCTCTGGGTTCTGGCTTCGTGATCGATGCGGAAGAAGGCATCGTCGTCACGAACAACCACGTCATCTCCGGCGCAGACGAAATCGTCGTCAATTTCACCGACGGCGGTAAACTCGACGCCGAACTGCTGGGCGTTGACACCAAGACCGATCTGGCTGTGCTGAAGATCGACCCGAGCAAGCGCAAATTGCAGGATGTTCCGTTCGGAGATTCCGACAAAATGCGGATTGGCGATTGGGTGATGGCGATCGGCAATCCGTTCGGACTGGGCGGAACGGTGACTGTCGGGATCGTCTCGGCGCGCAACCGTGAAATTGGCTCCGGTCCCTATGACGATTTCATCCAGACGGATGCGGCCATCAATCGTGGCAATTCCGGCGGCCCGCTTTTCAACATGGACGGGGAAGTGATCGGCATCAACACGGCGATCATTTCGCCCACGGGCGGCTCCATCGGCATCGGCTTCTCCATCCCCTCGGCTCTGGCCATCAAGGTGGTGGACCAGTTGCGCGAATTCGGCGAGACACGGCGCGGTTGGCTGGGTGTGCGCATCCAGGAAGTCACGGACGAAATCGCCGAAAGCCTGGGCATGGACAAAGCCATGGGCGCGATGGTGAGCGGTGTCATAGAAGGCGGCCCGGTGGATGACGGCTCCATTCAGCCCGGTGACGTTATCGTGGAGTTCGACGGGAAGACTGTCGACAATGTGCGCGAACTGCCGCGCATCGTTGCCGAGAGCCCGGTTGGCAAGGCCGTGGACGTCGTCGTGGTCCGCAAGGGCGAGGAGGAAACCGTGCGGGTGACACTCGGACGGCTCGAAGACGGCGAGAAACTGGCTTCTGCCGAGACGCCGGAGGATAAGTCTGCCGGCGGCAGCGAGGCGGTGTCGTCGGCGGCTGTTCTTGGAATGCACATGGCCGCGCTGGATGATCAACTGCGAGAGCAGTTTGAAGTTTCCGCCGATGTAAGCGGTGTGGTGATCACCAAGGTTGATGAGGGGTCGCCAGCATCCACGAAGGGTGTGGCCGCGGGCGACGTCATCGTGGAGATCGCGCAGGCTACGGTCTCGACACCCAAGGAAGCGCTGGACCGGCTCGAAGAGCTGAAAGGGCAGGGGCGCCGTAACGCACTGCTGATGCTGGCCTCAAAGAATGGTGAGCTGCGTTTCGTCACTTTGCGGATGGACTGAGCGTCGGTTGCTTACGTCAAATCAAACGCGGCCCGGTGGGAGTGACCACCGGGCCATTTTTATTGGCGCGCCGCCCGCCAGTCCGACCGCGTCAGCCGATAGAGCGCATGGGGTTTCAGATGCGGGTGGCTCTCTGGAACACCAGGATGATCGAAGGAGCCGGCTTCATCCTGGTGCATGCCGATACGGCGCATAACCGCGATGGAGCGATGATTGTCTGTCACTGCGAAAGAGACGATTTCCTCAAGGTCGAGCGTGTCGAAACCAAAATCGAGCCATGCGCGGGCGGCTTCGGTTACATAACCATTGCCCCAGAATTCCGGTGCCAGCCGCCAGCCGATTTCAACGGACCCAGCCGGCAGGTTGGCGAGGCCGGATGTCTCGTGCAGCCCCACAAACCCGATCGGCCGGCCAGTGCTTTTCAGGGCTGCCGCCGCGAACCCGAAGCCATTCTTCGCGATGCCGTCACGAATCCGGTCCATGACCGCATCCGCCTCTTCGCGGTTCCTGCGGAAAGGGAAGAACTCCATGATCGTGTCATCGGAATTGATGCGATGGAAAAACGGTCGATCTTCCTCGCTCCAATTGCGCAGGACCAGACGGTCGGTCTCCAGGAGGATCATTGGACGAATTCCTTCTCCCGAAAACCTTGCAGGAACAGGAGTGCTGTGAGGTCTGCGTGGTCGATGCGCACACCGGCCTGCGCGGCAACGGCGGGCTTGGCATGAAGTGCCACGCCGAGGCCTGCCCGCTCGATCATGTCGAGATCGTTGGCCCCATCGCCGACCGCCAGCACGTCCTGCCGAGAAATGCCATGCTGTGCGGCGAGGCGATCAAGTGCTTCCGCCTTGGCAGCACGGCCCAGAATGGGCCTTGCCACCTCACCACTGAGCTTGCCCTCGTGCGTGAGGAGCCGATTTGCCTGTTGGGTGTCAAAACCGAGTTTTTTGCCCACGGGTCCGGTGAACTGCTCGAAGCCGCCCGACACCAGGGCGGTGAAAGCACCGGACGCCTTCATCGTGGCAACCAGTGTCCGGCCGCCGGAAGCGAGCGTGATGCGTTTTTCAATAACGCTGTCGATGACATCGAGGGACAAGCCCTTGAGCAAAGCGACGCGTTCTTCCAGTGCGGGCTCAAATGCGATCTCGCCATTCATTGCGCGACGGGTTATCTCCGCAACAGCTTCCTTGAGCCCGAGTTCGGCTGCAAGCTCGTCGATGCATTCCTGATCGATCATGGTTGAATCCATGTCGGCGATCAGCAATTTTTTGCGACGGCCCATAGCATTCTGCACTGCTATGTCCACGGGTCTATCGATGAGGGCTTCGCGCAGGATGGCATCCGCTGCTTTCGGCTCAATGCCTGGCTTCAGGACGATATCACAAGCGAGGTTTTCCCCCAGCCAGTCGATGGCGCTTGCATCGAGCGCCTTCATGGCCATAGTCGCAACGTCCGGCGTCAATGCGCGTTTTTTCGGATGTGAGATGAGGGTGGCTACGAGGGACATGGGCGCTTTCCGGGAGCTTGAATGGCAGGCATGCTGAACGATGCGATCCTGATAGCCGGGCCAACGGCCAGCGGCAAGTCTGCGCTGGCGCTGCGCCTGGCCCTGGAGGTTGGGGGAGCGATCATCAATGCCGACTCCATGCAGGTCTATGACATGCTACGGGTTCTCTCGGCCCGGCCGGGGGCAGATGACCTGGGGAGGGTGCCGCATCATCTCTATGGTCATGTCTCGCCTTCCGTCGCCTATTCGACAGGGGCCTGGCTGGACGATGTTTCCAGGCTGCTCGATACGGATGTTCTGAAGGATCGCCGCCCGATCTTTGTGGGCGGCACTGGGCTTTATTTTCGTGCACTTCTCGATGGAATCGCACCGACGCCGCCGGTGCCGGAGCCCGTGCGCATTCGCTGGCGGAAGCGTCTTGCCGATGAAGGACCCGAAGCGCTTCACAGTCTCCTTTCGGAGCGTGATGCCGTGGCGGCAGCCGCGATCGGTTCCACAGACGGGCAGCGTATCACACGCGCCCTGGAGGTTCACGATGCAACGGGCAAGGCGCTGAGCGCCTGGCAAAACGAAACAACCGAACCATTGCTCTCGCGGGAGGACTGCACCTGTATCGTTCTTGAACCGGAGCGCTCTTTTGTGGTTGATCGCATAGAGCGTCGGTTCGACAGTATGGTAGCGGACGGCGCCCTCGAGGAAGTCGCAGCTCTCCTTGCGCTTGATCTTGCCGCATCCCTTCCTGCGATGAAGGCCATCGGTGTCCCCGAACTGGCAGCCTATCTGCGGAGTGAGTGCACTCTGGAGCAGGCCGTCACACGAGCAAAAACCGCTACGCGCCGTTATTCCAAGAGGCAGGCGACCTGGTTTCGGCATCAGCTTGACGATCGGTGGTTGAGGCTGCCCATGGGCAGGCACACAAATTCAGCCGAGGATCTTATCGCCCTCATCAAAAACAATCTCAAATAGCCGTGATCGCGACTTCTATTTGGGGAGATTAACCTTGCGTAAGTAAGGCTGTGCGAGAACGGCTGAAAGGGTGTCGTTCGGGGCCAGCATGCGTTTCCACAAAGCGGAGTCGGCGTTTTTTGTATTCATTTCGCTCGTTCTGGGAGCGGGTGGAATGCTTGCCTACGCCTACTGGCTTTTACGCTCCGGTATCGGCACGTTTCCTGTTCCCCAGCAGCTTGGAAGCTTCATACAACTCCTGTTCGTTTCAGGGGTGCTGATTGCCACAGCCACCGTTTTTGGCCTGTTCTTCATCTATCCGCTGATCCGCACCCAGGTGCAAGAGGAAGGGAAGTTGCGGGCGATGACGGAAACGCTCAGTGCGCGATCGGAATCCCTCCAGCACGCCGCGCTGACAGATAGTCTCACAGGCATGCAGAACCGGCGCTTTTTCGACGATGCACTGCGGGAATATCTTCAGGAGTTCCGCCGTATTGAAAAACCCGTCGGGCTGATGGTGCTCGATCTCGACCACTTCAAGCAGGTGAACGACACGCACGGTCATGATGTGGGAGATGAAGTGCTGCGCGCAGTGGCGCGTTGCCTGAAAGACCTGACACGTTATCACGATGTGGTGGCGCGTATGGGGGGGGAGGAATTCGCCATCGTTGCGCCGAACATGAACAATGAATCTCTGGTGAAACTGGCGGAGCGCATTCGACGTGCGGTCGGGGCGCTTGTTATCGAAACCTCGAACGTGAACATTCGGGTGACGATAAGTGTAGGCTTATCGATCTGGAACGGTCGGGAATCGGCCGAAGAATTCTATCGACGCGCCGACAAGATGCTCTATGAGGCGAAACGCCTAGGACGCAATCGGGTTTGCGCCTGAGCTGCGGCGCTTCTCTTTCTCATCACGAAGAACATGCTTTGCAAAACCGTCAAACGCTCGCTCCGCTGCGCGTTTCGCGGAAACGACGGTGTCTGTGTCCTGAGTGCGGACAGTTGACCGATCAACGGGTCCCGAATTTTCCTCGGGGCAGGGGCGCCGCGCCTGTATAGCGCGCGAGCGACGATGCATCCGAGGAACGCAACGGGGGGAGGGCTGACGACGGTCTTGTGCCGGTTTCGACCGGGTATGAGGCCTGACCGGCGAAATAACCCTGATCGCCTGCCTGCAGACCGGCAGGGACAGGCGCCCCGATATTCGGAGATGCCTCCACCTGCCCGCGGGGAGCGCGCCCGGTGTCTCGCAAGCGGTTGACGATGGATGCGAGGTCCACTTCGCGATCAATCTCTTCGGGATTGGAGGCCTTGTGCCTGTCGTTGTCACGAACGCCGGGCAAGGCATGTGGCGGAAGAGATTCGAACTTCATACGCATGGTCGTCGCCACACCTTCGCCAAAGGCAATCGCCTCCCGACGGCCCATGGCAGACAGGAAGGAGAGCATGGAGGCGGACGAATCCGCAATCGCGGAACGGATAATCGCCTGGTCCTGATCATTGGCGAGCCGCATGGCGAAGACAGTGGAGCACTGCGAGAGAACCGTTGGGTCGAGCTCGCCCGGACGTTGGGTCACCACGCCGAGATAACAACCGTATTTGCGACCTTCCTTCGCGATGCGCGCCAACGCATGGCGCGTGGGTGCGAAGCCAAGGCGCGGATCGGCCGGCATGTAGCGATGCGCCTCTTCGCAGACGACAAGAAGATTGAGCTTCCCTTCGCTCCACAGTGCCAGGTCAAAGGCGAGACGCGCCATGACCGAGCAGACAGAGTTGACCACTTCCGATGGCATGCCCGCCATTTCGAAGCAGGTCACGGTCTTGCCGTGGCTCGGGACACGAAAAAGCCTGCCGATGGTCTCGTGGATCGTGTCTTCGATAACCCGGGCAGCGAACATGAAGCGGTAGCGCGGGTCGTTGATAGCTGCTTCGATGCGCGTTTTCAGGCTGCGGTAAAGGGGGCGTTCCACCTTGTTTTCGAGCTGACCGATCCGTTCATCGATCTCCTTGAGCACATCGGCCATACGGTAAGGCACGGGAGTGTCGGCCGTCAGGCCGCCCGCATCGTTGTTGCGCCGCAGCGCAGCCGCCGTGCCGGGATTTCGATAGAGATGCTTGGCGAGGGGAATGAGGTCGCGCAGGAGCTCCACCTCTTCGGAAACGGGTTCGCGCCCCCTGAAGAGAACTTCCACGAGCTCTTCCAGGCGAAACAGCCAAAAGGGGAGGTCGAGCGTGTTTGTATCGACCCGAACCGCATGTTCGGGCAGCGCGGAGGCGAACTCGTTGTGCGGGTCGAGGATCAGCACCCGCAGGTCGGGACGGGAAGCGATGGTTTTGCGAAGAAGAAGAGAAACAGCGGACGACTTGCCCACGCCCGTGGTGCCGACGACCGCGAAGTGGCGATTGAGCGTATCGTCGACAGCGATACACGCGTCGATGGCTTCGTCCTGCGACAATTTTCCGATGACCGCTTGCTGGCGTCCCGCAAGGTCATACACTGCCTTCAAGTCGCGTGAACGAATACGATGGGCTGGCGCACCGATATGAGGATACTCGGTGATGCCTCGGTCGAAGACGGGTTCTGTACCACGATCCCGGACCTCGCCAACGAGTTCGACGGAGATGGCTATGGGATTGGCTTCGCCGTCGCGCCAACGATGTTGCGGCCGTTCGACGGCATAGACGAGACCGACAGTACGCGTCGTTCCCATATTGATGGAAATCATCTTGCCGACAGTCCAGTAATTCGACTGATCTGCATCGTCTGTTTCGGTATCGGCAGCAATGGTTGCACGGGCACCATCGCAGTGAACCACATGACCGAGCAGGCGCCGGCGCGGCTGATCGGCTGCGCGCCGCTCCTGCGATGTGGCCTCGCCCTGTGTCGTTCCGCCTTCCAAATACATGGTGCACCCCAGTTTCCCTAATCCACAAGCCTAGGGGTACGAGGTTAAGACCACGTGTTTCGGGATGGTTGAGGAGGGGTAAACGTCACCGATGAACTGGTCTGCGTTAGCCGGTTGACGAACCGCTCAAGCAACCTTATTGTGCGCGGCCATGATGACACGAAACATTCTTATCGTAGGAAGGCGCATGGGCAAGGCGGCGTAGCCGTCTGGCGAAAGCTCCCATGCGCGAAACACAGGCTCCTTCGGGGGCCTTTTTTATTGGCCCAGTGTTTCCTTGGGGGCGCGGGGCAGCTAAACCAACTTCGCCGGTGGACAGAATGGGCCGGTAGACAGAACGGAAAGACAAGATGAACAAGGCAGTGTCGGAGCCAGCAGCGGATACATCCGCCCACAACGAAATGACGGGAGCGGAAATCGTTGTGCAGGCGCTCAAGGATAACGGGGTCGAGAGTATTTTCGGATATCCGGGCGGTGCCGTCCTTCCCATCTATGACGAGCTCTTTCAGCAGGAAGAGGTCCGGCACATTCTGGTGCGCCACGAGCAGGGGGCAGGGCACGCGGCCGAAGGCTATGCTCGGGCCACCGGCAAGGCAGGTGTGATGCTGGTGACGTCCGGGCCGGGCGCCACCAATGCGGTGACGCCGCTGCAGGACGCCTTAATGGATTCGATTCCTCTCGTCTGCATCAGTGGCCAGGTGCCCACGGCACTGATCGGCTCCGATGCTTTCCAGGAGTGCGATACGGTGGGCATCACGCGCCCCTGCACAAAGCACAACTGGCTTGTGAAGGATGTGAACCAGCTCGCCGCGATCATCCATGAAGCTTTCCATGTGGCGACCACGGGGCGTCCCGGACCTGTTGTCGTGGACATTCCCAAGGACATCCAGTTCGCCAAGGGGACGTACACGCCGCCGCAGACGGCACCCCGCACCAGCTATCAGCCTCAGGAGCAGGGCGACATCAACCAGATCAAAGCAGCGATCGAGTTGATGGCGCATGCCAAGAGGCCCGTGATCTATTCAGGCGGCGGCGTGATCAATGCCGGACCGGAGGCCAGCCATTTGCTTCGTGAGCTGGTGGATCTCACGGGCTTTCCGATCACATCGACATTGATGGGACTGGGCGCCTATCCGGCTTCCGGTGACAATTGGCTCGGCATGCTGGGCATGCACGGAACCTATGAAGCCAATATGGCGATGCACGATTGCGATGTGATGTTGTGTGTCGGTGCGCGGTTTGACGACCGCATCACCGGGCGTCTCGACGCGTTCTCGCCCAATTCCCGCAAGATCCACATCGACATCGATCCCTCTTCCATCAACAAGAATGTCCACGTCGACGTGCCGATCATCGGCGATGCCGGACGCATTCTCGAGGATCTGGTGCGGTTGTGGCGTGCGACTGCCAAACCCAACAAGACCGCACTCAAACCCTGGTGGACGCAGATCGATATCTGGCGGGCGCGCGATTCTCTGGCTTACAGGCCGAATGAGGACGTGATCATGCCTCAATATGCGATCCAGCGGCTTTATGAACTGACCAAGGATCGCGATGTTTATGTCACGACCGAGGTCGGGCAGCACCAGATGTGGGCGGCACAGCATTTCGGCTTCGAAGCCCCCAATCACTGGATGACGTCGGGCGGACTGGGCACAATGGGCTATGGTCTGCCTGCCGCACTCGGCGTGCAGATTGCGCATCCCGAAGCGCTGGTGATCGACATTGCCGGTGACGCCTCGGTGCAGATGACCATTCAGGAGATGAGCGCGGCGGTCCAGCACAACGCGCCGATCAAGATTTTCATCCTGAACAACCAGTATATGGGCATGGTGCGCCAGTGGCAGCAGCTTCTGCACGGAAACCGCCTTTCGCACTCCTATACCGAAGCGATGCCCGATTTCGTGAAACTCGCCGAAGCCTATGGTTGTCACGGCATCAGGTGCGACAAGCCGGCCGCGCTTGACGACGCGATCCGTGAGATGATCGCGGTGGACAAGCCGGTGATCTTCGATTGCCGCGTGGCTGCCCTTGCCAACTGTTTCCCCATGATCCCCTCCGGCAAGGCGCACAACGAGATGCTGCTTCCCGACGAAGCCAGCGACGAAGCGGTTGCCAACGCGATCGACGAAGAGGGCCGGCAGTTGGTCTGATGGTGTCGAGGCGCCTCTCAAAATGTGGAGATGTGTTTTGATTTCAGTCAGTTACACAATGGTTTTGCAGAAGAGATTCACGCAATGAACGCGCAACTACAACCCACCGGCTCTGCCTATTTCATTACCAAGGAAACGGAAGCCGCCCAAACCCACACGCTGGCGGTTCTCGTGGACAACGAACCGGGAGTTCTTGCCCGCGTGATCGGCCTTTTTTCCGGTCGCGGATACAACATCGACAGCCTGACCGTCTCGGAGACGGAGCATGAGCGCCATCTTTCGCGGATCACGATCGTCACGCGCGGCACGGGCCACGTGCTTGAGCAGATCAAGCATCAGCTTGAGCGCATCGTGCCCGTCCACCGCGTGGTTGATCTTTCGGTGGTGGCCGACGAACGTGGCCATGATCGACCGATGGAGCGTGAGCTGGCGCTGGTGAAGGTGAGAGGGCAGGGTGACGACCGTGTGGAGGCTCTTCGCCTTGCCGACGCTTTCCGTGCTCAGGTGATCGACGCCAACACAGAGCATTTCATCTTCGAGATCACCGGGCGGGTTTCGAAGATCGAGCAATTCATTGCCATCATGAAGCCGCTCGGTCTGGTGGAGGTCTGCCGCACGGGTGTTGCGGCAATGAACCGGGGGCCGGAGGGAATGTAGGGCACCAGCCCGAACGAGGGACAATTTTCCGGCGCAGGGGGACAAATTTCACATGGCCTGCGCTGGAAACCGGGTCAATAATGTTGACCTTCATGCCCTCTCCGGGTTGCTGTCTGGGAGCAAACGGATGTCACCCGACGTCTTCCTTGCCTTGTTGGTCTTCTCTTTCGTCTCTTCTGTCACGCCGGGCCCCAACAATTTCATGCTGTTGGCCTCGGGCGTGAATTTTGGCTTTCGCCGTACAATTCCGCACATGTTCGGCATTGCCGGCGGTTTTGCTTCGTTGCTTCTGGCTGTTGGCTTCGGTCTCGGCGCAGTGCTCACCGCGGTTCCGGCACTCCACACCGTCTTGAAGATTGTTGGAGGCGCTTACCTCCTTTATCTCGCCTGGCGCATTGCAATGTCGCGCGCACTGGGAGAAGCGCGGGGAGGAAAAGGCGAGCCAATGACGTTTGTCGAAGCAGCTGCCTTTCAATGGGTCAACCCCAAGGCATGGGTGATGGCCCTCACAGCGATGGCGGTTTACACGGATCCGGCGGCACCGTTTCTAACCGTGTTTCTCGTGACCTTCGCTTTCGTCATCGTGAATTTCCCGAGCGTGTCCGTTTGGGCCGGTTTTGGCGTTGCACTGCGCGGCTTTCTGGCCGACCCCGTTCGCCTCAAATGGTTCAACATCGCCATGGGCATCGCGCTTGCCGCGACGCTGTGGCCGATGCTTCGCTAGCGCCATCTGCTTGAGTTTGACCTCCAGGACGAGTTGAAGCGGCGGCAATCAAACCTCCCTGCTTGCATATAAAATATTAGCTGGCTATCTTAAATGCTTCCCGCAGCGCGGTGGAGTGGTCGGATGCCGAGACTCGATGAAGCCACGGTGACCTGGCGGTTGTTCCTGTGCACATTCGCGGTTTCAATTGTTCTGTTCGCCATTGGTTGGCTCACCTATGAACCACCTGCCAAGAAGCCGTTGCTCAATATCGTTGGGGGAGGCTTTACCGTTGATCACAACAAGGCGGAGATCCGATACGATCTTTCGGTCAAGGAAGTTCGTCCGCTCCGTCACGGTATGATCATCGAGGCGAGTTTCGAGGATCCAGCCGGGAACGGCTATTATGTGGTTCGTGAGCGCGCCCAACGGTGGCGAAGGCTATACAGCCTCCGTTCGCCACCGGTCTGTGGTGTGCGAGCACGCAAACGTTATCTTGTCATGCTCCGGGTGCTAAGTGACAGGGGAACCGACGAACTCTGGCAAGACATCTTTCACGTCTCTAGCCATTTGGGAGAGGATGTCATGCCGGAGCCTCCGGTCACCACCTGGCCAGGCCGGGATTTTTCTCCTTATCAATAGCTCCGTTGCGGCCTGTTCAGGCGGGAGCGAATCTGCTTTCTGGGCCGTATGGAATTCTCCCCGCAACAGGATGCGGCGCTTAACGCCGTGGCCCGCTGGCTCAAAGCCGGGCAAAGCCAGATTTTTCGTCTGTTCGGCTACGCCGGAACAGGCAAGACGACACTGGCGCGCTATTTCGCCGAACATGTGGACGGCGATGTTCAGTTTGCTGCCTTTACCGGCAAGGCCGCCCAGGTTTTGCGCTCGCGCGGTGCCACCAATGCTCGCACCATTCATTCGCTGATCTATCGTCCGCGTGGAGAGGAGGAGGTGGAGGACGAGTTGACGGGCCGCACGTCCATTTCTCCAACGTTCTCGCTCAACCGGCAGAGCCCTATCGCCAAGGCAGCCATGGTGATTATCGACGAATGCTCCATGGTTGACGAGGCGCTCGGGCGGGACCTGATGTCGTTCGG